>JAFDKH010000347.1 GCA_019307065.1 Deltaproteobacteria bacterium
GCTATCGCGCCGGCAATGAAAAGTGTAATCAGGTTGCCAGTGCCTCCCGTTGCCGGCTTGAAAAAAATGGTCAGGCAAATCAGGGCGGCTGCCGCGATCAGGCAAGATAATGCTTCTTTGATGCCTTTACGGTTCAATAAACCATATGGCACAAGAATAGACGGGACTATCAATCCGATGAAGAACGCCAAGGTCGGCGCTCGATGTTCGTCCAACAGCATTGCAATAAGACGCGAGCTGGCCAGGATGGCAACCGCGGCCCCGAGCATGAGCAGCAGCAACCAGCTGGCATCGGTCCGCTTCATTTCCTGGCCGAAAGCCGTTCGTGATTCTTTATTTCCGGGATGAGTGATTAGTCCAAAGAGAAGTTTGACACTCCGAATTCCGAAGCCGGCGATCGACTTGAGCAGGCGTTCGTAAATGCCAAGAATTAAAGCAAAAGTGCCGCCACTGACTCCGGGGATGATGTTGGCGATACCGACCAGCATGCCTTTTAGAAATGTTAGCGCATGTGTCAATGCTGCCGTGCCTCCTCTACCAGCCGTACTTTCCAATCAAGTCGACGAATCGGCAGGCGGTTTCATGTCGGGTATCATAGTCTTCTGGGCCGGTTCGAGTGTGAATTTCCACCAGCTGAGTCTGCCGCTTTCCTACCGGGATTACCAGTTTTCCGCCGATATCGAGTTGTTCGAGTAACGGTTTGGGTACCAAAGGCGCACCGGCAGTCACCAAGATTCCCTGATAGGGAGCTTGATCGGGCCAGCCCAATGTGCCGTCTGCTACAATCACCGTGACGTTTTTGTAACCCAGATTGTCGATTCTGGTCCGAGCCCTGGCGGCTAAAGACTCAATTCGTTCGATCGAGATAACTTCCCGGGCCAGTTCGGCCAACACGGCAGCTTGGTAACCAGACCCGGTCCCTATTTCCAGCACTCGTTCACATCCGTCAAGTCCTAGAGACTCGGTCATCGAGGCCACCATGTAAGGTTGGGAGATGGTCTGGCCTTCGCCGATTGGCAGAGGGTGATCTCCATAGGCAGACGCTTGCTGATTGTCTGCAACGAATTCGTGCCGTTGAACCTTGCCCATGGCTGCCAAAACCCTGTGGTCGCTGACCCCGCGAGCCTTGATTTGGCGGGCGACCATTTGCAGCCTGGACTCAGCGCGGTTCAAGGCATCTCCTCCGAGTAGCCGGCAGACCATAATGAGGGAGGAGTCCAGTCGCCTTGCCAGTTGCGATCCAGAGTCAGGACTGACAGCGAGATACAGCCATCTTCAATTGCTCCGCGGTCGGTATCCGCGGGAGGTTTATCTTCATTTGGCCGTTCGGCAATCCAGTAGTACTGCTTTCCGCGCGGGTCGTTGCCGACTATTACCTGGCCCCTTCCCAATGGATTGCCCTGACGGGTCCAGCGGATGCGTTTGGTTTGGTTAATCGGTAAGTTGACATTCAAATAACTGCCCTTTGGCGGGGGGTGCTCGAGCAGTTGTTCGATGAGTGCCCGAGTAAATTTGGCCGAGTTGGCCAGAGATGACGAATCGCTTTTCGAGTCGGTGCTGACGGCGACTGAGATCTGAGCACCCTGCAAGGCGGCTTCGGCTGCAGCAGCTACGGTACCCGAGTAATCCAGATCTTCGCCGACATTGAAGCCGTGATTGATACCCGAGACGACTATCTTAGGCGGCTCTTCGAGTATGCTTCTGAAGGCCAGTAAGACACAATCGGCCGGTGTGCCGTCAACCGACAGGCGCCGCTTGGAAAGCTCACTTACTCGCAGCGGCCGGCTCAGAGTCACCGAGCGACCGCAGGCACTCTTTTCTTCGTGTGGAGCGATAACCCAGGTCTCACCAAGAGTTGACAACTCTTCGTAGAGGGCCTGTAGCCCGGGCGCCTGAATACCATCATCGTTGGTCAGTAGAATTGTAGACATGCGCCGCAAATTACTTGCCGATCGGTCTATTGTCAACCGCGCAATCATGGCAAAAAGCCGTCCCTGTGGATTTTGTTCTTGTTTTTATTGCATGTTTTCATTTGATAAATTCAGTTGAATATGATCAAAGTTGTCTACTGTGACTGAAAAACGACATATCAAACGAACCGATCGCAAGTCGATCTGTCTATTCGGGCTAGCTATTGTTTGCGCTTTATCTGGGCAACTCCTGGCCCAGCAGCCCCAAGATAAGTCCGACAAACCGGACCTGCCCGAAACAGAGGTTGATTCTCTTGAAAGTTGCGAAAGCTGCGGCAGTCAGACAATTGTCATCAGCGCCAGCCGGACCGAACAGGAACAATTCACGGTCGATCGCAGCGTCGATCTAGTCGGCAGAAAGAAGCTCGAAGAGCTGCAGGTTCGCTCGCTACCCGAGGCCGTCGATGAGGTTACAGGTGTCTACCTTCAACAGACCAACCGTGGGTCGGGTTCTCCGTTTATACGCGGGTTGGTCGGTCCTCAAAATCTGATTCTCGTCGACGGTGTACGTTTCAACACTTCTACTTTGCGAACAGGCCCCAACCAATATCTGGCATTGATCGATCCCTTCGCTCTTTCGCGTATAGAAATTGTGCGCGGACCATCTTCGGTGCTTTACGGAAATGGAGCCATGGGAGGCGTAATCCACGCTATAAGCCTGGACCCGAAAAAAACCAGCGAGTCTTTCAGCCTGGGCGGTAGAGCCATGGCCCGCATGTCCACGGCTGACTACACCCGCGCAGGAACCATTCAGCTCGCTCCAGCCACCGGCGACCTGGCATTACTTGTCGGAGGCAGTGTCAACAGTTATGACACTCTGCGGGCAGGCGGTGGTGCCGATCAGCCGATTTCCGACTACTTCACGGGTTACTGGCACTTAAAAGCGAAATATGCCCCTGAATCGAAATGGTCATTGACCGGGGCTTATTTCGGAGCGACTTTGCGAGATTCCGGACGAGCGGACCAGGCTGCCAAGGCGGATCTTCGATTTTACGACAACGATGATCACCTGGCCTACCTGCGATTCCACTGGAACGGCGAAGATACTTTCAGGCGCGTGCAAGCGACCTTGGCATTTCATCGAGTCAGCGAGCAGATCAATCGCTTCGGTTGTGTAAAAAACGAATTTGGTTTGGTGGACGATTTGGGGGCCTGTTTCGAACTGGCTGAAGATCAGATAGTCAGAAAACGTTCCTACAATGATGTCGTAAATGTGATCGGTGGAGACGCCAACGTGGGCATGGATTTCTGGTCGCGCCGCATTCGCCTGAATGCCGGTTTAGAGGTTTATCAGGAATTCATTTCGTCCGAGCTGCATAACGCCAGCGAAGCAAATGGATTTCAATTAGAGAAGCAAGCCAGAGGCAACTATTCTGATGGATCAGAATACCGTTCACTGGGATTGTTTCTGCACGGCAATGCTACCATATGGGATTTTGGGACAGAGATTGGTTCACTATGTCTAACCGGCGGAACCCGCTTTTCCAACTTCAGTGCCTTTGCACCCGACGTTCCCGATATCGGGGATGTAAACTACACCTACAACGGTGTGGTTGGATCTGCCGGCGTTCAATTTTTACGACGTGGCGTGTTCAATGTCTATGCGAGCTTCATACAAGGATTTAGGGCTCCTAACTTGCAAGAGACCACAGTAGTTGGGGACACGGGTCAGAAGTTCAATATACCTAATCCTGATCTGAAGCCCGAGCAGTCCAATACAGTCGAAATCGGAACCAAATTGAACATCGGACCGATCGAGGCATCGCTTGCCATCTACTACAGCGTGATCGAAGACGTGATTGTCTGGCAATCGACTACTTACAATGGTCAAACTGAAATCGAGGGTAAATCGGTGGTTCACCTGGTCAACAGCTCCGCGGGTATTTATCAGGGAGTCGAGGCCTCCGTCGCTGCTCACTACTGGCGATTCACTCTCTTTGGCTCCCTGACCTGGACTCAGGGTGACATCGAGATGCCG
>JAFDKH010000153.1 GCA_019307065.1 Deltaproteobacteria bacterium
TTTTCTTTCCGGCCGGCGGAAAATTGTCGTCAACTTTCTCTTCGGGTTTGCTTGTGCGAGTAATAGATCGTCAGGGTCGACCGCTGGCGGGAGAACTGAGCATCGATGAATCCAAGACAAAAAAAGTCGACTCGCACGGTTTTGCAGAAGTTGTCGTGACCGAAAAGCCGTCGGGCTTGAAGCTTTCTTTTATCGGTCAAACCGGCGGTCTGGCAGGTGCTGTTTCTCTCAAGCGGGCTCCAACCCAGGTCGATATAGCCACCAGTGCTCAGCTGGTGGCGGCCGGTGACCGGCTGATGGTTCATCTGCGCACGCTCTCGGCTTCGGCCAGGGTCTATCTGGATGCCTGGTGGCAAAAAGGCTGGTGTTATTCCGGTCAGACCAAGACAGAAAACGGGCAGGCCAACCTGGAAGTTCAGCTGCCGGCCGGGATCGAAGGCCCGCTCGTGATTCGGGCCCGCCTGGACCCATTCGGACAGGGCCAGGCCCAGTCGGACGCGATGTTGCTGGTTGGCGGTCGCCAGGCACCGAGCGTCGCCCAGGGATTTGATTTCTTGAGGCAGCTGGAAACCTCTACAAACTTCTGGGCTGAAATCGGCAGCCTCGATTCCGGCAGCCGGCCGATCGGTTTGTTGGCAGTGCTTTCGCGGGTGACAGCCCCCGAGGGCGTCTTGCCGCTCCTGGCCG
Organism: Deltaproteobacteria bacterium; assembly: GCA_019307065.1. GTDB lineage: Bacteria > Myxococcota > B64-G9 > B64-G9 > B64-G9 > JAFDKH01. The sequence continues at coordinate 688 of JAFDKH010000153.1, forward strand.
ACGGACAGGAGGCCGAGGAGTTGTCGGTCGCTAAGCACAAACAGGCCATGATTCGATTTGGACTTTGGGTAGTCGGGTTGCTTTCGGGGCTGGTATTTTTAATTGTGGGCGTGATGCTTATTTCCGCTTCGTTAAAGACCGATCGCAAACAGCGCAAGCAACGTCTGATTACAGCCTGTATTTGCCTGGCAGTTTGCGGGCTGGTCTTGGCCGGCGGCTGGGTATGCTTGTACTGGGTAACGCGGGGGATCTTGGAATGAGTCTCTATTCTTCGGGTTCTTCGTAGACACAGGTGGAGCCGAACAGTACGCAAGCCCGGGGCGGGTCGTCGTAGTCTTCCGGGATGACGCTCCAGAAGGGTACGCACTCCATGCGGTTCTTGCACTCTTCATGGCAGACTTCGACATCGTCGACCATCTCGCATTTCTCGCCGCATAGAATAACTTCGTTACATTCGCTTTGTTGTCCGCACTCACGCCGGCAAACGAGCCTGGTATCTTCAGTCCCGCGGCATTTCTTTCCGCTGTGAATGTGTTCGCGTATGCAGCGTGAGCCGGTCGGGCAGCTGGTTTCGTCTTCGGCCACCATTTCGGTAGTCGGGTCGTCAACCGTGCAGGTCGAGACTGTGCATGAACCACCCGGGATTGAATGATCGCAGGTCAAAGTCAAAGTTCCTTCGGCGGCTCCACAGTGTTGATCGGTTTGGCAGACTTCACCGATTTGAGTGGGCGGGTCTCCGCAGCTGCAAACCAACGTGAATGCAGCGATGGTCAACAAGATAACCCATTGTCCCTTCATGACTTTATCCTCCCTGTGACATGTAAAAGAAACTTTACCTGCCCCTCCTGGAGGCGTCAAGTCTTATGATTGACGCAAAAGATGTGAGCTGCGTAGAATGGGCTATCGGGAAATGGATATTAAGGAGTGCGCCGATGGCGAATTTATGGAAATTTGGATGGATACTGTTACTGGCAGGATTGTTTGTCCTGGCTGTTTGCTCGTCAGACCAAACGTCTTCAGACGGCGGCCCGGAGTGTAGTCTCGACACGGATTGCTCTTCTGGAAAGTACTGCGTCTCGGGAAAGTGTGTCGACTGCCGCTACAAATCCGATTGCAACGAGGGTGATGTCTGTCAGGACGGCAGCTGCGTCAAAGACTGTCCACCGGACAATCGTTGCCAGAGCGGTGGCACCTGTTGCCCCGGTAACTACGAATGTGTCGACAAGGTATGTCGACCACCCTGTGACGGTACTCGCTGTGGTCATCGCAGCGAGTTATGCTGCAACCAAAGCCAAGTTTGCGAGGACGAGCGCTGCCTGATCAATTGCGGCGGCAACGAGCGCTGTGGTCTCGCCCTGGATAGCTGTTGTCAGGCCGGCCAAATCTGTTACGGCTCGACTTGCACTTTTTTGGGTATCGAGTGTATTCGCCAAAGTGACTGTCCGCCCGGCCAGATATGCGAGCGTGATTTGGGCAGGTGTATCGACGAAGGGGTTGTCGGCGATTGCCTGTATGTCCCGCCCGAAGGCGAATTCAATCCCGAAGTTGATTGTCGCTGGACGCCGCCGGCCGGCGGGGTGACTCCGGTCCGTAACGACGTGGTCATGGCCCCGGTGGTCGGCAACCTGACCGACGACAATGCTGACGGAAAAACAGATCGCTTCGATGTGCCCGAGATAGTCTTTACCAGTTATGACCTTGAGGGCGATGGCTGCTGTAACGAAAACGGCACGCTGCGGATTGTCAGCGGGGCCTGTAATCCCGACGGCAGCATGACCACGATCTTTTCGAGTTCGACCCCGGCCATCGACAATTCGGGCGGCCTGGCGATCGGAGATCTGGACGGCGACGGTGTGCCCGAAATAGTCGCCATTCGCAACAACGGCGGCAGCCCTCAGGGGACGGTGGCCTTCAAGCGCACCGCCGACGACGGGTCGGCCTGGACGGTCATGTGGGAAAATACCCAGTATCCGACCTGGAACGTCCACACCCGCGGGGGTGCCCAGCCTGCGCTGGCCGACCTCGACGGCCAGGCCCCGCCGGAAGTGATCATTGGCAATGTGGTCCTCAACGGTAACGACGGCAGTCTGCGCTGGGACGGGCTGGTAACCGTCGGGCCGAATGCCGGGATCGGCAATAACGCCTTTTTGGGGCCGGTTACGACCGTGGCCGATATCGACCTGGACGGCCGGCCCGAAGTCCTGGCCGGCAACACTTGCTACAATTACGACGGCAGCGAAAAATGGACCTTTAACTATACTTCCAATAACTCGCCCTGCGGCGGTAGTTTGCCCTGCGACGGCTACAACGCAGTCGGAAATTTCGACGGCGATCCCGAAGGCGAAGTCGTAATCATCCGCCGCGGAGAGGTATTCGTGATCAACGACGACGGCAGCCTCTTGAAAAAAGTGGCCATTCCGCTCGACGACTGCGCCAACAACGAAAGCGGGCCCCCGACAATTGCGGATTTCGACGGCGACGGCCGGCCCGAGATTGGGACCGCCGCGGCCGACTACTACGTGATTATCGATCTGGATTGTTATGGCAATCCCCTGCCGGATGGTTGCGCTAGAGAAGGCGTCTTGTGGTTCGTGCCCAACGAAGACTGCTCCAGCCGGGTGACGGCCTCATCGGTTTTCGACTTCGACGGCAACGGCCGGGCCGAGGCAGTTTACGCCGATGAAACCAGCTTTCGAATTTTCGACGGACTGACCGGGGCCGAGCTGTACGTCGATAACACTCACGGCAGTCACACCCGCTTGGAGATGGTTGTGATCGCCGACGTCGACAACGACGGCAACGCCGAGGTGGTCATTGCCGAGAACTCTTCCATGGGCGGCACCCCCGGAGTAGAAGTCTGGGGTGATACCCTCGATAACTGGGTTTTTACGCGGCGGATCTGGAATCAGCACAGTTACCATGTGACCAATATCTCCGAAGACGGTATTGTGCCGCTGGCCGAAGAACCCAACTGGCGGCCGCCGCACAGTTTCAACAACTTCCGCCAGAACGTTCAGGGTGAAGGCATCTTCTGGGCCCCCGACCTGGTGGTAATCAATTTAGGCGCAGTCTGTGAAGCCGACAATTCTTTGTATATTACTTTCGATGTCATGAACCAGGGCAGCCGGATGGTCGGGCCGGGGGCCTCGATTGCGATCTACATAGACGATCAGATGGTCCACACAATGCTAACGACCAAGGCCCTATTTCCCGGCCAGCTCGAACACTTCAACTACTCCTGGGTCTTGCCGGCCAACATGTACGACGTGATCTTCGATTTGCGGGTGGCCGCCGATGACGTCGGTGACGGCAGCGGCCAGAACAACGAGTGTGACGAAGACAACAACACGGCCACGCTGACCGGGCTGGCTTGCGGGACGGTCGACTAGGCCTGTCTAGAACTTTTCAAGGCTTGGCAAGTCTCTACAGATTTTCGGGAAGTTCAACCAGGTTGCCTTCTTTATCCACACAGACCACCTCTACCTGGGCGCTGACCAGTAACTCGTCTTGATCCTCGGGACGGATCTTCTGTTCAAAGGTCAGGCGATATTCTGAGGCTTTTTCGAATTCGGTAGTCACTTCGAGTTGGTCTCCCAGGCGAGCCGGCCGCTTGAACTTGATATTCATCTCGTGGACCACGAACATGGGTTGACCGGTTGCAGGGCCGGACTCGAGCCCGTGGGCCGTAAAGATACGGCTGCGGGCCCGTTCGAAGTACTTGAGGTAGTTGGCGTGGTAGACGATGCCCTGGGCATCGGTATCTTCAAGATACACGCTCAGCTTCAGTTTGTGAGCAGCCATATGATCCTCCGCAAACCCGAGCCTAACTTCAATCTGGCAAGCAGTTCAAGTCCGTGGTCGGGAGCCACTTTCAACTTACCTGGGGAGGGGATGGGGACAGGTTTATCTTTTATCCTGGTCGGATGTTCCGAAGTGCTTCTTGACGTTGAGCGCTTTCCACAAGAGCGCCGGATGTGCTTGAATCACGCTTTGTAGTCCTGCGTCTTTCGTGAGCAACTCGGCCGCGATGTCACCGCGATCGTTCAACTGGTTGAGGAACTCTCGCTCCTGGGGTTCAAACGGGAGCACGGCGGACAGCAGGTCCCTGCAGTCCGCAACGAGCTGCTCTGTCCATATCTGGATGTGGTCACGATCAGGGGCCATGTCGCCTCGGAGCAGGGGTACAAGTTGACGATCGACCTCGTCGGGGTTTGTCTGGACGTCGTCGAGCGATACCTCGCGCCAGTCCCGCCGGTTGATTCCTCCGTACACCACGAACCCCAGTCGCAGCTTCGTCCGATCGAGATCACCTCGGCGCAGTATTTCTCGGACATCGAACAGGTCACGGCTCGCGCTGCGACCGAAGAGCGCCGCGAGCTTCCCTGCTGCGAGCTCATGAACGTCAAGGATGGGAATTCCGGTCACAGCAAAAGGTTCCACTAAACCCGAGTCGGCTGCGGCGTGAGGCCACAGCGGGGTTCGCAACATGAAGTTCATGTCGAGCTCGAGCGTGCCGGGCCTTCGGGTAATAGTCGTGTAGGAGAGACGCCACTTCCCACCGGCGTGTTCAGAAGGTGCCCGCTTGACTTGAATGCCCAGCCGCCCGCACACGGCCTGGATTGCCTGCTCCACCTTTGGGCGATCGGCGAGCATGGTCTCGCGGTTGGCCGCCCCGATGTAATTCAGATCGATGTCCACGGATAGCCGCGGCACGTCGAAGACGAAGAGGTTGAGCGCGGTTCCGCCCTTCAGCACGATGCGTGGTTTGAGGAAGGGATGCATGCGTAGGGTGTCGAGTAGCTCAAGCAGGCGGATCACCTTCTCCAGCACTTCGGTGCCAAAGCCCGTCGCCGCCGCTTCGCGCCTCAGCTCTGCCTCGGTTAGCATTAGGCTACCTCCTGCCAGGTGCGCTTCAGGACTCGCTCGGGTACGACGAGGTTCCACTTCGATACGAGCTGCCCCGGCTCGCGTCGGGCGTCGAGGTAACGGGGTTGCCCGGGGGCGAGCTTGCGCAACCACTCTAGGTATCGGTCCTCTACCATCAACTCCTCGTGATGCTGCTCCAGGAAGAAGCCCACGCGCGCGGCGGTCAGCGCCGACCCCAGCTTATCTGTGTGCTCGACGACGGCGTCGAGATCAAAAAACTCGACCATTTCCAAAGAGCGCCAGATCTCTTCCCACCCTCCGGCTTTTTCCGGAGCATCGAGAACATCCACGAGTGTTCGTTCAAGCGTCGTTATAACCACGACACCACCGGCGTGCCGCTTCTCGACCACGCCGCCCCCGAATTCAGAGAGGGCTCGAACGGCGACCGGCACTTGTACGGGTACAAACTCCATGTCCTGAAAGGAGAACCGGCGAGCCCGGCGGCGCGTCAGGTAGTGGAAACGACGCCAGATTGAATATGACTTGCCGTAGAACTGGAGCGCGGCGTGGTAGGCGACGACAGCATCAGACGACAGCCTCGTGGCGACGAGGTACGGGTCAACCGGGGTCTGTTTGGGGTCTAGACCGCGAGGCACGGTCGCGTACAGACCACGTCGCACGCGCACGATGCGTCCGGCAGCGAGGTGCTTGGCGAGAAGGTTGTCGCTGGTGCGGGTGGTTGCTCCGCGCGGAGCACGGGCCTCCAAGAATTCCTCGTGTGTGAAGAGTGGGTGGGTTTCGAAGAAATCGGTTGAGCGCATTGCTTGCTCCTCCACGCAGCAGTTACCACCAACTATAGTGGTTTTTGCGCGTCACGGCAAGTAATATATTGTCGAGATGCGCAGTTATTCCTACTTTTAGTGTGTATTACGGCGTGTCTTGGCAAGTCTGTCCGCTATTGTATTAAAAAATAATCGATGGTGAGCGTCACCGATTCGATGTCGTTTTCGTTGGGATGGGGACAGGGACGGGGTGCCCGCAATTGGACAACTGTCAGCCGGGCTGCTAAATTCGTTCACGGGGTGAAGATGTGCATATGACCTATCGAAACATCGGAATTGGATTGCTTGTCCTGGCGGTTTTTTCGTCTAGCGCAGCCAGCGCTGAAGAGTGCCGCCTTCACAAAACCATGCCGGGCTGGAAGCGAGTGGCCGGTACCTGTCAGAACGGACTGCTGCAAGGCCAGGGTAAAGCCAGCGGGCCCAACTCGGTTGTCTACGAGGGCAACTTCGAGGCCGGGCTTCCCCAAGGACAGGGGACCTTGACCACCGGCGACGGTTTGAAGTACGTCGGCGGCTGGAAGGCGGGCGACCGGCACGGCCAGGGGACCGAGGTCTCGGCCAGCGGCACCAAGTACGATGGCCAATGGGTCGAAGACTTCCGGCATGGCCAGGGTACAATGTCCACCAAATTCGGTTATTCCTACACGGGCGACTGGAAGAAAGATGTCATGGAGGGGCAGGGGACCGAAATACGACCCGACGGCAGCAAGTATGAAGGCGGGTGGAAGAAAGACAAACGCCACGGCCAGGGTACTGAAACCCTGAAGGACGGCAGCCGCTACCAGGGCAGTTGGCTAGACGGCAAACGCTCCGGAGTGGGTAGCGAGGTCTTGAAAAGCGGCAGCCGCTACGAAGGACAGTGGAAAAACGGGAAACGACACGGCCAGGGCACCGAGAGCGACCCGAAGGGCGGCAAGTACGTCGGTTTCTGGAAAGAGGGCCGCCGACACGGCCAGGCCAGCGAGGTCCTTCCCGACGGTAGCCGTTATAAGGGTCTATTCGTAAACGGCTTGCGTCACGGTAAGGCAATTGAGAAGTTCAAAGACGGCAGCACGTTCGAGGGTTCTTTCAAGGCCGGCAAGCGACATGGCAAAGGTGTCGAGTTCATGAAGGGTGTCGGCAAGTATGTCTGTAACTGGAAGAACGGCCAGCGGGCAGGAAAAGGCAACGGCAGTCTCGCCGATGGCACCAAGTACTCAGGTACCTGGAAGGCCGGGGTCTATAATGGGATCGGCACTGAGATTCGCCCCGACGGTACTAGCTACAAAGGTAGCTGGAAAAATGGCTTGCGGCACGGCAAGGGATCCTTGAAAACCCCGGATGGCAGTACTTACGCAGGTAGCTGGCAAAACGGCAAGACCCATGGCAAAGGAACCCTGACCACCGCCAAGCTGAAGCACATAGGAATGTGGAAGTTGGGCAAGATGCACGGCAAGGGGACCCTTATTAAGAAAAACAAGACGGTCTACAAGGGCATGTTCAGGCAAGGCAAGAAGCACGGCAAGGGCACTGAAACCCGCAAAGATGGCTACAAGTACAGCGGCGATTTTGTCGAGGGCAAGCGCGAGGGCAAGGGAAACTGTCGGTTTCCCAATGGAGCCCGCTACTCGGGAGATTGGAAATACGGCCTGGCTCACGGGCAAGGGGTCTTGACCCTTCGCAAGGGCGGCAAGTACAAGGGTCAGTTTCTCGGGGGCAAGTACCAGAAGAAGGGCTCCGGAGAGAAGGCCTCCCCGGATGTAGACTGGCAGGATCTAGACGGGCCGGACAAAGAATAGAGTCTTCTCCGTTGACCCCGGTAGTCACACCTAATAAGATTCACTAGATGCTCCATAATCGGGGCAGATTCACGATCACTCCCTGGGGCCCGGAGTCGGAGTCGTAATGGCCAATATTTCCGCGAAGTTGGATTCTGTCATCCTCGACATTATCCGGCGCAGCCGGTTTCGAGTAATCGTCAGTCGCCTGTTGCGGGCTCTGGTCGACGTGGCTATCTTCGGCCTGCTGGCTAGCGTTGCTTTTGGGACCTGGGCCGCCTCGGCCGGTCTGGGTAACTCGGGTTGGCTTCTTTTTTTTATCGGCCTGGGTCTATGTTCAACAGCCTATGTATTTCTGGTAGTCACAAAAGACAGCTCTTTAACGGCAGTTGCGGTTCTGCTCGATCAGCGCCTGGGTTTTCATGACCGCGTTTCCAGCTCGTTGAAGTTTGCCCAGAAGTCTGAACGGACTCCTTTTATGGAAGCCCATCTTGCCGAGACGGCGGCTTTCCTCGCCAAAGACGCCGACCGGGTTCTGCCTTTTCCGGCAATCAAGCGTGGTCGCGCGCTGGCTTTGTTCCTGGCCCTGGGTCTAGTGGCCCTGATGCCGCACGCCGATCGTTCGGTCATTTCGAAGACAGATCGGGTTCGTAAACAGCGGGCACGTATTGAGGCGGCCCACGATTTGGCCAAAGACTTAGAACAGCTTCGCCAGGAATCCGATCTGCGCGGCTTGAAGAAGTTGTCTGAGATGGTGGCCCTGGTTGAAGGTGAAGTCAATCGTCAGATTGAAATACTGGCCCCAAAAGACTTGATTCCGCCTGATGATCCCGAACAACCCGATCAAACCAAGACACCCGGTCGCACGATCGACGATGATAGTGACGATTCAACTGCGCGACCCGATAAAATCGGTGCAGTCACGGGTGAAATCGGTGATGGAATTCATCTGTCAAATGTGGCGACCTACCAACCGATGGGGAAGTTCGACAGCTTTCCTCAGGCAGCCTACACCGAAGCGTTTGCCGAGCTGGATGGGTACGTTCTCGACGATCAGCTGACCAGTCGAGAGCTCGCCAATCTGGCTGAGCACCTGGATGACACGGCCGGTAAGTTGAATAATTATGGGTACGCCAAAGACCTGGATGCGGTCAACATGGAACGGGCTTTATTGAGCCCTGATGGCGAAGAGATTGCCAAATCCCAGAAATTCAACGCTTTTGAAAAAGCGCTGGCACCTTTGCAGCACAAGTCCTTCTCGGAATTTCTCAAGCGTTATGCCGCGCATGTTGGCAATAAGGCCCTGGGTAAAGCCAGACACGAGCTTAAAGAAAGTCAAAACAAACAGGCTGAGTTGTTCAACGTATCGGCCCCACCGCCAAAGAATGCCAAGTTTTCCCTGACAAAGACCGCTGACAAAGCGACTCCTGACATGCAAGTTTTACAAGGCGGCCAAAATCAAGACAGCGGCACAGCTAGCCAGGTCGCTGCTCAATCCAAGGCCGGCAAAGCCAATAAACAAGCCGGTCAGGCTCAGGGTACCCAACTGGGCGGAGCCGGGGCCGGAATGGGTGCCGCCACTCGCTCTGGCGCAGCTGTGCCGGTCTTGCCCCGGGCGGAGGGGGGCGAATACTTGCCACTGAAGGGCAAGTTGGGAGATGGCGAAACGATTGTGCAGATTATAAATGATCGCGGTAAACACAATATCGCCGCAAGGATAAAAGGCTCAGTCAGTTACCATGATGTCTTCGTGGAGTACAGCCAGGCTGCCGAAGCCAAACTCAACAGCGAGCAGGTGCCCTTGCACATGCGAGATTACATTCGTGACTACTTCAGATCTATTCGCCCGGGACTAGAATAAACTGATGCCTGAACTGGCCCACCCGTTCGATACTACTTTTCTCGCCAGGTTACAGAGCCTGCACCTGTGCTCGCGGCGCATTTTTTCCGGACGCCTGAATGCATTGCATGTATCGCGTAAACTGGGCTCCGGAATGGAGTTTGCAGACCACCGACCCTATGCCCCCGGGGATGACCTGCGCCAACTCAACTGGAATCTGTATGGTCGCATGGATAAGTTGTACACCAAGCTCTTCCGTCAGGAAGAAGATCGTAATCTGTTCTTTTTAGTAGATGTCAGCCGCTCGATGGCGGCCGAAAGTGAGAAATTCGACTTCACCCGAAAGCTGGCGGCGGCTTTAGCCTACATCGGGCTGTATGAGATGGATCGCGTATATTTAATGGGATTTTCTGAGGGTATCACGGTTTCGCGGCCGGTTTTACGCGGCCGCCGAACGGTCGTCGAGGCGCTGGACTTCTTGTCTCGGCTCAAGACCGGCGGGCGTACCGATTTCGTCATGACCGGCCGTGATTTTGCCCAGCAGCATGGCGGGGCCGAGGGTATGGTCTTATTCTTTTCAGATTTTCTTGATCTGGACGGAGTTGTTCCAGGGCTGGAGGCGCTCTTCCGTTTGGGGTTCGAGGTTCTGGCAATCCAGGTTGTTACTCCAACCGAGATGAAGCCAACCCTGTTGGGTGAATGGCGTATGTCCGATCCTGAAGGAGGACGTCCACATACGGTTCACATTACCCGCCGGATGGTGGCCCGCTACCGTGAGGAATTCAGCGCCCATTCCGAACGCTTGCGTAAGTACCTGCAAGCTCGCCAGGGCGGGTATGTCAGAGCAAATACTTCCATGCCACTCGAAGAGTTGATTCTCAAGGAGCTTCGAGCCGGGCACCTGCTGGCTTGAGGATATGTATGCGCCTGACCGGCCTGACGCCTACTGAGTTTTCTCTGCTGTTTAGCCTGGCTGCCTTGCTGGCGGTAATCTTCTATCTGTTGTCCTTCAGGCGCCGCATAGCAGTCGTGGCCACAGACCCTATCTGGCGCAAAGTAATTGGTCGCAAGCGAACGCCGTTTCGAAAATTGTTGGCCCTGCTGGGGCAAATACTCATTCTCTTCATGTTGTGTCTGGCCCTGGGAGATCCACGTACCAAAAACAAAGACGTAGCACAGCCGGTCGTGGCAGCCGTGATCATAGATGTTTCTGCCAGCATGTCCGCCCAGGAATCAGACGGAATGCGTCTCGAACAAGCCACCAATCTGGTTGTGGCAATCGCTGAACAAGTCGGGCCGCGAGATCGGCTGATGCTGATGTCGATGGACGACACCTGTCGCCCGCTGACGACTTTCAGCTCACAGGTCCAACCGCTTATGGCCGCTTTGAAAAAACTGAAACCTACTTTAATGGCCGAAGATGTTCCGGCGGCAATCCGCTTTGCGACTGCCGCTTTTTGCTCCGCGGATATTTCCGACGAATCTCGAAGACGTATCATTCTAATTAGTGATCGGTTTCACGATCAGCCAGGCCTGGGTCAAGGGCTCGAGCTGATCCAGGTAGCGGTCGGGACCGTCCAGGGGAATTTAGCCGTGACCGCCCTCGATGTCCGCAAGCGCTCGGGAGCGGCCAAAGACAGCGAACTGTTTGTCGAAGTGACCAATTACGGGGCCTTGCCCCGATCTGTCCGGCTGAGCATACACACTCCCGAGGTGTTACTTGGTCAAGAGACGATTGAAATTGCCGGGTACGACTCAGTTTCGCAGTCATATTTTTTGAAGCCGGTCGAAAGCCCGCGGATCATGGCCACCCTGACATCCAGACGCTCCTCTGGCAGTCTCGACCGGTTTGCTGCGGATGACCGGGCCTACTCATTAATTCCGGCCGAAGAAGATCGCCGAGTGCTCCTGGTGACCGCCGGCAACTTCTATCTAGAAAAAGCACTCAAGCTGAATCCGTCGATCAATGTACAAATCGTAAAGCCGGAGGCTTTTCACGCGGGCCTGCTTAGCAATGCCCTGGCGGTTTTTTTCGATGGGATTTGTCCTAAAGTCGATATTCCGGCAGCCTATTTCAATCCGCCCGATTCGCCGGATTGCCCCTTTGCCAAGATCAGTCAGGTTGATTTTCCTAAGTTGCTGCCGCTAAGAGGCGATCACCCGGTCAGCGATGGAGTCAGCCTGATAGATGTTCAGATTAAAACGGCCAGCCGGCTGAAGCCAGTTGCCGGTGATGTTGAGTTGCTCCAGGACAAGCAAGGTCCGCTGATGATTGCCCGGGAGAGTAGCGGTCGGCGATTGCTGGGTGTCGGATTTGATTTAGCTCAAAGCGATTTGCCATTGCGAGTGGCTTTTCCGTTGCTCGTGCAAAACTGCCTGGATTGGTTCTTGGGGAAAGTCATCATCGAAGAGCAAAGCACGATTAGCGTAGGTCGGCTGTATGAGTTGCCCGAATGGGTCAAATCCGAAGCTGTTATTACTGATTCACGGGATATGAAAATCTTTCCAAGCCGGATTGGAGAGAAGTTCTGGTTGCGGCCGCGCCGGTCTGGTTATTACTCCGTCGAGTTAGATAAGAACCACCTGGTTTTTCCGGTAAATTTCCATAGCCGGACTGAATCGGATTTGAAGGGAGATCGGCGAGCCGGACCGGGTAGATTTATCTGGCGCCAGGGAGATCTGCCGGCTGCGCTTGTTGGCGGGTTTGATAAAACCGAGTATCCCGAACCACCCATGCAATGGCCGACCCTCTTGTTGGCGGCCGCCTGGGTTCTTTTGTTCGATTGGATGTTTTTCTGTTTCAGGATCTTATTTTAGGT
>JAFDKH010000348.1 GCA_019307065.1 Deltaproteobacteria bacterium
CTGATACCGGGGATTAGCGGGGGAATCCATTTGTTGTCTTGATCTGTCAAAAAGGTAAGCTCGAGGCAGTCAGCGGGGTCATAGTCTGTTGACCAGGCAATGGCATCCTCGTCGGCCATGCTGGCGCCGACCGTGTCCCCGAATAAAAACCAGAGCTTGCCATCATGCTCGAAAGAGACGCCCAGATCAGTTCCGTAGATTCCCGAGCGGGCCAGGGTTTGATTCACGGTTGCCAGGCCGGTTTGCAGATCGGTATTGCCGATTAGCTGACATACTTTAGTGCAGCCCTGCGGTCCGCGTGCCACAGGTGGGTTGATAGGATTACTGGTCGACGAGCCGCAACCAGGTTGAAGAAACAGCAATCCGGACAACGATAGAAACAGGGCCTGAGTTCTTATTGGCATGCAGTTTTATCTGCCTTCGGCGCGCTTTTTAATCTGCTGATATCTGTAGCAATCTGACTTGTGATCATTGACCATTCCGGCAGCTTGCATGAACGCGTAGCAGATTGTCGAACCGACGAATTTGAAACCGCGTTTTTTCAGATCTTTGCTCATGGCGTCCGACTGGCTGGTCCTGGCCGGGATCTGACGCATGTTCTTTACCTTGTTTTGGCGCGGTTTTCCGTCAACGAATTGCCAGATATATTTATTGAACGAACCATACTCCTTTTGAATCTTGAGAAAAATCTTGGCGTTTTCAATGGTGCAGCTGATTTTCTGACGATTACGGATGATTCCGGCATCCTTCATCAGGCGTTCGAAGCTGCGCTTGTTGAAGCGGGCCACTTTGACCGGGTCGAAGTTTGCAAATGCCTTCCTGAAATTTTCACGCTTGTTGAGAATTGTCGACCAACTCAGCCCGGCCTGGAAAGCATCCAGGACCATGAATTCGAATAATTTCCTATCATTGTGGACCGGGACACCCCACTCCTTGTCATGATAGGCAATCATTAATGGGCTGCTTTGACACCACTCGCACCGTTTTTTAGACTTCATCTCAACTCCCAGAATGAAGACCGAGTTCGTCAATCAGATTCTCGAGGGTTTCTGGGTCATCAGTCATAATACCGTCGGCCCCGATGTTGATTAGTCTTTTCATCTCGTCGAGATCGTTGACTGTCCAGGCATGCACTTTCAAATCAAAACGACGCAGGCGGGCCATAAACTCTTCGCTGACGACTTCGGAGGGCGGTTGAACGAATTTTGTGCTTGGTTGGAAATTCTCTTCATCTTCGTTGGTCATCGAGACGAAAGTGATCATTTCGGCAGCACCGAAAGATGTCAAGGCAGCCGAGTTTTTTGCCCTGATGTCAACTAGAACACTGTCAGTTTGTGATGAAAGAATGATTCGATCGAGCAAATCTCGCTGTTCGATGATAGCCAAAACATCATCGATGATCGACGGATCGACTTGTTTGATCTCGGCTATGAAGTAGTGGTCGGGAAAAGTGTCGAGGACTTCTTCGAATTTCGGGACAGTGATGCCCTGTCCGCGATAAGGAAAAGAGGGCGAGGAAAAGTTGTAGGCGGCATCGAATTGGCTGAGTTCTTCAAAAGTATAGTCGTGAATGTATCCACTGCCGTCGGTGGTACGATCAATCTTGATATCGTGCATGCAAACAATGATTCCGTCGGCGGTTGAGTGCAGGTCCATCTCGAGAACGTCAACACCAATATCGGCTGCATTGTGATAAGCAACCAGGGTCGCTTCCGGGGCTAAGTCACGCCCACCTCGATGGGCTATATTGAGAAACCAGTCGCCGCTGAAGATATTTTCCGGAGGCTGGATCTCGGGTTTGCCTTCCGAGCACCCAAAGACACTCACACCGAACAAGGTCGCGAGACAGAACTTGAGCAGTCGGAATCGAAGTCTAGAAACCATGCCGTAAGGTTAATCCTACAGATCGATAAGGTCAACCCGCCCAACCAGTCGATATAGATTACCTAAGAGGAAAATATTCGCGTATAATATTGGTGTGTTTAAGGAGGGACTGTTCGATGACACGCAGACTGCTGATGTTGCTCATTGCCGGCATCTACTGTCTGTCAATGCAGGGCTGTAAATCAGGCAAGATTTCCAATCAGTATGTGGACAATAATGATGCCGGTCAGGATGCCGGCCAGCAAGATGCCTATAGCGACGCTGGAGACGGGTTGCCAGACCAGGCCTCAGATCCTGGTCAGGATGCATCCGATCCAGGGTCAGATGGGGCTGATCAAGCCCAGGGATTTACTTGTGCAAACCCCGATCCCAATTGGTTGCTGTGCGAAGACTTCGAGCAGGGTAATGGAAATTTCGATTCATGGTTGGCTGGCTCGGATTTTATTTCGGGAGTAGGTGATGACGATCGGGAACGGGTTACTCTTTCCTTAGAGCAAGTACACTCCGGTAGCTGGGCGATTTACATGCCGGCCGCGGCTTCGTCGGGATACCGGGGAGGCAGCCTTGATTGGCGAGCATGCGTCGGCGAACAGAGAAGCAACTGCGACATGCACAGTTATGAGAGATTGCATTTCAGGGCCTGGATCCGGTTTGCCGCAGATCATCGCTATGTCCACCATTTTCTAAACATTGGAGGTAGTCAGCCCGACGACTACTGGTACCACGGTACGGCCGGCTGTTTGCCCAACGGAGTGACCTCGATGGGTACTACCGTCGATTTCAGCGAAGATACTCATGAGAGTCATTTTTATAGTTATTGGCCGGAAATGAGTTGTGATACGCGTTGCGAGCGCTACATGGATGTTGAACAGGTCTGCCAGGATTGTGAAGACAAAGGATTTCCAACCTGTACCGAGCAGAACCAGTGTTGTTGGGGTAATCATTTTTCAGCCGATCAGCCGGTATACTTTCCCGTCGGCGAGTGGTTCTGTTTCGAAATGATGATGCAAGTGAACGACATTGGGCAACAAAATGGTGTGATGGCCTACTGGTTGAACGGCGAGTTGGCTCACCGCGTGGATGAGAACAGTCCTATTCCGATTTGGTGGCGCACAAGCCCGACCTTGACTCTCAACCGGGTAAGATTACAGCACTATATAACGACCGAGGATGCCGAAGGTTTCAGCAACCGTGTTTGGTTTGACGATGTTGTGGTGAGTACGGAATATATTGGATGTGAATAAAAAGGATTTTTTCAGTCTTCTATTTTCCAAGAGCTAGCGCGAATCGAATGGCGTCGTTGACGGCTTTGAGCTTGAGGGGAGTGAGGTGTTCAATCCTCTCTGCGAGGCATCTCTTGGGAATTGTCGTTATCGTATCCAGATTAACGACGCAGTTTTTGGGCAGGCCGTCTTCTTTTCCCAGTGGTACTTCGACGGGTATCTTACGGATGCGTGTGGTGATCGGCGCCACAGTGACCAGTTCGCGAATGGCATAGGCTTCGTTTCTTGAGAGCAGGACGACCGGTCGCCGGCCGGCCGGCTTGGACAGCTCGGCCCACCAAACGTCTCCCCGTCTCATTCCCACGGCTCCCTGGAAAACAATTCGCTAGCCTCCGCCTCCGCGGTAGCGATTTCTTCTTCGGTCTCTGGTTGTGCTCTGTAACCCTCGACGTATTCGCTGACCTGAAGCATGTGTTCTTTTTCCTGGAACAATAGTCTAACTGCGCGCCGAACAAAGGCACTCCGAGTTTCTCCGGTCCGCTTTCTCTCCCTTTCCATCAAACGGACCAGTGACTTGGGCAAGCTAATAGCAATTTTTGCACTCTGGGCCATGCGCGGCCTCCTGAATTCATACCGTTGTCATACCATAATCATACCATGGTATGACTGCCTGTCAAGTGCTTCTTCTAAAGCTCCAGGTTTGATCGGTTCAATTAAAATTTCACGGGCTTATTATAGATGGCGGTATTTGACACAGCTCAAGACGTGATTTCGCATCCACGGTGGCCTGCACCACCGTCGGTTTGAA
>JAFDKH010000154.1 GCA_019307065.1 Deltaproteobacteria bacterium
ATAGTTGACTGTGATTGATTGTCCTGGACGAACTCTACATCGATTCCGAGTTCGGCGAAGTCACGCTTGCGATATGACTCCATGAAATAACCGCGCTGGTCGGTAAATATCTTGGGCTGGATAATCAACAGGCCTTCAAGCGGCGTCTTTTGGGCGCGAAATTCCATAGAATGTCTTGTCTGCCTCCAGGCTACTCTTCAGCCGCGATGTCTTTGAGATAATCACCATAGGGCGTGTTTTTCAATGACTCAGCCAGTTTGACCAGTTGCCCAGAGTCGATATAACCCTGTCGAAAGGCGATCTCTTCGATACAAGCGATGTAAAAACCCTGGCGGCGCTGGATAGTGTGGACGAAGTTGCTGGCTTCGAGCATACCTTCGTAGGTGCCGGTGTCCAACCAGGCCATGCCGCGCCCGAACAACTCGACCTGCAGATTACCGGCCCGCATATATTCGCGGTTGAGATCCGTGATTTCCAATTCGCCACGTGGCGATGGTTTCAAAGCCTTGGCGATTTTGGATACTTGCTTGTCGTAGAAATACAACCCCGGAATCGCGTAGTTGGATTTGGGCTGGGCCGGCTTTTCTTCCAGAGAGATCGCCTTTTTATCCTGGCCGACTTCGACAACCCCAAATGAATGCGGGTCTTTGACATAGTAGCCGAAAATTATAGCCCCGTCCTTGAGCTGCGCGCATCTTTGCAGAATCTCGGTCAGGCGCTGGCCGAAGAAGATGTTGTCACCCAGGATCAGCGCAACTTCATCGTTGCCGATGAACTCCTCACCGACTATGAAGGCATCGGCCAGGCCACGCGGTTTATCTTGCTGCTGATAGCTAAACGACAAACCAATCTGCGACCCGTCGCCCAGCAGATCTTTATAGACCGGCAGGTCGCGCGGGGTCGAGATTACCAAGATCTCCCGGATACCGGCCAGCATCAGGACCGAGAGCGGATAATAGACCATCGGCTTGTCATAGAGCGGCAACATCTGCTTGGAGACAGATTTGGTTAATGGATAAAGCCGGGTACCGGACCCGCCGGCCAGAATGATGCCCTTCATGATACCGCCCTCCGTGTTTAGCAGAGATTAGCTTTCTGACTACTGATTTCCAAGGGAAAAAGGCCGCGCCGCACTTTCGGTTGTCATCCGGGCCCATCCGAAGTATGGATCCTTTGATGAAGTGGATGAAAGACAAGATCATGGGCATTCCTGCGGGGTGGAAGTTCACCGGTCTGACCCTGGCCATCGGCTTGTTGGCAATTGGAATGCGATCTTTGGGCATTGCCGATGAGTCGCTTTGGTATGACGAACTCCAGGCGGTTGCCTTTGCGGATCGACCGATTCCCTTCACGACACTCACCGTGCTAACCTATGACTGCCATCCTCCCCTGTACTACCTGTTGCTGTCTGGGTGGCTGCATTTGGGCCGTTCCGATCTCTGGATCCTGCTCAGCTCGCTTGTGCTGAGTGTGGCATCGGTGGTTGTGCTGCATCGAGCGGTCCGGCGGGCATACGGCGAGAAAGCCGCCAGTTTGGCGGCTTTGGTTCTGGCCCTCCACCCGGCGTCCATCTTTTGGTCGCATTTTGCGCGCATGTACAGCCTTTTGATGCTGCTGTGTGTATTGGTATTTCACGCCAATCTGTTGTTTTTCGAAAACGAGAAGCCCACCCGGACAAGAAAGTGGTACCTTGTCCTCAGTGAATTGGGCGTGGCGTACAGCCACGTGGCGGGCTGGTTTTTCCTGGGATTTGTCTGGTTGTACACGTTCACTCAAATCCGAGATTGCCCCCGGGCGCGAAAAAACTGGTTGCGAACCCGTATATGGGTAGGTGTGTTGGGAGCGTTGGCGCTCCATTTCCCTTTGGCTCAGGGCAGCATGGGACACATGCGCAAACCTGCATTTTCCGATGTCCTGCAGTCCCTGGCGTTCCAGCTTACGGGTGTCGCCAGCGGAAGTGGCTTCTGGCTGGTGCTGGCGGCCTCGTCGATGGTGTTGCTGATAGTGGCGTTGCTGCTCCGCCCGAAAAGAGAAACCGTTTGGTTTACTGCGATTTTCTTGATCGGACCCCTGTTGTTGGCGTTTGTCATCTCGTACCTGGTGAAGCCCATGTGGCATAGCCAACGAACCTTTGCCTTTTTTATCCCTCTGGTGGCAGTTGCTGTGGGCGTGGCTTTTTTTCAGCCCGCTACCAACCGAGTCATGTCGGTCCTGTCTCGCCTGCTGGTGGGTCTGATATTGGTTGTGATGGTTCACGGGACGATATGCCAGGTGGCACGTTTTCAAAAATCGGGCCTGTTTGCCCCGGTGGCCCAGTTTCTAAACGATAACGCCAAACCGCAAGAGACCGTGTTCGTAGACGGCGTTCGAGAAGCCATGTCTCTGAAGTGGTACTTGCTTGGCCCCGACTGGGACCAGAACATGCGTCAGGAGATCTTCTCTGATTGGCCGGAGACGTGCGCGGGATTCGAGGCACTGAAATGTCTGATGCAGCGTCTGCGACTCTATGATCGCAGTGTCCAGGGCAAGGGACCCTTCGTTCAAGTCGTGGAAGGAGACAGGGTACCCCACTATACAGAAGGGGCAGACATCGTATGGACCCTGATCCGAAAAGCCAACCGAATCCAACCGCTTTTGAAACTCTTGAAACTGTCATCCGGCTCCCAGGAAATCCACAAGATTTCCAAGCTTCACCTGATTCGGACCGATCTGTCGCGAACACACTCTACACAATAGGGATCCTTTGATACAGGGCTAACAACAGAATCGCGGCAGCCGCAAAAAATCGATGGGTCAGTATTCTCTTGAGCGCAGACATTTTTTCAGGTCAGAGCCGTTCGACAAAGCATTACCAATATTGCAGCACTCATAGTCAGAGTATGCCCTGCATCCCGCAGACTATTGAGTAAACCGATTGACTTGACCGGCTTACAGCCCCTCAAATGAGCATCAAGCCCAAACCAGATTCCACCAAAAATCAGCAGCGGGTAGAAGAAGTCAAAGCTGGCCGGAGTCATCGGGGAAGTCGAGCGCGCGACCAATAACAGATAAGCGGCCCCAGCCATCGAGCCGCAAGCCAGCAGAGCCAGCAGGCCGGCCAGCAGTCCTTCCAGGCGGGGCGTGTGCCAGGATGCCTTACTTCGAAGATCGTCAAAAATCTGAACCAGTCCGCAAATTACCAGCAGAATACTCGAACCAACCAGCCAGAAGAAAGGCAAGCTGTTGGCCGGTTGGCTAGCCAGGGGTACCCCCATCAGGAAAAGGCCGACAATGACCGCCAGTCGATCTAGCCTCAGGCGCCCGGGCAAAATTTCTTTGGACCACAACAAAGTCAATACACTAAACACCAACAAACCCAAAACCAGGTAGGTCACGGCCGGATTCCACTCAGCCCAAGCGGCAATCGCTACCAAAACGGCCAGCCAACCGATTTCAGCCATGGCCCGGGCGACCTTCATGCGCTCGCCTCATGTTTGCCGAGTTTCATAACCGACAAGGAGGCGGCCATTGTGAACCAAAGAGTAAAAACAACTTCACCATCGAAAAAAGTGTCATGAAACAGGCCGACTGCCAGAAAAGCACACACCGATCCGATTGCCCCACGTACAAACCCGCGCATAAATATCTGATTTTGGTCGAGCGTCTTGAGAATCCCCCAGGCCGAACGAAAGTAAACCACGAACAAAAAACAAAAGGCCCAGACCCCTAAAAAACCCATTTCGGACAGAAAGCTAAGCAAGTTATTATGGGCCCAGGCAATTACGCCAGGAAACCTCTTGGCCTTCACCGAAGCCACGCGCTGATCTATGTAGGAAACTGCATCCCGTTGGAAGTTGCCGTAGCCCACGCCGCTGACCGGGTTATCGCTGGCCATATCAAAAGCAGTGTGCCAGATAGCCAGGCGCGACCAATCAGCCCGACCGGAAAAACTTTTCTGCAAACGTTTGACAGCGCTCGGGGCCAGGGCGATTGCCCCACCGACCAACGCCAAGACTGCCAATAAAGTAATCAGCCGCCAGCCCTTGCCACGCCGCAACCAGCCGATAACCAAACCCAGGCCAACCAGGCAAGCCGCTACCGGCGCCGCCCGAGTCCAGGTTGTAAAAATACCGGCCCCAATCACAACCGCCGCCGCCCCAAAAAGAAACCGCTGCTTGATTCTGAACGGCTCGAAACACAGGGCAACTGCCCAGCAAAACGGAAACAAGAGTACATGCGCAAAAGTCAAACGGCTGAAGAAAAACCCGACCCCGCTCGGGCGTTCGCTAACCGGCGCCAGGCGCAGAGTTGGATTGGCATCCGGGTGGATCAATTCGAATAGCGGGTATTGGCCGGTCTGGCTTTGAATGATTCCAAAAGCGGCTGCCAAACATCCAATTGCGATAATGCCATAAACAGCCCAAACGAGCTGCTTACGATTGCCGAGCAGACCCCAGGTCACATAGAAGGCCAGCATGACCCAAAAAGAAGTGGCCGTTTGGAAAGAGGTCACCCCCCTGGGCGCCAACACCAGAGACAGACCGATTACGAACAGTAGAAAAAGTATTGCATGATCCAACGGTGTGCGAATGTGGCTCGTCCGTCTGGTCCAGACCGTTAGACCAAGTAGACAAACCGAACCGGCGATCACTCCGGCCTGCATGCCGAACATCGAGGCCGGCAGCGACCAGGCGAAAAGAAGTATGATCACCGGGCGAATTGTCACAAACCAAGTCGGCAAGCCGCTATTGTCCTCGGCCTTGCTCATCAGGTTCGGCCCCTCAATAGCTGAACCCATTTGGGCGTCGCCAGACACAGAATCAGTATTGAAGGAGCCCAGGCCCCGACCCAGGCGGCCAGCAGCCCGCCCGATACGATCGAGGTCGCCATGCTAACCAGAAAATAAGCGCCAAAAACGAGCCCGAGGGCCTCGGTC
Organism: Deltaproteobacteria bacterium; assembly: GCA_019307065.1. Classification (GTDB taxonomy): domain Bacteria; phylum Myxococcota; class B64-G9; order B64-G9; family B64-G9; genus JAFDKH01. Next base: position 4,916 of record JAFDKH010000154.1, read on the forward strand.
AAGGCAGCCGCCAGCGATCGACGACGGGCCGGCACGTAAATCCAGGGAAATGCGAACAACACCAGGCAAAAACTCAAAAAAGGAAAAGCCACCCGGTTATTGATTTCCAGACGATACTCGCAGGCCAAAAACCCACGCTGCTCCATCTGCTCAACGGTCCTGAAAAGTTCTCGAAAAGTTTTCTGTTTCGGTCGACCGCGCAAATCCTCGAAGCGCTCGGGACTCTCGGACCAATCTAGACGAAAGTTCTTGTGTCTTTGCAGCGAGCGCATCTCGCCGTTTTCAAACTCGCGCAGAGTCACCCGGCCGCCTACCCAATGGTCTCCCTGCCAAGTTGCTTTTCTCACGTCGGTCCGCCGAATAATATGAAAGTCCTCATTCAACGTAAGAGCAGTAGCGAGTCTGATTTGCTCGCCATCCGAAGATTTTCCAGTAACCTGAAAGATTCGACCGGCCTGACCTTGATACCAGTGGTGATTTCGAAAGAATTGCCAGGTCGAATCGAAACGACCGAACTTCTCGGTCATTAGCTTCTCGATCTGGTTCAAGGCCGGGGGAACCAGGAACTCAGCGATCAATATGGTAGAAATCACGGTTGCAGCCGCCACCCCCAACAATGGTCTCACAATTTTTTGCGGTCCAATACCGGCGGCTGCCAGGGCGCGCAATTCAAGATCGCGCCCCAGAACAGCAAAGGTCACACAGGTACTGACTACCAGTGCAATCGGCAACAACAAAACCAGCAAGTCGGGGACTCTGCACAGGCTAAATAAAACCACATCGAAAACAGTCCCTTTTCCGGAGAGCAGGTGCCGGGCCGATTCAAAAAAGTCCATCACCAGGGTGAGAACCAGCAGCACTCCCAGGCTGACAAGCAAGCTGCGCAGAAGCAGGCGCAGAAGCATCCGGTTCATGATCATCCCGGGCTCCTCGCCTGCCGGACCATCAACCAGCCTACTAAGCCTGCCACCAACATGTCAGGCAACCAGGCACTCAAACCCGGATTCAAAAAGCCCTTGTCCACAATCGTATCCGACATGCGCATCAACAAATAATAAGCAGCGACTATCACGACCGCAGCCAACAGGGTTCGTCTCTTGCCGCGCAGTTTGCCCGAACTACCCAAAGCGCAACCCAGTAAACCAAACAGCACTGCGGCAACCGGAAAAGCGAAACGTCGATGCCAGGCCGATAGATGTCTGGCTCGTTGGCGAGGCTCCAAGCTTTGGTCGCGGCCGGCCGCCGCCAGTTCGCCCAGCGAAAGCCGTTCGGTGGTCGAGATGAATCGCGTGCGATCATAGATCAAGCGATCGATATCAATGCCGATCCTGGCCTTGTCGAAGCGAGCGATTGAGTAGATTCTCTCGGGCTTATTGCGCGCGTGAACTTCGCCGTCTTGCAGGGCAAGTTCGAGATAGTTCCCAGACTTACCCGGCCGAACCCGGGCTTGCTTGGCAACTAGAATGTGGCGAGCCCGGCCGGGCCGCCGGTCATACATAAGGAAACCTTTCCAGCCCGAGCCGTCACTTGTTTTTTCGCGCGGGTAAAGCACTACTCCGGGTATCTCTTCGAAAAACCTGCCCGGCTTCAGGCTCTCGGACACATGCCTTTTACTCAAATCAACGAAGGCCTGGTGCAAGGCCGCCGTCGAGGCCGGGGCTACAAACCCGGCGATCAACAAAGAAATTACAGCAGCCACCAGCCCCAATCCCATCGGCACTACGGCCAGCCGGGCGTTTGAAATTCCAGCGCTTGCCAGGCCCACCAGTTCACCATCTTCGGCCAGGCGCCCGAATCCCAACAGCACGCCTGTCAGAACGGCAATCGGAATGGTCACCACAGCGAAACCGGGCAAGAAAAACAATGTAACCTTGTAGAGGTCGGTCAACCCCAAGCCGGCGCCGACCGCGACTTCGGCGATTTTCAAAAGTTGCACGACGAGAAAAAGTAGATTCAGAGAGAAAAAGGCCGCCACGATCGGCCAAAGGATTTGGCTCAATATGTAACGATGGACAATCATTGTTGACGCTGCAAGGCAGCGTCCTTCTCCTCGACTTTATCGACCAACTCCTTTCGGTAGTCGGCCAGCTTGGCAGCCAGTTGACTTTCCGAAGTGGCAATAATTGCAACTGCCAACAATCCGGCATTGTATGCCCCCGGTGCGCCGACTCCCACGCAGCCAACCGGGATACCCGGCGGCATCTGCACAGTCGCCAACAAAGCGTCACTTCCGCCAAAAGAACCGGATGCGAGCGGAACCCCAATGACCGGCAGGGTCGTATGGGCTGCAACTACGCCGCTCAGATGGGCCGCCATGCCCGCCCCGGAGATAATAACCAGGTAGCCTTTTTCACGGGCACTTTTTGCTAACAGCCTGACCTTTTCAGGAGTTCGATGGGCCGAAGCAATGTGCATGTCAAAAGAGATTTCAAACTTTTTGAGCGCTTCAGCTGCTTTTTGCATGATCGTAAGATCGCTATCAGAGCCCATCAGAATAAGAACTTTTTTAGTCGTCATGACAACCTCGCTAACGCCCGGTGGGCAATGTCAGTTCGGTAATGAGCGCCATCGAAGTTAATAACTTGGGTAGCCGCGTAGACGCGATCGACGGCTTGCCGAATATCATCACCCAGGGCTGTCACCCCAAGTACTCGGCCACCCGAGGTAACTATCTGGTTGTCCTTTTTCGAGGTGCCGGCATGGAACACAACTACGTCTTGCATTTTTGCAGCCTGACCCAAACCGGTGATCGGTTTGCCCTTCTGGTATGATTCGGGGTAACCACCCGCAGCCATGACCACACAAACGGACGGGCGCGTATCCCATTCCAGGGAGACCGAGCCCAATTTCCCATCAATCGCGGCCAGCATTACCGGAACCAAGTCTGACTTGAGCCGCATCAGTAACGGCTGAGTTTCGGGATCACCAAGTCGAACGTTGAATTCCAGCACTTGAGGGCCGTCGGGAGTGATCATTATACCGGCATAAATTATTCCCTTGAAATCTATGCCCTCGGCAGCCATTCCAGCTACCAACGGCCTAAGAACTTTCTCAGTTACCGTCTTCTCCATGGCCGCATCCAGGGCCGGGGCCGGAGAGTAGGCCCCCATTCCACCGGTGTTCAGTCCTTGATCTCCATCAAGTGCCCGCTTGTGGTCCTGGGACGAAGCCATCATGAGTATGTCTCGTCCATCGCTGATTGCAATACATGAGGCTTCCTCGCCCAGCAAAGTTGATTCGATAACTACCCTCTCACCGGCGTCGCCGAAAGCCCGATCCAGCATGACCTGCTTCAAGGCCTGCTCGGCTTGTTCAACACCGGAACACATCAAAACTCCCTTACCAGCCGCCAGCCCATCGGCTTTGACAACCCAGTCTCCAGGTTTAGCCTTTACAAAATCCAGGGCTTGATCAAACTGAGAAAACACGCCGAAATCTGCGGTGGGTATCTTGTGACGTTGCATCAGCTCTTTTGCAAAAACCTTACTACCTTCGAGTTGAGCACCTTTGAGTTTGGGCCCAAACGTTTTAATGCCCAGCTCGTCGAGCCGATCGACCAGCCCAATCGCCAGAGGCTGTTCCGGCCCGACAACTACCAGGTCTGGTTTTTGCTCCTTGGCGAGATCAACCAATTGCTCGAGGTCAGCAGTCGCAACAGGTAAAATGGTTACTTTGGGCTCAAGGGCAATACCTGCATTGCCCGGTGCACAAATCAATTCGGTAACCTCGGGACTCTTGGAGATCTTCCAGGCTAGAGCATGCTCTCTGCCGCCTGAGCCGATCAGTAACACTCGCATGACAGCCTCCAAACTCGAGCTAAGATTCTAGAAAGTTCTTATTAGTGGCCTAATTGAAACAGGAGCTTCTTTGCCCAAAGATTATCACTGTCACCTCTGTAGACTATGAGCAGTTCTTTAGTTGCCTTTCTTTTCTTCTTTGTCTTCATATATAACTCGGCCAATCTGAGGCGCGCGCTGAGATCCCCGGGAGCAGCCCTGAGCACAGTATTGAACAACTCCTTGGCTTTTTTGATCTTGCCAATTTTCATCAATGCGTAACCATACAGCCTGGTAGCCACGTGATGGAGTTGATCGGACTGGTGGGCCTGTTTCAAGAATGGTACCGCCGTGGCAGCTCGGCCGTGTGTGAAATGTAATAGCCCAAGGTAAAGATTAACCGAAAAACACTCGGGATCGATTTGGAGGGCATGTAACAGTTTGTTCTTGGCCTTTTCGATCTTTCCGGATCGCATTAGGACCGTACCGGTCAGACTCAAGATCAGTGGGTCATCTTCAAACTTCTCAGCCAACTGGACAGCTCGTTTGGCTGATAGCTGAAGAAACGACGGATCGGCGTAGGTAGCCGTCAAGCTCTGGTGCTCGCGTGCATAAAAAGGGTCTATTCCGGTTGATCTTTTCAGCCAGGCGTAAGCCTGGTTGGGGCTGTCCAAGAAGACGTGAAAGACTGCCATCATAAGATAGATGTCAAGATCGTTGGGAGCCATGTCTATGGCCCCTTTCAACTCATGTTGGGCTTTGGAGAAATCAGACAGCTTAGTCAGGACTTCTGCCAACCTGGCTCGCAATCGGGCGGATTGTGGGAGATGAGTAAGTAACCCCTTCAGCTGCCCGAGCGCATTGCCGGCATCACTTAGTTTTTGTGCGAGAACAGCCCGGGCAAACAAGGCCGGTATATAAATCGAATCATCGACAAGCGCATTATCCACAGCTGTCTGAGCTTTGGTCTTGTTACCCAGAATGCGGTGAGCAATTGATAGCTCTGTGTAAATCTGGGCTCGATCAGCCAGCGGTATTTTCTTCTGGTCAGCCAGTGATTTTTCCAGCAGACTGACTGCCTTGCGGGGTTGTCCGAAAACCTGAGTATACAATCTGGCCAGGGCGACCAGGGCCGTGGCTCTGTTCGGTTCGGTAGCCAGCATCATTTCATAGGTCTCGCGAGCTTTGGAAAACCGGGCGATTGCTAAATAGACACGCGCCGAAGCCTGCAATACGTCGAATTGACCCGGGTCTTGTTCGAGCCTCTGATCGAAAAACTTCAAAGCATCATGGAACTTGCCCAGGCGAATGTTGGCTTCGCCCAGATACCGATAGGCCAGATTGAGATTCGAGTCCTGGACCAGGGCCTTATTGAACATCTCAATCGCCATTTCGGTGTTGGATTCCAAAAAAGTAGCTCCTAATATGAGCATACTCTCGGGATCTTCTGGCATCTTCTCGAGTGCCTTTTTAGCCAACTGACGGGCGTCGTTGACTCTATTAATACTGTAATACAAATAGGCCTTGGACCGGAGCAGGTGCGGGCTGGTCGGGTCGCGGTCCAATGTGTAATCGATCAAATCCAAGGCCATTTTGCGTAGAGCAACATCGGGTTGATGGGTGTCGAGCAAAGCCTGGTTTTGCACCCAGCCGGCACAGGCTTCGATATTGTTTGGCTCAATCAACATGGCTGTCTTGAAAGCTTTGTCGGCCTGCAGGTAGCTCAGACGATCGTCAGCAAGAAATAATTTGCGACCTTTGGCAATTGCCTGGCCGGCAGTTCCTTTGGGTTGGGGAATCTCCTGGGCGAATCGCTCGAGAATATCGTCGCGGATATCATCTTCAACTTTATTTGAGTCGGTGTACATGTAGGTGAAGTAATACCAGGCACCACCACCTAAGATGGCTAAGACAATTATAAAAAGTATAACGACGCTTCGCTTCCCGGGTTGATGGTGTGAATGTTTGAACTTCAATTCAACGGTTTCGCCAGGGCGCCTGAAAAACATGGCAAATTCAGGGAAGCTCGAAATAAGTTTAAATTCCTGCTCGCCTCGGGCAACTCGATCTCCTGCCGCAACTTCCCCTTCGGTGAACTTCTGTCTTACCTCTTCAAGGGTCAACGGACCGAGTATAACCCCATCAGGCTTCTTGACTCGCCAATCACGTTCGTTCTGAACAAGACCGGCCCCCTGCACCTGTCCTTGACAATTGTTACAGAGCGACCCGCCATCCGGCGCAATCACGGCACCACAGCGTTCACACCTGCTTGACTCTTCGACCGGTTCGTTACCAGTTTGAAGATTGCCGGATAAATTATCAATCTCGAGCCCGCTTGAACCGGCCGGGTCACTACCAGCCTTTGGAAGCATCGGCGGCAACTCAGGAAGCGGAGGTGGCTTCCTTACTTTACCCGAATCTTGTTCGGGCATTGCCGCTGACGGGTCATTGCCCAATTGAATACCATCAAAAGGGTCTTGACTCGGCTGGGTTGGTTGGGATTCAGGCAAATCAAGTAAACTATCCAGAGGATTCGCCAGATCGGCTAAATCCGTAGTTTGCTGGCCCGCAATACCCGCCGGGGGTGTTTGCTCCGAATCTCCTGTCACGGGCAACTCTTTGTCGGCATCGGGCCTGACAACCTGTATGTCGCCACATGCCGGGCATTGTGCCTTGACTCCTCTACCCATTAGTAAAGAATCATCTATAGAAAAAACAGCAGAACACTGTGGACACTTCAGCTTCAAACTATCACCTCAACTGTGCATTGGGCACATTGTTGCTGCTATTTGAAAAACTAGTCAAGCCTTCCGTACTCTTCCAAAGGGTCTCTTAGACTACATGTCGGTAGCGCTAATCTAATAACGTCTTCAACTCCTCTTCGCCATTTGTTTCAAGCAGCCTTTTCAGACCGGCGGCTTCTACCTGGCGTATGCGCTCTCGTGTAAGGTTCAATATCTCGCCCACTTCTTCAAGTGTCAAGCCGCCTCGTTCAGCCACGTCCAGGGCGCAAGTCTCTTGTAGCTCCCAGACCTCCATGTCCGGAAAATTGAGCTTGATTGAACCAGTCTCCGGATTCACATCAAGGTATAAATGATGCTTACAGGAAACGAACAGGCAAGGACGCTCCTTGCGCAGGCATTCGCTGCGCACTCTGGGTCTTTCTTGGTCTGCCAGTTCGAGCAGCTTTGGATCTACTTGCAGGGTTTTTCTCTCCCTGAGCATCTGCTTTCTGGCGATAGTTTTGGAGCGACGTCGTCCTCTTTTTCTGTCTCGATCTCTTTCGTGACACGACATTACTCGACGATTGTTCATCTTCAACCTCCTTGATCCTTTGGAACCGGCGTAGTGCCGACTACGGCCAACTGACTTGAAACCTTTTCGGTCTTTTCAATTAATCTGGCTGCACTCTTAATAATTTTGCCCAGCTCAGTGGTTAGCGGTTTGGTTAAATATCCGTTCATTTTCAGCTGTTCGATTCGACCACGCATGCGTCCGAAGAGCTCATTCAGGGCCGCTTCGGCCTCTTCCAGGCTGTTCTGGACGGCAACAAATGAATCGTGGATTTCTTCCAGGGTCATATCCTGAGCCATCATGCTCTTGATCAGGTTTATCCGGCGTATAACCGAAACCGGATAGACTCCCTGTGACCCTTTGTGTTTGCCCTTGCGCCCTACCCTGCGTGAAGTAGGCAATAAACCCAATTGAACATACTTGCGGAATGTTGCTTCGGAGAGCTTGACCCCCCGGGACTGGAACAAAGATATGACATGCTGTGACGAAACACCCTCCGGCAGACCAAGCTCAAACTCCTCGAGCTCTTTGGCGTTGAACAATCCAGCCGCTTGGTTTATCGTCAGTATCATATTTTTAGTATATTCTACTCTTTATATTATACTGTTGTTTATATACATTTTATTTCCTTCTAAATATTGTACATCGTGTGTATTACACTAAAAATATCTTGTCAAGGAAAAAATGACCGAAAAACGAAGCTAAAAAGACGCTAGTGACAGGGGGGTTGGCGATTCGGGCGGACGTGAAATCCGCCCCTGGAACTTCCTAACAACCACGTCTTTCCGGCAAGGTTTAGGCCGGAATCCATTTAGC
>JAFDKH010000028.1 GCA_019307065.1 Deltaproteobacteria bacterium
CCCGATCATGTCGTCGATCTGACCAACCGCTACACCAATGCGGTCATAACTCTGAGTGTCGAGGCCGAGCCGCTGGACGACTGGCTGATTAATTTTATCGGGGGTTTCAGCATCAATGTAATCAATGAAGACTATGCCGCCAATGGTGTTGCTTTGAACCAGGGCGTCTTCCCGATGGTTTACGCTGATGTCAACGATTTTGCGGCAGTCTTACAGGTGTCTTTGCTGGACGCCTTCGGGGCCGAGGATCTGACTATCAAGCTGGAAGGTTTTTACATCGGGCAACACTGGACTTCGACTTTTGGGGCGCGGCGTGAGGCGGACGTACTTCTGACCGATGGATTGATCGAGGGCGGCCAGTTACCGACTTTGAACATGGCCAACGAGTTCATGGATTTCGACGAACAATTCTACGAGTCGTGTATCGGTTGGCAGGGCGGGACCATGTTGGGCGAGTATCTGCTTGGCGACTTAACCATTAAACTGGAAGGGACTTTCATCGGTTACAATACCAACGCCCAAAACCGAAGGGTATACGATTGCGACAACTGCACAGGCGAAGCCATCTATCCTTCGTTTCTGCACTCTGAAGGTTACACTGATGTTGATTTATACGATTACGCCAACCCCAAGAGTATCGACCGCGGCCGCGACCCGCGCAGCGTTTTTAGAGAGGACCAGGACCGCTATACGATCATTGCGGCTATCTGGCTCGACTACCTGGTGGATGTCGGCCAGGGCCTGGAACTTTCGGCCAAGTTCAAACAGATTATGGACCGCGATGGCCGCGATACAAATATCGGTACTGATGATTACAGGGGTGAAATCACTATCGGGCGCGTGTCTGCGGCCTATCCGATTAGTGATACAATCAAAGTCAAAATCGGAACCCAGTTTGACTGGTGGGACGAGAAAAACCGTGACGGCAGCCCGGCCCGCGGGTATGCCTACTACCAGACCACCAAGGTCAAACCATTTCTGCTGGTGAGTTTCGCCTTTGGGGGTGCCTCGCTCAGGTACTATTTTGAATACCTTTATAAGGACCAGTGGCGTGGTGATCGCGATCCGGAACAATTCTGGGGTGTCATTAGATCCAAGGCCACTTTAGAAGTTGCCTGGTAAAAGGGGACTGAGATGATTAATAAAATACACGTCCTGCGCCTGGCAATCTTGGGCCCCTTGATTCTTCTGACGGCCTGTGGTTTCGAGGGTTTTATCGGCCGGGTTGCCGGCCACGATCATCCCCAGCCTGACGGCGGGACGATTCCCGACCCGCAACCGGCCATAGTTACCGGGCGCGTACCGGCAACCAGCATCGCAGGCTTGGATGCTCGTGATCTCGAGTTCTTTTGCGGCCCCGATCTGCTGCTTGCTACGATTAGCGTAAATGGCGAGGAATTCAGCGCCAGTTTTCCGGTTGGCAAACGTTACAGCGGCCTGCTTGTCTCGGTTGAGCGGGGCACCCAAACACTGCGGGCCGTCGTGGCCGAAGCTGTGCCGGGCGAGACGGTCATGGCCGGAGATTTTGACGGAATCGACAACTTCGAAACTGCCGCCAGTTTGTTTGTCGAGGCCAAAGCCTCGGCCGCCAATCGGGCCTTGAATAGTTATCCGGCCGACACTCTGCAGGCCGCCCTGGTGGCCCTGGACGGCCTGTCGGCTAGCGGCAATCTGAAGATTTTCTATGACATGGTATCGGCGATTGCGGCTTGCACTGATTGCCAGCGGGGCACGGCCGGGCGTTTCCGGGCGCCGGTTCTGAGCGCCGCCGGTCAGGTTGTCGAAAGTGGCCTGCATCCCGATTTCATTCTGGCCAATCCCGTCGATTACGACAACGACGGCCAGGTCGAGGACACGACCGAAAAGTTTGATGCCGCAATGTCGGCCGCCCTTGGCGCGTATGAATTTAAGGCCTGCTATTGCGACGAAGAGGCCTACTACAGCCAGTGTGATTATGAGCGCCCGATGATCCCGGTTGTCCTGGCTGTCGATATGAACGTAGGCAACAAAGACGGAAACTGCGATACGATTGATCGATTCCTGTGGGCCGAAGACGCCCAGGGGGCCGGCATGTTCGTCGCGGCCGGTATTCACCCGGACAGTCCGATCCAGGATAACCAGATAGAGCAACAACTCGGCGCCTGGGTGCCCAATTCGGTGGCCATGTACGATGACGGCAGCCATGGCGACGAAAAAGCGGCCGACGGGATCTGGACCCTGACATTTGAGAAGCTGCCGGTCGGTCTGCGGATTGGCTATAAATACACTTGGGGTCGCCAGGGTGATAACTGGGGAGGCACAGAAGAATGGCCGGGCAACCGCCGCATTCTCGAAATAGTCGATGTAAACGGAGATCACATCGTGGCCCGCTTTGATAATTTTGGGGACGAAACCAGTAACAAGGACGTGATGAACAGACTGCTGCCGGCCAACGGCGGGAATGGGACTGTCGACTGGGAGACGGACGCAAATTCGGACGGAGTTCTCGATGCCCGCGAACGCAGACGAGATTCAGACTCCGATTGTATTTTTGACAGCTGGTGGACACCGAGTGCGGTGCTTGCATTAACCACGCCGTGTCCCTGAAGAATTTACCAAGGGGGTTTGCAATGCGAGTGACCTGGTTGACAATATTTTTGATGCTGTTTTTTGCGGCACCGCTCCTGGCCGAGGATGAAGATGATTGGGGCGAAGAGAGTGAGTGGGAAGAGCTCGACGAAAATCAGGGTGAAAAGAAAGATGACAAGGAAGTTTGGCCGATGATGCTCGGTACGCATACTCTGCCGGCCGGTGATTTTGGGTTCAGGATATCGGCCGGAGTACAATCTCTGATTGTCGGGGCCCACGTCGGGGTTCACGATCGAGTGGACCTATTGGCTGACACCTTTTTACCTCACTCTGACATTGGAAACACCTGGATGGCCGGGGGTGGCGTGAAAGTCCGCGTGTATGGCCACGGTAACTGGGCCTATGCATTCAAATTTAGAGTCTATGGGACTTTCTACAGTAAGACCAACGATACAGTTAAAGACCTTCCGGAAAGTATCGCCGTGTGGCCTTCGTTCATGATCGGCATGAACGTCAAAGAAGGCTGCTTTTACGCGGAAATCGGGACACTTTTGAACGTTCATACCTTCAGCGAGTCCACCGGGAGTTACGTCTTCTCGGCATTTCCGGCCCATTTTGGCGGCGAGATATACATTACCGACTGGTTTCATGTGTTCATCAATGTCGATATCGTTATTTCGGCCCATTTCGGTGTATTTGGATTGGGATTGACCGGGCCGTTTCAGCTTATTGAAGGCGGTTTCGTTTTCTTGATCTAGCCTGAGAGGTGCCGGTGTGGCACGAATTCACATAATGAAGGTTCCATTTTGGAAGACTCCACCAAGGATTCGAACCGCTAGTCGTATTTGTGTGGCGCAAACTTCAGCATTTTCAAGGCCAATCTCGAATGTGGGCCGGAAGCAGTCCCTGGCATGCCTCTTGCGAAGCTAATGCTGGCAAGATAAACACGAATAATCGGTGATCGTTCACCAGCTGAGGTGAGAAATGTTTAATTCCAAGACTGGATCAACTATGTCCGTGCTGGGTTTAGTCGGCTTTTTGCTGATGCCTGGTCAGGCTATGGCCGAGGGCACTCATTTCCTGGTTGAGCCCTACTCCGGGATAGTATTCAACCAGGGATTCTCGGCCGAGAACGCAGTCGGCATGGAATCGGGAGCTTTGCTGGGGATTGGCGGCAAGCTCAAGGGTTTTCCGCCTCGTTTTTATCTATACTTCAGGGTCTCGCAAACATTCTTCGGTAACGACGAGGTTTATGCTGAAAGTCGGGCCTCGACTGGCTGTGTCAAGCGTTCGTACACTGCAGTGCTCGGCGGGCTGCGAGTGGTGATTCCGCTCTTTTGGCACATGCGCTTGAATCTGGAAGTTGGCGGAGGCAGTTTCTTTTCGTACAACAAATATTCCGAGACCGGTTTCAAGATTCAGTATCCCGAAGATCTAATCGTGGTTGAATTTGGGGCCGGCCTGAACTTGAGACTCTATGAATGGCTGTCGGTCGGATTGATGTATGACTATACTTTCGTGGCCGAAGACGAGCACGGCGACATGATTGCAACTATTCTCAGAGAAGACGACAAAGGTGCCGAGTTGGGTTGGAGCCGGCTGGTGATCACGCTCGGGTTCCATTTCTAGGTTGTCTAAGGAGAACGACGCATGACTATTTCACGGGTCGCTCTTTGTCTGGTCGCAGGCCTGACATTTTGTTTGCCGGGCCTATCTGCCCGGGCCGGGATTGACGCCCCCGGTACGTTTGTTTTCGATTTCATATCGGAGCCTGATTTTGTTTACCAAAGCTGGACGGATGTCCCTGAAGAAGGCGTCAGGATCGAGGCCGATGCTTTCTTTTCCTCGGACGCGTCTAGTTTTGGCGAGGATGGAGTTTTCATTTGGATTGGCTTCGAGTTTCTGGAGGCCTCCGCGCCGCGGGGCGGGGTTTTGCTAATCGATTTGGATCTGACCCAGGCGCCCCTGGATGGGAATACACCCATGCCGCATAGCGCCATCCGGGCTGAATACATCGAGAAGTGGGGCGATGAGATTTTTTTTGCAGGCGATGTTGCCTTTGGCGATATCTGGCTGGTAGATATCTTTTTTCACGAAAGCGATGACGGGGCTTTAGAGGGCGATTTGGCCCTGGTCGTGTCGGACCCATCCCAGACTTACTCGGGTTGTCGCGCACTTATCAAGGGCAGGTTTATTACCAACCCCTCGCCAACCAAGTTGCGCGAGATGATGGGGATTTCCGATCACGGAACAAGTACTGCAGTCTACGTAGATACCAGCTGCAGCGGTGATCTATATCTGGCGGACGACAGTGGTGATGGCTGCGATTGCGGCGGCGAGGACCCTGATTCGGGAGGTTGTGAAGGCGATACCACGGCTGAATCTTCCGGTTGTGAAGGGGACAGCGGCGGTGACTGCAGCAGTGGCGGTGGTTGTGAAGGAGATACCGGCGGCTGCAGCGGCGGATCGAGTGGGGGTTGCAGCGGCGGCGGCGGTGGCGCCTGTAGCGGGGGCGGCGCTTCGACTTGCGCCACTCCGGGCCGGTCTATACGCCGAAGTAATCCATTCAGGAACGTCATGCGATTTTTCCCCGAACTGTGTGTTTTTGCTTTTATCTTTTTATTGAAAAAGAAGTACCGCAAAAAATAGTAAGATTAAATCCACTCATCTGGCAGACGTGTCGATCAGATCGACGAGCTGGCCGAGACTACAGAAGGTAATGGCCAGATTGTTGATTTTTCGTTTGTAGGCCTCCTTGACACGAGGGCTGACCACGAAGTTTTCGCCTTTGGGATGCAAGCCCCTGAAAGCTAATAAAGCTGCCGTGGGCACTTTGTCGGGATTGAGTTTGCACTCGATTGCGTGTGCAGCCGATCTCCCGTGCGGCAAAACAAAATCTACCTCGCGTTTTTGCTTGTCTCGCCAAAAGCGAATTGCCTCGATACCGGCTGTTGCGACCAATGACTCTAGCACTAGATGCTCGAACAGAATGCCGAGATCTTCTTCGCGTAGTTCGGTCCATCCGCGAACGTGGGTGACGAAACCAGTGTCAAAACCGTACACTTTAGGCTGCCGGACCAGTTCCTGGTTACCACCCGCATGATACGGCCTCACGAAGAAAGCTAGGTAGGTGAGATCTAGGGCATCTAGGTACGTCCCAACCGTCGGTCGACTGATACCACATTGACGGGCCAGTTTAGACTGATCGAGCAGGCCGCCGCTGTGTCGCAACACCTGTTCCACAAGTGCAAGGAAGTTCCTCCTCTTGCCTACCCTAAAAAGCTCCTGAACGTCGCGAGCAAAGTATGAATCCAGCCACTCGGAGAAAAACTCTGGATCCTTCTTGTCTGCCAGCAGAGGTTCGGGCAGGCCGCCATGTAGCAGCCGTTTCTTTATATCCTTGACACCGAAGGCCGCGAGTTCTTTTTCGAGCACGGGCAGCAAATGAACAACTCTTTTCCGGCCGGTAAGCGAATCCCGGAATTTCTTTGTTGCAGCCAGGGTGGAAGAGCCGGTTGCCAGGAGACGTAAATGCTTGAAATGATCTGTACCTACTTTCAGAACCTGGCTGGGATTATCGAGCTTGTGAATCTCGTCGAAGATGACAACAGTCTCGCTGATGGATTCGTAGAAACCCTCCAAGTCTAGCAGCAGGCGAGCCGAGCTTGGCAGATCGCAATTGATATATCTTGCTTCCGGGATCATCCCGGCCAGTGTGGTTTTGCCTGAGCGACGAACTCCGGTGAGCCATACCAGGGGTGCTTTCTGCCAGGATTGCCGGATTCGCTCGAGCCAGATTGTACGTTTTATCATGAAAATGATTTTTACACTTGGTTGTACTAAGTGTCAAATATAGTTGCATATGGATATAGAGTCAGACTGGGCGCAAGGAGATTCATGAATTGAGGTATTTCTGTGCCACAAAATTTTCCCATTGATTTTACTGGCTTTTCGAGTTGTGGCACAGCGTGCCACTTGTGCCACAACTTGGGTAAGCACTGTAAGAAAATCCGATTGTCAGAATTTATGCGACTGGTCGGGTGACTTTTTCGTTTCTACTTTTCTTCCAGCAGTTCGACACCTTCGGGCGGGATCGACTTGCCGTGCCACAGAGTTGCCTTATCATTTATAATTTCGATTGCCAGCATCCGCTCTGAAGGTCCCGGATAGCGGGCAAGTTGCCAGCCAATGCTCAGCGTCAGAGGTTCGGCCTGGCGCGAATAAGAGCGATTATCCCGGTCTATTTTTTCGGGGAAGCTTTGACCGTCTTCGATATCCGACTGGCCGGGATAATAGAATGCCTTTTGCATGTCCTTGGTCAGGTTCAGGCGGCCCAGGTTTGTTTCGCCCTCCAGCCAGCACCAGATTTCCTTGCCGGCCTCAGCCGGTAAATCGGAGACTTTCTTCACTTCGAAAGTCTTGCCCAGGACTGTAATTACGTCGCCGGGCTGCATCTTCACCGGCGAGCCGGAGTTTTTTCTCGAGGGTTTTGATGTCTGATGTTTCAGGCGGATGCGCAGCACGATTGCGACGATGATTAATGTGCCGAAAATAGCCAATAGCAGCAGTAAAAGCGGTACCAGTTTGGACGCAGCTTCTGCAACTTGTTCACCCATTTGGGTAGCATACTAGCATAGCTTTCGACGGGCAAGAATTGCAACTGTCCCGGCTGCGGTTGAATCACTTAGCCTCCGATTGCCAAAAAGCTTGAATAGCTGCTAGCGCCACGCTAGTATTCGCGCAGGCTAATACCAAAAGAGAGGCCAGCATGGCGGCTACGGGTCTTTGTGCCACCTACCAGATTCTCGCAAAACATCTGGTACATGGTGATATCAGGCCGGGGGAGGAAATTGGTATCCGGGCCGATCAGATGCTTGTACAGGACGGAACCGGAACCATGGTCTTCTTGCACCTGTCGAAACTCGGCAAACCGCGCCTCAAGGGCAAGTTAAGTATTTGTTACGTCGATCACAATACCCTGGGTGAAGGGCCTGAGAATGCAGACGATCACCGTTTTCTGCGAAGCTCATGCAAGGCCCTGGGCGTTCATTTTTCACGGCCGGGTAATGGAATTGGTCACCAGATTCATCTAGAGCGATTTTCCGCTCCGGGTCAATTGCTGCTGGGGGCTGATAGTCATGTAACCACGCTCGGCGGCGCCGGAATGTTGGCAATCGGGACCGGCGGTCTGGAGTTGGCAGTCTCGATCACTGGAGCTCCGCACTACTTTGTTTGTCCGGCCGTTACTCGAATTACGTTGACCGGCAAGCTAAAGCCCTGGTGCGCGGCCAAAGACGTGATCCTGTATATAATCGGAGAGCTGGCTTCAAGAAACAATGTCGGCACCGCACTGGAGTATGCCGGTCCGGGCGTCAAGACCCTGACTGTTACTCAGCGAGCTACGATTACCAACATGGGGGCCGAGTTGGGGGTGACCACCTCTTTATTTCCCACCGATGACAAGACCCGGGCCTATCTGACTTCCCAGGGCAGAACAAAGCAATATAAGCGTGTCCAGGCTGACAAAGATGCGGAATATGCCGATGAGCTTGCAGTAGATTTGACGAAGATTGTTCCGATGGTGGCGCTGCCGCACAGCCCCGAACGAGTGGCCACAGTCCGCGAGGCGGCCGGAATTGAAGTACACCAGGTAGCCGTAGGCAGTTGCACCAACGGGTTCTTCGATGACTTGGCCAAGGTTGCCCTAATGCTGCGCGGGCACCGGATTTCACCAGATTTAAACATGCTGGTTGCGCCGGCCACCCGCCAGGTTATGAATACACTTCTGGCGCGAGGTTATATCAAGCATTTCATTGACGCCGGGGCCCGAATTGGCGAAAGCGTTTGCGGGTTTTGTATCGGTCATGGACACGCTCCGGCCAGCGATTCGGTTAGTGTCCGCACCAGTAACCGCAACTATCAAGGTCGCTGCGGCACCTTAGACGCCAGGGTTTATTTGGTCAGCCCGGAAACCGCGGCTGCTACCGCCTTGCGCGGTGTCTTGACCGACCCGCGAGACCTAAAGCGGGCCGTTGTGCGCTTGACCTTGCCGCGCAAGTATCCAATCGATGACAGCCTGATAGTGCCACCGGTCAAGAAAAAGAAAAAAACAGAAATCAAGCGCGGGCCGAATATCATTGACCCGCCTGTAGCCGGTCGCTTGCCGCAATTTGTGCGGGGAGAGGCGATCCTCAAGTTAGGCGATCACATTTCGACCGATCATATCCTGCCTGCCGGCCATTTTTTGAAATTCCGCTCGAACATCGAAGAGTATGCCTGGCGCACATTCAAGGGTGTCGATCCGACTTTCGTGCGCAGGGCCAAGGACAACCAGCAAGACGAGTTGGCCAATATCATCATCGCCGGGAATGGTTATGGTGAAGGTTCCAGTCGCGAACACGCCGCGATGTGCCCAATGGTGCTGGGTGTCAGAGTGATTATCGCCAAGAGTTTCGAGCGCATTCATGTGTCCAACCTGATAAATCACGGTGTCGTCCCGCTGACCTTCATGGATGACCGGGCCTATGACCAGATCGATCAAGGCGATGACCTCGAGCTGCCCTGGATCGCAACCGAATTAAAACGGTCTTCTTTGGTGACGGTGCGTAGTCACGAAAAAGATTACGAAGTGAAAGTCAAACACGGTCTCAATCGCCGGCAGGTCGAAATCCTCTTGGCCGGCGGGCTGCGCAACTACGTGGCAACTTAGTCTGCACTTCAGACGGGGAACTTGCCGGCCTCAATACAGCGATCCCAGAAAAGATTTGCTCCATCAATGAATATCTCGGTCGGGATGCATTCTTGTGAAATCTCGGCCAGGGTCTGATCGGAAAAAGAACCTTGCTCGACTAGTTCCTTTCCGGCCCGCCGGGTGGCTTGCTTTATCTGTTTGACCTGGTCGGGCAGTATTTTGTCCATAACCAGGATGCGGCTGGCCGGACGTAGAATCGACCCGATCAAGCGGGTCTGCATGTTGCGGCTGATGCGCTGCAGGTGGTCGACCAGCCCGCCGAAATTATCCAGCTCACAAAAGCCGCAGACACTCAGCAGGACCAACTCGGGGACCTTGGATTTACTCTTTTTGTGTCGGCAATGTCCATCGACGGCCTCAAAATAGGGATCGACCAACGGAATCAGCCGGTCGAGAAAAGTCTTGGCCTGAGCGGTCATTCCGTCGACATAGACAGGCGTTCCCAGCACGAAATAGTCGGACTGTATAAATTTCTGGCGCAGTTCGGTCATATCGTCGTCCTGAACGCAGACTCCGGGAGTCTTGACCCAGCAGTTCAGGCAACCGACGCAGTAGCCGATTTTCTTCTTTTGTAAATCTACCGATTCTACTTCGGCCCCGGCTTCCCGGGCGCCCTCTAAGAAAAGATCCATTAGAATATGTGTCATACCGCGTGTGGTTGTCGGGCTGGCGTTGACGCTGAAAATCTTCATGTCGATTCTCCGGGAATTTAGGGGGCAGGTTTTTTAGATCAAGGGACCGGAATTCTGCGGCGCAGCTTCCGCCATGTTTTTGTGCGCGGATCTTTCGACCAGCGAATGAGAAATACCCGGCCCAGGATGGTCTGCCTTTGAACGGGTCTGACAGTTGTGGCGCCTGGTTCGAAGCGATTATCACCCAGCAACAAGAGTTGCTCGGGCGCAAGTTTCCAAAGTTTTTTGGGACGTGCAGTGGGGTCTAAGTTTTTGAACACAACCGCAGTGATGTTTCCGAGTTTTTCCTCGACTTTTATTACCGGCTGGTCGATCCATTCACCCTGGTTTGATTTGCGCGCAAAAGTGGTCTGATCCACAATCGTTTGCTCGATTGGCTGGCTGTCGACCAACAGCCCGGCCGGCGTAAGGTCGAGTGTCTCGCCGCCCAGGCCGACTACACGCAAAAAGCGGACAGTTGTGCCGTCAATCGGATCCAGGGCTGCCACGATTGCTCCGCGCTCGAGGTTGTCGAGAGTCGCCTGGCGCCGATCGACCATTATCCCGTCTCCGGGCAACAAAGTCGGTTGCATGTTGTCGGACGAAAGCACGAAGGTTGTCAGCAAGTTGGCCTGGACATACTTGATCAGGCCGTAGTTGGGCAGCGAAAAACCAAGAAACCATAAGAGCAAGTAAAAATACCAGATGTTGTAACCACGCAGTCTATATTCTGGATCGGCCCGGCGAGCGCAGATGGTTGCATGGACAGCGCAAGCAATCCAGACCAGCGCAGCGCTGGTTAGGAAGGTGGGGTAGACGGCCGCTAATTCCATTGAAGCCATTCCCCAGCCAATCAGAAATACGCCCCAGCCTAAAAAACTCAAAGGCCAGAAAATCAGCCCCCAAAACAACCGCCCGCAATACAAATGACCAAGCCCGGGCATGGCCAGGCTCAGCATAACGGCTGCAGGAATAAAACGGCGCTTTTCCATCAAATCCTCCGTGTGAAACTAGAGTAGCCAGAATATATGTCAATTGGCCAATAGTTTATCTCATGACAATGAATGTGCTAAACTATTTAGATTAACGGCAAGAATTGAAACTAACCCATATTGAAAGAGAGATCCTTGAGAAGTAACTCAACATTCGTCGTTCCCGGATGATTCTGCCGGGAATCCATACTGCGTAACCCTTTGGATCACCGACAGAACCATTCGGTGATGACGTTTCTATTCAGAGTGGTTATTGTAAATGATGACTTTCTTCTCAGGAATAAAAGAGATAGCTAAATGAATCTCTATGCCGCACTCGGATATCCACTTTTTGCTGTTGCGGCTACCGAGCTGCTCTTGGGTTTCTTGTTATTGCGCCG
The DNA here is from genome assembly GCA_019307065.1 of Deltaproteobacteria bacterium. Lineage (GTDB taxonomy): Bacteria > Myxococcota > B64-G9 > B64-G9 > B64-G9 > JAFDKH01. The sequence goes on from JAFDKH010000028.1 coordinate 11,363, forward strand.
CGATCCCGGCCAAGACCCCGTCATTCGATCGGTTGCGTTGATCTCGTTCTTTTCGGCTTTTTACGCTCTTTTCGCCGGAGTGGCTTACGTTCGTGCGTCGCTGGGTTTGTCGTATGACCTTTTCTTGAGCGGTTGCTGGATTGGCTGGTTTGCCATCCCGGCCACCTTGCAATTTTTGTATTACATGAAGGGCTCGAAGCGTTTTGCTGGCCTGGTGGGCTGGGGGCTCTACCCGGTCTGGCTGGGCATATACGGCCTGTGCCTTTTCACAGATCAGATTGAAGCCGGGGCCGTTTCGCTGATTCCTTTCGTCGATCGGGTCGGGTTGTATGAAAACCCGGCCCGCTTGTTTGGCGGGCTGCTTCTATTGTGGTGTGTTTTTGAAATGTGGCAGGTTCGGCGGCGTCTTTTTGGGACTCGGCGGGCTCAGTTTTCTTATTTTCTGGCCGGGCTCTTGTTATATGCCGTCGCGGCTGTAGTCGGCGCCAACATCCTGCAACTCTTCGGCGGCTTCGGTTTTGATCCGGCCCTGGCTTCTTACTTCAGTATCTTGTGGATCGGGCCGACTTTTTACGCCATAAATCGCTTCCGCTTGTTCGATATTAAGTTGGTTATCTCGAATGCAGTCGCAGCGGTCAGTATATTTGCCGTCCTGGGCGCCATCCATATCGGCGTGTTTCGGCTCTTTAGGCCAGCGGTCGGTTCGACTCCGGCTGTCTTAATATCTCTTTTGTTGTTGGGGCTGCTGATTTTTGCGACGCCCCTTTCGGCCTGGGTAGATCGGGTTGTCAGGCGTCTGATTCTCAGGGGTAAGTATGATTATCAACAGGTCTTGAGAGATTCGACTCAGGCCATGATTTCGATTCTCAACCTCGACGAACTACTCGAGTACATCGTGACAGTCATTAGAAAAAATCTCAAGGTCGAAAGGGTTTGCCTGTTCACTCGCGGAGATTCGAATATTTACTGTTTGCGCCATGGAGTCGGGGTAGCCGATGACGGGGTTCAAGATTTCACTCTTCAGGATGGGGCGATTAACTGGGTGAAGAAAACCGGACACACCCTGATTCGTGAAGAACAAGAACGTACTCGCAACCCCGATAAGAAAAGGTCGCTTTCGCAAGAACTCAATAGTATCGGGGCCGATCTTGTGATTCCCATGTTTTACAAGGGCCGAATGAAAGGTGCTTTGACGCTCGGGCACCGGCACAACCGTCAACCCTATGTACGCAGCGATATCGAGCTGCTCGAGGCCTTGGCGGCCCAGGCGGCCGTGGCCCTAGAGAATGCCAGGTTGTACGAACAAGCCTCACGCGACGGGTTGACCGGTTTGTATCACCACGCTTACTTCAAGGTTCGCCTGCGCGAGGAGGTCGAGCGGGCTACTCGTTACGGCCATCCTCTGTCGTTGCTGATGATCGACATTGACGGATTCAAGAGCATCAATGACCAGCACGGCCATCCGGCCGGCGATCAGGTCCTCAAGCAAATCGCTTTGGTTTTACAAGAAGGCGCCCGCCTGGGAGATCTGGTGGCCCGCTATGGCGGTGATGAATTTGCCGTCTTGTTGCCCGAAACCGATTCGCAGACGGCATCCGATGTGGCTGATCGTCTGCGCGCCCAGGTTGAAAAAGACAAGACAGCCGGCCAGCAAGTGACCATTAGCGTAGGGGTAGCCTCGACGAAAACCGCCAGCGAGTCCCTCGAACTTGTAGCCCAGGCCGACGAAGCCCTCTACCAGGCCAAGAGTCAGGGTAAAAACAGGGTTGCCTTGACCGCTTGATCGGCGGACAGCCGATTGTGTACAGCCCGTTCAGTTACATGATAACTTGCCGGCATGCTTTGGCATCGCAGGGCATTTGCGGTTCTATATCTTCTGAGCGCGGTAACCGCGCTGGCCATGGAGGTGATCTGGACACGCTTGCTGGTGTCCATTCTGGGCAGCGCAATCGTGGCCACGGCCTGCGTCTTGGCGGCCTTCATGGGCGGATTGGGAATCGGCGCCTTTATCGGGGCCGCGTTTGGCGATCGCTTGCGTCGTCCGGTCAGGTTTTTTGCAGTCATCCAACTCATATCTGCAGCAGGAGCTTTCTTGCCGCAAGTCACCGGCCTGGTGGCAAGTGAGCTTGCCTTCTCGGTCGGCCTGGGCGCGGTTACCATTGCCGCCATCCCGCTGGGGCTTGTATTTCCTGTGGCCTGCCGGGTGCGCGCTTCAGACTACAGCCATCGCGGACCGGGCGCCGGCCGATTGTATGCCCTGGACACTGGCGGAGCACTGATTGGCTGTTTGGGCTGTGGTCTCTATCTCATTCCGGTTTTCGGCATGTGGCATTCCCTGGTGGGGTTGGCGTTGGTAAAAGTATTGATAGCTGTGACAGCCTGCGGGTTGCCGGATAAAAAAGATCGACCTTTTACGCCTGCGGCCGACGATTCGGATAGGCGCAACGGTTCAGTCAGGTTACTGGTCTTGGTTGGAGTCCAGGGCTTTTGTTTGCTGGGCGCCGAAGCACTCTGGATCCGCCTGCTGGCCTTCGTGCTGTTCAAGGGCAGTACTATCTACGCTTTTGTGGCCATGTTGGCGACCGTCCTGGGTTGCACATCACTGGGAGCCTGGCTGGCATCTCGCTTGGTCAAGACCGAAGCAGCCGCTTTCAAGCTGGCAGTCCGGGCCGCCGCCCTGACGGGTTGCTGCCTGTTGGGTTCCTACGCAGCCCTACTGATCGTCGGGCCGCTACCTTCGCCGGCAGCCATCGGCCCGGCCGATCTCCTTATAACCCTGTTGGCCTGCGGACCGGCCAGTTTTGCTTCCGGTTTGGTTTTTTCTGCGGTGGTAAGCGTCCTGCAAAGCGGTTCGGCGGCCGGCACAACCGGACGGGTCCTCGGAGTGAATACGATTTTAGCCGTGGCCGGGGCCCTACTGGTTCCCCTGGTCCTGGTTCCCTGGCTGGGTCTGGGGATCTCGCTGGCTATCGTCGGGCTGCTGCCGCTCGTTGCGGCCTGGCTGGTTTCAATTGGCCGCGGGGCGCGCTTGCAAGCCGGCCTGGTTGGGCTCGGCCTGATCGGCGCCCTGGGATTGCTGCTGGCCGGACCGGGTTGGGTTCGCAACATTGGGCAGCCGATCTATTACGCCGAAGGCCGCGATGTATCCGTGGCGGTGATCGAGGTAAAAGGCGGCCGGCGCCTGTTTGTCGACGGAATAGCGGTTGCCGGAAGTGATGTCATAATGGCCACCGACCAGAAGACCCTGGCCCATTTGCCGGTCTTGCTGCACCCGCAACCCGGGCGTGTGCTAACCGTCGGGTTCGGTTCGGGTGGAACTTCCGGTTCACTGTTGCTGCATGAAGACCTCGAAGTAGATTGTGTAGAAATTTCCGAGACAGTTGTTACGGCCGGGCGATTTTTTTACACGGTCAACCTGGGCCTTTTTAATGAACCGATCTCCCCGCGTTACAATCTGATCATTCAAGACGCCAAACGCTACCTGGCCGAAACCGAGACTCTCTCCGATATCATTGTTAACGATTGCACCGACCTGGCCTATCGTAGCGATGCCTCTTTGTACACTCGCGAGTTTTTCATTTCGGCCAAAGAGCATCTCAGGCCCGGCGGAATTGCCGCGGCCTGGATCCCGCTCAGGGGCCAGGCCCCCTTTGATGTGCTCAGATCGGTCATCGCAACTTTCGGATCGGTATATGCCGACATGTCGCTCTGGGTCTTCGATGCCTACCCGACTCATTTCGGCATACTTATCGGCACGTCGAAACCGCTCACAATTGATTTGGCCCGAATTCGTAAGGTTCTGGAAAATCGCAAGGTGCAAGTCGATCTGAAATACATAGGGCTCGACGATCCGGCTCGACTTGCGGCTTCTTATTATTTCAACGACACGCAACTGAGGCAGTTTGTAAGCTCAGTAGATCTAAATACCGATGATCGACCGCTAGTTGAATTTTTAGCACCCCTGGAATCGGGTGACGATGCCAGCGCCTACCAGTTTTTAGAAACGCTTGGACAGGCTTCGGCTTATCTACCGGTCGATTGCTCTGCTGAAGATCTGAACCGGATCGGCCAGAAATTAGCCATGCGCCCCTGGTTATTGGCGGCCCATCGAGCATTCTTCGAAGAAGAAGAAAGGACCGCCAGAACACTTTACATACAAGCCCTGCGGATGAGCCCGACCGATAACGTTCCACGCACACTCCTGGGTGCCCTGCCTAACAGAATCAAAACGCTGAATGACAAGATCCAAAAAGGCGATGAACAAGCCAGGGCTAAACTAGGGGCGATCCATTTGCTCGAGGGCCGCTATTACCAGGCTCTGGAAGTGATTCAACCGGGTCTGCTAAAAAACGAACGGGACCCCATGGCGAACCTTGTGTCGGGTATGGCGAGTTTGCTGCTCGGTGATTCCCGGCGGGCACAAGGGGCCTTTTTGGGAGTTATTCGAGCCACCAGACACGGCCTGTTGCATGACCGGGCCATGCAGGGCCTGGCTCTGTCGCGTTTGCCGCGTTTTTTACAAATTATCATTGAAGCCTTGACGTTTTATGGATTGTGATTATTTTGCTGTACTTCGTGTGGGTGCAAATTTTAGGAGCAGCGCCATGAGCCAAGACGACAATGACAATAGCAAAAGGGGCTTTAAGGTCAATGACCACCGCTGGTGGCTCGACGAGAACGCCGATCTAGACGAGGTTGCTGACGCAGCCAAGGCCAGCCGACCGACTTATATCGAGGAGTTAGAGGCCCAACTGGAGGAAAAGAACAGGACTCTCCAGGAGTTCATCCAGGCCCATAAATCTTCGGTTTCTGAAATGGACCAGGTGCGTGGGCGCCTCGAAAAAGAGCTTACTAAACGGGTCGAAATCGAAAAAGCCAATCTAATCGGCCCATTTATCGACCTACTCGACAACCTGACTCGTTTGCATCAGGCCTGTGAGTCGGGCAGCAATCCCGAAGATGTCGGGGATGGAATGGGGCTGGTTCTCAAGCAATTGCAAGAACAATTGAAAAAAATCGGGATCGAACCAATCTCCGTTCAGGGTCAGCGCTTCGATCCTGTCACCATGGAAGCCCTGATGACTGCCGAGGTAGGCAAAGATAAAGACGGCCTGGTCATCGAAGAGATTCGTCCCGGCTACAAGCTGGGTGACAAAATAGTTCGCCCGGCCGGTGTGCGGGTTGGGGTTTGCAAATAGGAAGGGCTGGTTCGGGTGTGAGTCGCGATTACTACGAGATACTTGAAATTGAAAAAAGCGCTTCTGCCGCCGAGTTAAAAAAAGCCTATCGGCGTTTAGCGGTCGAACACCATCCGGATCGCAACCAGGGCAGCAAAGAAGCCGAAGAAAAATTCAAAGATCTGGCCGAAGCTTACAACGTGCTGTCTGATCCTCAGAAACGACAGATGTATGATCGCTTCGGCAAGGAAGGTTTACGCGGGGCCGGGTTCTCGCCTGGTTTTTCTTCGGTCGACGACATCTTATCCAACTTCGGCAACATCTTTGACGATCTGTTCGGCTTTGGTTTCGGCGGGCGGCGTACGCGGACACGCAGCGGGCCGCGCCGTGGAGCAGATCTGCGCTACGATCTCGAGATTTCCTTTAACGAGGCAGTCCTGGGTGCCGAGCGCGAGCTGGAGTTGGCCCACTCGGTCAGGTGTGAAACCTGTAATGGCTCGGGTATGGCCCCGGGAACGTCCCGCAAGGCTTGCACCCGCTGTGACGGGACCGGGCAGTTTATGCAGAGCCAGGGTTTCTTTACGATCGCCACGAGTTGCCCGACCTGTCGCGGCGAAGGCAGTCTGATTGAAACCCCATGTCAAGACTGTTCGGGCTCCGGCCGCCAGGAAAAGCAAAGCACCGTAGCGATTACCATTCCTGCCGGCGTGGACGACGGTACCCGCATGCGCTTGAGCGGCGAAGGCGAAGCCGGCGACCGGGGCGGTCCCAACGGAGATTTGTATGTTTTCTTGCACGTCATTCCCGACGAGCGTTTCGTTCGTAACGGGCAAGATCTACATCTGGAAGTCGAGATTGACTTCGTTCAAGCAGTCTTGGGAACGACGCTCGAAGTGCCGCTGATTGACGGCCAGCGCGAGATTGACATCCAGGCCGGCACGCAGCCGGGCGATACGATCACTTTACGCGGCCATGGCGTTCCGAATCTGCGCGGGTACGGCAAGGGTGACTTGATTGTTCATCCGATAGTACTGATTCCGAAAAAGATCTCTGCCGAGCAAGACGACTTGTTGCGACAGTATGCCGAGCTACGTGATTTAGAAGTGCGCAAGAAGAAAAAGGGTATCTTCGGCCGCCGCAAGTGAAGCGCTTGTTTCCTGGTCAATACAACCTATAGACAAACCATGCCTGTATAGAGCCCCGGCAGTGGAGCCGGCTGGGGCCCCCAGGCACGCGCACTTCGGAGCATGCCTGGGGTGTGCCGGCCAAGACCGCCAGAAAATCATAAAGCTGAATGAGTATTTTGATCAATCCGGCCACCTCGTTCTGCGCAGGCCGAGTATCAAGCCAACCAGCAGCAACCCCAGCAGGCCTGAGCGGTTAGCCGAGTGCCCGCAACCGCAGCCGCGACCGGGCTTTACTCCGGTTTCAACGTAGGCCACGGGGTGAAGATTGATCCTGTCGGCGAATTCAACCGCGACATTTTTGTTGCCTTCGACTATCCAGAATATCCAGGATACTTTCGTATCGGGATCGAGAGTGTCATCGATGAAGCGAACGCTTTCGTTACCGATCAAGAAGGTTGCGGCGATGTGGACCGAACTGGTTTGCTTGACCAGCCACAGATCTTCGCCAATCCCAACCAGGCCGTTGGCCACCGGCAGCGAGATGCGGCCCTCTTGGAAATCGAACTCGGAAAACGGATAGTAGATGGCATCGGCGGCTGTCAGCCCTGGGGTCAGATAGAAGCCGTCGAGCGTCAGCGGAAAAACCACTTCCAGGGTTCGTTCTTGGTTGGAAGGCAAGGAGGCTTCGACCGTAACCCGGTGGATGTTTCCGCTTGGCAGAACGCGCCAGCTGAAATTAGTCGTTCTTCCCGGAGCAATCGCTAACAGGCCGTCATCTTCGGTGAAAAAAGGCGGCTCATCGACGGCGGTGTCGGACGGCCAGTCGTCGAGTTCGGTTATTTGATTGGTTTTAGTGTCAATCATGAGATAAGGGCCGCCCAGTTTGGGAGCTATCGCAGTAATGATTCCGTCGGCGCAAGCCAGGGCCGAAGCCGCATGGTCGAGCCCGTAATTGATTTCATTAATGAAGGGATTGATCCCGGTAGTGTCAGTCACTTGGCCGAGTAAAGCATCCCGCCAGCAATCCAGCAGCATGTCGCTGTACTGGCCGGCTTCGATTTCTTCTAAGCTTTCTGCCTTGGCAACCAGGGTCTCGGCCACCTGCAGCCAGTGGCGGGTCCGAACATTTGAGGTCAGTACCTGGTTGTCACGCTCGCAAGCCCAGCCAGCGTCGAAAAGACCCGAGCCCCCCATCCAGCGCCGCATACTGTTAGTGCTGGGCGGTTGCCAGGTGCCGTCCAGGATCGGTGGCAGAGGCGGCTGTTCGAGATTGTTCTGCTTGGCCCAGTCGACAAATTCGGAAACTTTAGCGATCCGAAATCCCTCAGCCTCTTCGGCCAGCAGCCTTTGTTCGTACTGATCGAGCGCGGCCTGGCTGTGCACAAAATTAGTACCCATGTATGGGGCCTGCCCGTCGGTAGCCAGGAGCTCGCCGTCGTCGAAAAAACTCCAGCGCACTTCGACGTCCTGGGTGGCAAAGCTTCGCGAGCCCAGAACAATGTCGACTCCCTCCAGTGTAAACAGAGGCGCGGCGGTGGAGTAGTCGGATTCGTGTTGGTACTTGAACAGGTTCTTGGCCAGGACCAGAATATGGCGGTCATGCTCTTTGGCAAAAGCGGCCATACCCACGCCGAACTGGCCCTCCTGACAAAAGACGGTTCCCGAGGGAGAAAATCCGGCTTGCGCATAAATCGGCGCCATTAGCTCAAAAGACCGCTCGAGGTCCAGCTTTGGATAGGCTAAAAACATTTGATCGGAGTAGTGAAAACTGACCAACTCGGCTTGACCGTTGTCTATCAGCTGTTTGAGCTTGGCGATAACCTCTGGATGGCGTTCGAGCATCACCTCGACCATATAGGCCTGCATTTCGAGGGTGACCCCCCAGGCGGGATGCTTGAGAAAAACATCGAGAACCGGTTCGAAGCTTTCTTTGATAATCAGGTCTTGTACCTGGGCATCATCGAGGTCGAAAGTCGGATTGTTGTCAGTGCCCGAGGGAAAACCCTTGAGTCCCCCGGCCACGTACTGGACGTTGAAGTGGAACATAGTCAGGGAGAACTTCTCAGGTTCCTGGGCCCGAGAATCTCCAAGACTGCCAATCAGGATGAGTGTTATAACAGCCAGGCAGACAGCCGATTTCATAGATGCCTCCTTGATTGCACTATCCTACCTTGAGGTCGGCGGATCAACAAGGCTTGCATTTGGCTGATTTATGGTTATCTTTGATGTTCACAGGAGGTCACATGAGCCAGGCAGAAAATATTCATGATGTCGTCATTGTCGGGGGCGGCCCGGCCGGGCTAGCCGCCGGGATATACACCGGGCGCGGCGGGCTGGATGCAGTCTTGCTGGATATGATGGGCGGCGGCGGTCAGGTAAATACAATCGACCGGGTGGAAAACTATCCCGGAGTGGTCGACCCTGAATCCGGTATCGAACTGGCTGACATCATGCGTAAGCAATCCGAGAGTTTCGGGGTTGCGATTACCTTCGATGAGGTTAAAAAAATCGAGACAACCGACGAGTTGTTGACTGTCAATTGTACCAGTGAGAATTATTCGGCCAAGACCTTGCTGGCAGCCAGCGGTGCAAGTCATCGCCCGCTGGGCGTACCGGGTGAGGGTCGCTTGACCGGGCGCGGAGTCAGTTATTGCGCCACTTGTGACGGCGCTTTTTTCCGCGGTCAGCACGTAGCGGTGGTCGGGGGCGGCAGCTCGGCGGTTATGGAGGCAGTCTACCTGTCGCGGATTGTCGAACGGGTAACCCTGATTCATCGCCGGGACAGCCTGCGAGCCGAAAAGATACAGCAAGACAGGCTTTTTGCCGCGGATAATATCGAGGTTCTCTGGGATTGTGCCGTGGAAGAGGTTCTAGGTAACAACGAAGTCAGCGGCTTGAAAATAAAGAACCTCAAGACGGGTGATCCGAGTCAGCTCGATGTGACCGGAATGTTCGTTTTCATCGGTTTGATTCCAAACTCGACTTTCTTAAAAGGTGTTGTCGAAATGGATGATTTCGGGTTCATCAAGACCGACACACGTATGCGCACGATTAACCCGCGAATATTTGCTGCCGGCGATATCCGCCAGGATTCGGCCCGTCAGATCGGTACCGCGGTTGGAGACGGGATTACCGCCGCAGTCAACATCCAGGAAATGCTGGATACTGTCACACCAGACAGGCAGTACGTCAAATCCTAAGCAGAATGACGCATCTGGCCAAACTGAAACATTTCAGTGACAGCCAGGCCTGTATTACTGCGCAAATATTGCAACCAACCTGCTAATCGTCAGATCTCGCTCTTGTAAATTCAGATAGTTACACGGCTGACCAAATGGCACGCGGATTGCTGGTATCTATGGATTAGGGATAGGGAGAGGAGGTTCGAAAACAGCAATTTGCTTCCTATTATCCAGCAGAAATAGGATTCACCAGAGCCTCTCTCCCTTTTTTTCAACGGGCGTAGCCGGTTAGGAGGTGCCATGGCTGGTCATCCAAAAGCTTACCAGGGAGCATCGATCCTGCAAGTGTCTCTGTTTTACCAAGGTGGCTACTACGGCACCGAATGTTTCTCTCAGAAACACATTATTATCGGTCGGGTACCCAACGCGGACATCAACGTTCAGTGTGATCTTGTTTCGCGCCGGCACGCAGAGATCCAGGTAATCGGCGATAAAATATTCGTCCAGGACTTAAGCAGCAGAAACGGTATCCGGGTCAACGGCCGGCCGGTAGCCAAGGCCTTGATGGGAAACTGGGACGAGCTTTCGGTGGGTGACTACAAAATGAAGTTCCACCTGCTCAACTACGGCAGTCCGCGGCCGACTTCCCAATTCGAAGTCTTGAGTCTGGATTCGGACCCCGGCTGGTCGAACACCTCGGAGCTCAACTCCCTTGGCCAGAGCTCTGACGACCTGACATGTCCGGACGACTTCATACCGCTGGCTCCGCCGATCCCCGGTCAAATCGAGCTCGAAGACGACTATCTGGTACAAGAACATTCGGCCGACAATGTATTTGCCCTGGCCGACCTGTTGGAACCCGATCCGTGCGATACGATGGAGGACTTTGTTCGCGAGAGAATGAAAACCGAGATCGATCATGTGCGCAAGAGCGAACGAGTCAAATTCGCCAAGATCGAGTTGAGAAAAGCTCTCCCGTCCCGGCCGAAAACACGCATCAGCCAGGCCCCCTCAAAAAGGTATTCCTCGTTGCTGAATCCCCGTTACGATGAAAGTTACACGATTTTATTGGTCGGCTGAACTAGGCCAACTGGAAGATTCGCTTAGTCAGTCTTGGTACCGCAATTAGCACAAAATTTAGTGTCAGCCGCAAGCTCGTTGCCGCATTGACTGCAATGCGCTGGACCGGCGCTCATCGGGTTGCCGCAATTGGCGCAGAATTTTGCTCCGGCAGCAACGTCGCTGCTGCACTTGGGACACTTGGCTGCCTGGGCGAATTTTTCGCCACAGTTTGAACAGAACTTGGTCCCCTGGGGGTTTTGGGTGTTGCACTTGGGGCAGGCCAGCATGGCGACCGCCGGAGCGGCAGCCTGTTGGGGCTGTTGCTGCTGTTGTTGACCGGGCTGCACGGCGCCGGCCACCATGCCCGGCATCATCATGCCCAAACCCAGGCCGACTCCGGCACCCATGCCGGCCGCGGCCATACCGCCGCCGCCTTCGGCCTTGGCGGCATCATGCAGGGCCTGGGCGGCTTTGTACTTCATGTAATCATCGAGATTGCCCATGGCCGCCATTCCGGAGCGCTCATCAATCTTTTTCTGGACTTCCTCGGGTGGCGTGATGGCGTTGATGATGAAGTCTTCCAGGGCCATGCCGTACTTGCCGAAATCGTCCTTCAAACGGGTTTTGGTGCCGGCTCCGATCTCGTCATAAAACTGAGCCAGGTCGAAAACGCTTTTTACGTTCTCGCCCAAAAAGTCGGTTAGGCGTCCAATTACGATGCCCTTTAGAAAGTCAGCGATCTGATCTATTGAAAAATACCCCTGGGTGCCGACTATCTTGTTGACGAACAACTGGGCTTCTTCGACCTTGAAAGACATGATGCCGAAGGCCCGCAGACGCACCAACTGCAGCTCTGTGTCACGGAAGGGGATCGGTTCGCGGGTACCCCATTTGAGGTTGGTAAACACCTTGTGGTTGACGTAAACCACTTCGGCCTTGAACGGGGTCTTGCCGCCGAAGGGCAGCGTGATCAACTTTCCCAGTAAGGGCAGGTTGGCGGTCGTCAGGGTATGCCGGCCGGGCCCGAAAGTATCTAAAGCCTTACCGCCGCGGAAGAAAACCGCGCTCTGACTCTCTCTGACGATCACCTGGGCGCCCAACTTCAGATCGGCTTCACCACTGGCGGGATATCGGGCGGCAATCAGTTCGCCGGTTTCATCCAGGGATTGAACAACTTCAATAGCCATCATCGACCTCCTTGCAAAGTGAATTACTTCTCTTCATCTCCGCCGACTGTCCGCAGGATTTCTTCGCGCTGATTCATTGCTTCGTCCAGTTCGCGGATCTTGCGAGCCAGGTCTTTGAGCATCGATTCGAGTTGCTTGTCGTCAGAGCTGAGCTCTAAGGCGCGAATATCTTTATCGAGTTGATCGACCGTCTCAGCCATCTTCTGGTCGAAAGCGTGCACCTTGTCGAGGCGCTCAACGTCGATTTTGTCTTTACCAAACCACTTGCCCGAAAAGCCGTAATTGGCGTAGCGCAAGCGGTCGATTACTCTTGAAAGAGTCTGAGTTACTTTTTCGGCCGGCCCTAAAAGACCCAGGTTGCCGCGATTGGCGATTTCGGCCTTGGTATCGTCGTAACGCGAGCGGCTTTCTTTGAGTCTGTTGGAAAGCATTTCTCTGAGTAGTTTGTCGGTGTTACGGCTGTTTTCCTTCTCTTTATAGCCTTTGTAGCCAGGCAGTACTTTTTCCCAAAAACCCATGAAGGCCTCCTTGATTGATTAAGCAGCTTTTTTACTCGAAGACTTCGAGCGCATGTAGCCGGCCACCACCAGGATGGCTATCCAGATCAAGGCGAATGGCCAGCTCTTTCCGAAGGGAGGGATGATTGTCAGGTTGGCAAGCAAGATCAGTAAGAAAAATCCCAAGATGGCAAAGCCCAGTTCGAAATAACCGGCAAAAGACAGGCACAAGCCGGCTGCCATGAGCAATACCGGCCAGCTAGTACCGAACCCGACCTCTCCAAAGTTGTTGATCAAAAAAACTGTGGCGATGCTTCCCAGGATGACTACCGCTGAGAGCACGCCAACTGGAACCTTGGACCCTTTATCGGCCATTTTATCCTCCAGGTTTTTAATCTGCCCGAAGTCACTTTAATGATTGCTCTGAAGAAGCAGGCAGATTTTGACTCATACCAGGACGTGCCTTGACAGTCAAGGGGACTGGTGTTTGACAACAAATGCTTGCATTCTCCGGAGATATGCGATAAAAAAATTTCGATTGGAAGAAGATTTTGCATCGGATGGGGAGACCTCTAGTGGCTTCAAAACAAATTCCGTTTTGGTTTAAGTTTTGGGGCACACGCGGATCGTTGCCTGCCCCCAGGCCGACAACCAATAAATATGGCGGAAATACCCCCTGCCTGGAGGTTCGGGTCGGCAAGCAAATCTTGATTTTCGATGCCGGTTCGGGAATCCGCTCTTTAGGCGTCAAGTTGCTGAAAGAGTTCAAGAAAGTCGAAGCGTCAATCTTATTCTCGCACTACCACTGGGACCATATTCACGGGTTTCCATTTTTTGGCCCGGCCTACAGCCCGAAAAATCGTTTCGTTATCTATGGCGAACCGCGCGGTTCACGGAACGTAAAGGACATACTTTCGGGTCAAATGGCCCTACCGTATTTTCCGGTGCCGATCGACGTCATGAATGCCCGCTTCAATTTTCGCGACGTTGGCCCGCGGACTACCCTGCAAATCGGACAGGCGATCATCAAAACCGAATCTCTAAATCATCCCGGGCGCTGCTTGTCATATCGCATCGAATACAAAAATAAGGTCATCGTCTACGCTACAGATACCGAGCATGGCTACAAACTCGACCGGCGTTTAGTCAAACATGCCGAGGGGGCCGACTACCTGATTTATGATGCTGCCTACACAGACGCAGAAATTCGCAAAGACAAGAAGGGGTTTGGGCACTCGAGCTGGTGCGAAGGTGTTAAAATTGCCAAGGCGGCCAATGTTCGCAAGCTGTTACTCTTTCATCATGAACCCAGCCGTGACGATCGTGCCCTGGCCGCTATCGAAAAAGCAGCCCAGCGAAGCTTCAAAGGTGCGGCCGCTGCGCGCGAGCGCAAGATTTACCGTCCTTGATATTTCAATTTCTCAAAAACGGAAACTAGTTACAGTATTCGGTGCTGGAGTAGAAGGCTGCCTGGGAGGTACAGGAAGTGTCAGCAGTACTTTCGGTGTAAACGATTGCTCCGCAAACATGTATGCCGGCGACGGTGTCGATGAAATCACCGCTGACAGATAAAATTTCCTGATCAGACCCATCAGTCCACTGGTCAACCGTGGCAAAGCCGAACTTTCTGGGCTGGGCCGTTTGGGCCGTGTCGCATAATTCGCCGACCAGGGATCCTGAGTTGACAAAAGTCATCATTAGGCCCGTTTTTGTGTCACTCGGCGTGGCCGTGACCGACATGATGGACGCTCCCTCGCCTGAAAGGATTCCGCATTCGTCGTTAGTGACTTGTATCACGACCGAATAGTCGCCGTTGACGTCGATACAGTTGTCGGCAAGTTCACAAGGGTCACTGCAGGTTTGAGCATCACAGCCCGAAATTGCCGCGAGCAAACCAGCCAATAACGTAACTACAATCTTCTTGGCAATTTTCATTGTTCACCTTCTTGATTTGTTGAATCTATTGCAAGGATAATTGCCTGACGAACGAAAGTCAACGACCTGGGCTCCTGTGAAAATCGAGGTCAATTTCAGGCGGTTGATTCGTCATGATAATCGTGTAAGATTGATATTCTAAGATGAGTGCCAAAGAAAAAAAAGAAGTCAAACCGAAAAACAAAACGGCCAAGAAAACAAAGCCCAAGGCAGAATTAGTTCACCTGGACGCGCTGCAGCGCTACCTGAACGAAATCGGCCACGTCGATCTGTTGACTGCCGAAGAGGAGCATGACCTGGCAGTCGATATGCAGAAGACCGAGGATCCCAAACTGGCCTACAAGTTGATTACCGCCAACCTGAGATTGGTAGTCAAGATTGCTTTAGAACACCGCAACTACTATCAAAACCTGCTGGACCTCATCCAGGAAGGCAACATCGGCCTGATGCAGGCGGTTAAAAAGTTTGACCCCTATCGAGGCGTGCGCTTGCCAAGCTATGCCCAGTGGTGGATTAGGGCTTACATTCTGAAATTTATTTTAGAGAACTTCAGCCTGGTCAAGATCGGCACAACTCAAGCCCAGCGCAAGCTGTTCTTCCGGCTTAAGAAAGAACAGCAGAAACTGCTCCGGGACGGCTATTCTCCGAGCAGTAAGCTATTGGCCGAACGAATCCAGGTGCCGGAAAAAGAAGTTATCGAAATGCAGAAACGGCTTTCGGGGCCGGAGGCCTCGCTCGAAGCCACTCATCCGGTTACCGGGCGGCCGTTTCTCGAAACCCTGATTGTCGAAGCCCGTGATCCCGAAGAAATGGTGGCGACCGAAGAGTTGCGTGATAGAGTTCGGAGTGCCATGGATCAGTTTCGTGAAACTCTCGACGAGCGCGAGCAGGCCATCTGGGATGCGCGCATCTCCGCCGATAAACCGCTGACTTTTAACGAGTTGGGGGAGGAACACGGAATTACCCGCCAGAGAGTTCAGCAGGTCGAGCAACGCCTCAAGGCGCGCTTCAAAGAATTCTTTATGGCAAGTATGTCCGATCAAGATAGCCAGCCTAGATTTTGAACCCTTTCGGGGGAGGTTTGCAATGACCGACGCATTAGAAACTGCACATAAAAAGGAAATCAGCTGCACCAACTGCGGTGCGCCGATAGAATACATCGAGGGCGAATCGGTTTTGACCTGCGGCTTCTGCGGGACGACTTCGATGCTGGCCGGCTTCGACAAGATCGTCAAAGTCGAGGCCCACTACGTGCTGCCAGCCAAAAAGCAAAAGCCCGAGATTCGGGTGAGTGTTATGGAGTGGATGAAGCAAGGCTGGCTCAAGGCCGCCGATCTGGCCGATCAAGCTTCGTTCAGCAAATTCGACGGTATTGTGCTGCCGTTCTGGGTGGTCAAGTCACAAGCCAAAACTTACTGGTCGGGCAAGAACCGCCGCTCGCGGACGGTCGGAAGCGGGGACAACCGGCGGACTGAAACCTATTGGGAGCCGACCAGTGGGCAGTTTTCTGAGGAATACAACTGGTCGGTATACGCCCGGGAGAAACCCGATGAGATTTGGGGGCTGGATGCTTTGAACCCGGGGGGTAAATCGGTCCAGGCTGATTGGGGCAAATTTTTCATGGGCTTGGGGATGGGTTCCAGGGCCAGCGGCAAGAGCAACCTGCTGGATGGCAAGGAAAAGTTCGACCTCGAAAAAATACCCGAGATGAAGATCATCAACGGACAGATCACCCAGGATCGCGCCGAACAAAAGAGCCGCAACGACATGCTCAACTTGCATCGCCAGATAGCCGACAAGAAGGCCACTACAATCACCGATTGCGACACGACCGTGGATATCATCGGTGTCGATCTGGTTTATGTTCCCATGTGGGAATTAGCCTATACCTACAAGGGCAAGTCGTATCGCGTGCTGGCCAACGGCAATTCGGGTGAGGTTATTACCGGTGAGGCCCCGGTCGGCAAATGGGACAAAGTTGTCGTGCTGGCGATCATCATGACTATCCTGGGCGCCATTTTGGGCCTGATTGCCCACTTCGGCGACGTGTCCGAGATGTGGATCGGGACCGGGATCGCCGGAGGAATCGGCGCCGGGTATGCCCTCTGGACGGCCATGTTCAGTAAGGGCTGACCGGCGCGGGTTTTCGAATTACCTATATAGATTCTACTTGCGGCGCAGCTTTGACCTTCTAATCCATCTTATGAAAACCACCACCCCGATCTGCGGGATGACTCGGGTTAAAGTCCTGAGCGGATGACCCCGTCGGCGGCCGGTCAGCGAGGCTTCGTATGTGTCGCCTTCACAACCGGCCCCGTCGCCGCTATCGCCTTCACAGTCGATTCCGCTCATGGCCGCCCCACAACCCTCCAAGAAGATCTCGGTACAGCCGGCGGCCACTTCGGCTTCTTCTCCGGAACAGCCGCCGCCGTACTCTTCTTCGACGTAGTAGTCATCATCGTTATCGACGTAATTGATCTCGTTGCGCAAGATGCTCGGTGCCGGCTCGGTAGAAAAGTGGCCGCGCAAGAATACGCGGCAACCGGGATACTCGTCGTTAGGGTCGGAAAAAATCAAGTCGAAGAATCCCTCGACGCCGCCCTTGTCGCCGGCCTGGTCGAAGCTGTCGCTGACCGATATATCGCCATAAACAGGAGTTCCCCAAAACAGGATCCGATCATCTTGTTTTTCGAAATACTCGGCCCGCACGGCACTGATCGGAAGCGGATAGTCGCCGTTCGAGGGGACCTGATCGAGATCAAGGTCGATCAGCAACCCGGCATAGCGGGGCCCCGCCGGGCTGGACAGTTCGAGCCCGGCCCAGATCAATACGCCCGAGTTACCGAATTCTGAGGCGTTGCTGTTGAAATAGGCGTCGATTCTGGTTTTGGAGAATTCAGCCTGGTCGTCAAAAGCCGTGATTTCCTGGTAGACCATGTTTTCTTCCGCCAGAAAATCGAAAGACACCCAGCCGGGTGCGTCGATTCCGGCCAGGGCCCGGCCGGGGATCAAGAAGCAAATCAAGCAGACTGTAAAGATTGCGAATCGAACAGACAATTGTAACGGGCGCACGGGTACTATTGGAGACATGGCTCACCTCTGGATTGCTATAGCTAATGAAATTGCTTCGGGTTCTACTTGCTTCAATTAGCAAGAGCTGTGCCAGGCTGGTGGCCGGCCGGCGGGCCGGAAATGCATGCTATGCTGGCTTGCTGCGGGGATTGGCCGCCCAGCTGACTTAAAATTCCAATTTGGAATGTGAATGAGTGTGAATCTGAGTCACGGCCCTAAGAAAAAATATCTTCGATATTGATGCTTTTGACCAGCACGGTAGTCGGCAGATCGACCATGAAGGAGGTCATGCGAGCCATGAAAGTGGCTTCTTGCCCCTCTTCGGGGGAGCGCAGGCCCAAAACCAGTAAATCGGCCTCGGCGCTTTGTTTGCGGATCGTGCCCTGGATGGTGTCGTCCGGGCCCAGCGGCGGCAGAACCAGTACCTCGGCACTGATGCGGGCTTCTTCGAGCATCTCGGTCAGATCTCGTTCGGTTTTCTTGATAATCGACTCGTCGTTGACCACTTGCAATAGGCGGATAGTGCTCGAGCGCCAACTTTCGGTCTGGCTAATCAGATGGGCCATCAGAACCATCAAGCTGCCATTGTTCTCCAGCCCGCCCCACCAGACATCGATCTGCTGGCGGCGGCCGAAGCCGCGTTGCTCGTCATATTTGAGCAGCAGCACGCTGGTGTCCAAGTGAACGAAGTCTCTTACTAAGGCCGCGAACTCGGCTGCCTTGTGGTCGTTGTCCGACCAGCCGAACATGGCTACGTTGGCTCTCAGCCCGGCGATGCCGTGGGCCTGGGCTACAACCCGGGCGCCCTGGTAGAAGTCTTTAACCGCCACGACTTTACCGAAAGCCGTCAGTTGGCTGCCTTCTAGAAAAACATCCAGCTTTTTCTGGGCGTCGCTGGCCGCGCCTGACTTTATTTTTTCGTGGATGTCCCCGGGCAGCAGGGTCATCAGGGTAACGATTCCTTTTTCGTGACCCAGCCAGCCGGCGAAATCGAGCAAGTGGGCGTGCGAACCGGTACCGCGCAGAAAGACCATTATATTTGGTTTCCAGTTGCGCGGATGGAAAGACGATTCTTTTAGTTTCAGCAGGCAAAAGCGCAAGGCCGAAAACCAGAGGCCGCTGCGCAGATCGCCGAAAGTTACGCTGATCCGCCTGCGTTTGAGGACTCCGTAAATAATAGCTACCACCGTCAGGGACACGACCGTCGCTTGGGCGTTTATCAAGAACATCACCCAGAAGCAGCCCAGGGCTCCGACAATCGAGATCGCCCAGTGAACCTTGAAGCTCGGGCGATAAGACGGATTGCCGACTACGCGTTCCATGCCGGCCACCAGGTTGGTGACCCCGTAGGTTGTCAAAAAGAACATGGTGATAATCGGGGCGAGTAGGTCCAGATCCAGAAGCAGGATACTGGCTTCGGCGATGCAGAAGGTTACCAGGGTGGCGATCTTGGGCTCGTTGGCCGGTCCCGATCCGCGCCCGAGAAACCTGGGCAGGACGCCGTCCATGGCCAGGGCTTGCATGGTGCGCGGGGCAGCCACCAGGCTGCCCAATGCGCTGGACAGGGTAGCCGCCCAGACGCCGATTACGATTACGAAACCGAGGCTGGCAATCTTCTGCATGATCATGGTGTCGGCCCGCAGGTCGCCCAGCGAGGCGTTCCGGGTAAACCAGTAGACCTGGAACAAATAGATTACAAAGGTGACCCCGACCGAAATCAGGGTGCCGCGCGGGATGTTCTTGCGCGGTTCTCTGAGATCGCCCGACATACTCAGCCCGGCCATGATACCGGTCACGGCCGGGAAGTAGATCGCGAAGACGGACCAGAAGTTGTGGCCTTTTGAATAGGTGCCGAAGGCGTGAATCTCGGGCTGGGCGTCGGTTGCGCCGGTGAAGAACGAGAGCAGCGCCAGGCCCAAAATACCCATGATGAAGTACTGGGCCTTCATGGCCACGTCGGCGCCTTTGTAGGCCAGGAACATCAGGCCGCCGCAGACTAAAGCCGAGGTCAACTTGGCCGGCAGCCAGGGCAGCAAGGAGTTTAAAGCTTCGGTGAATCCCATGATGTACAAAGCCACCGAAAGCGCTTGCGAGAAATAAAGCGGCAGGCCGATGCTGCCGCCGATTTCCAGGCCGAGCGAGCGCGATATTAAGTAGTAAGCCCCGCCGGCCTTGACGTTCATGTTGGTGGCGATGGCCGAAATCGACAAAGCGGTCGCGAAGCTGATCGCGTTGGCCAGCACGACCAGCATGATTCCGCCCAAGAGGCCGGTGTTGCCAACCGCCCAGCCGGCCCGCAGGAAGAAGATCACTCCCAGGATTGTCAACACGTTGGGGGTGATAACTCCGCTGAAAGTTCCGAAGCGTTTGAGTGGTGTGGGCTCTTCGGTCACAAGTGGTCCTTGGTCACTCGACCAGCCACCACAAGAACAGAACAGCGGCCAGGCCCGGGCGTTTTCGAATATACGAAAGGTCGCAACCGAAAGTCACCAGGCTGGCCCCGGAGATATTGGCACCCGATCCGATTTGGCCTTTGAGGCGGTTGCCGCGCGCCAGGTTCAAGCTCAGGTGGGAGTTTAAGCTGTTAATCGACACCCTGCTGTCGGATATAATGATAGTCAGGCGGTGTTCGTTGAACAAGCCGAACATCTTGGTGCGCGGGCCGTCTTCGACGATATTGAGGGCAATATCCATTTCGGCAAAGGAGCCTGACAGGCTGTCTTTTGTTACTCTGAAACGGGTTGCTTTCGAAAGCACGAAACCGAAGATCACATCGTCTTCACGGGTCAGGTTGAACTGGGCCCCCAAGATTTTTTTCTTTTTGACTTCAACGTCTTGAAATTCGCGCCGGCCGTATTCCATGCGGATTTTACATTCGGGCTTGTCGGCTTCTTTGGCCTTGACCTCGCCGGCCGGTTGGGGCGGCCGGGTCTTGTCAGCCGCCCGGCCGGACGCCAGCCAGGTGCAACAAAGGGCCAAAATGAGCCCGCCAAGGCGATAGAAGCGCATGAAATCTCCGAATTAATTGGTAATGGAAGTATAGGAGTCGAAAGCCAGTTGCGTCAAGAATCACATTTGTGTCGGCCTAAAATCTCGACAGACAAAAACCCATAGAATACGGCGATGGTACGTTGACATCCACAGGCAGTCTGCCTAGACTTAGCCGAATTTTCCATGGCAAACGAGTCTATATCAAAGTGGGTCGCCCGGGCATCCGGGGTCAGAGCAAGTGAGTGGCGCCGGACGCTGCTGGCTGCCTTTTTCTATTTTTTCTTCGTAGCCCACGTGGTCATGGTCAAGTCGGCCGCGAATTCCCTGTTCCTCAGCCGGCACAACCCGCAACACCTGCCTTACCTGTACATCCTCGTGGCTGTGCTGGTGGCATTGATCGTCGTCTTCGCTTCCAAGACCTTAGCCGATCCGCGCAAACGATTTTTGCGCCTGGTCAGCCTGAGCGGGGTCGCGGTGATCTTGATCGTTTCGTGGGTGTTGCTGCGCTTCGATCTTTTACCAATTAGTCCTTTCTTGTACCTTTTCGGTGAAGTTTCGATCACCGCTTTAAATCTGCAATTTTGGTCGGTGGCCGGAGATATCTTCGATCCTCAGGAAGGCAAGCGCGTCTTCGGCATCCTGGCCGGGGGCGGCATGTCGGGCTCGATTTTCGGCGGGCTCTTCGTGCAGTACGCCGGCGTGCCGATCGGTACGGTGAATCTTTTACTAGTAGCCGCCGGGGTCCTGTTTGTCTGCGTCTTCTTGGCCCAGAGGCTAGCCCGCCATCCCGGGCGGGCCGACGACTTGCCGGCCTCGCAGCACCTCAGCCTGCGCGACGGCTTTAAATACGTAGTCAAAGACAACTACCCGCGTACCTTCGGCATTCTATTGCTGCTCTCGGCGGTAATTACTTCATTCGTTGATTTCTTCTTCAGAACTTCGGCCCGGTCTTTCCTTGGCGAAGATCAGCTGACGGTTTTGTTCGGCGAGTTGAATTTCTATGTGGGTGTCATCTCGGTTGTGTTTTTGTTTTTATTCAGCGGGCGGATCCTGCGTCGTATGGGCATCTTCAACTATTTGTTGATCGTCCCGGTCGGCATGGTCATGGCTGCCAGCGGCTCGATATTCTTCTTGGGGTTTACCGCGGTCTACATTCTCAAAATCATCGAGAACTCAGGCTCGCTGTCGATCAATCAAGCCGGTTTACAACTACTCTATAACCCGGTCCCGACCGCCCTGCGGGCACCTGCCCGCGGCGTGATCGACGGGTTTCTGCGCAAGATGGGCTACGCCGTCGGCGGCGGGATTCTATTGCTGGTGGCGCCCTTTATAGGCCACCCGGCCTTCGAGTTCGTGATTATGGGAATGGTCGTCCTTTTCGTCGCGCTGCTGCTGCGCCTGCGTGTCTTGTATATCCGCACTCTGGACGAAAAGATAAGGGTCGGGGCGCGCGGCCCGGCCAGCCTGCGCCTCGAAGACGCCTCGACTCACCAGGTTCTGGTCCAAACCCTAGACAGTCAGGACGACGACCTGGTCGAGACCGCGGTCAGTCTGCTGTCCGGGATCTCGTCGATCGATCTGCGCCCGCATCTTCAGAAGCTGATCAAAAGCAAGTCGGAAAAAGTCCGCCTGGCGGTTATCGAAACCATCGCCGAACGGCGCTACATGGATTTCTTGTTCGATCTGCTGGGAATAATTAATTCGGGCGACCGGCGGGAACGCGTGGCCGCCGTCCGGGCGGTGGTCGCCCTGGATCCCAATCGCGCCGGCGGGGCCCTGGGCCCCTATCTCAAAAGCGACGATCCCGGTCTGGTAGCCGTGGCCATCGAAGCCATGATCCAAATGCAAGGTTATAGCGCTTCCAATCCGGCTATCGGTGTATTGGAAAACATCCTCGAGCGAGGTTCCCAGGGCACTCCCGGTGTGCGGCGCGAGACGGCTCGCCTGTTGGGTCGTCTGGGCGAAGGTCGCTATACCGGCCACCTGGCGGCCTATCTGGCCGATCCCGATCCATCGGTTTGCCGGATTGCCGCTAAGAGCACCTCTTATCTTTATCGCGAGGAATTCGTTCCGCTCTTGCTCCACATGCTGCTCGATCGCGAGACCCGGCCCGAGGCTCGTGAAGCCCTGGCGGCCTTTGGCGACAAAGTCATCGATTTATTCAAAGAGTGGCTCAACGATCGCGAGCGTCCTCTGAACGTACGCCTGCTCTTGCCGCGGATTATCCGCATGATCGGCACCCAGCGGGCCGGCGAGGTGCTGCTGTTTTCCAACATTCAAGACGATGCTTCCTTGCGGCATCGGATTGCCCTGGCCATCTCGAGCATGCGTTTGCAGAACCCGAATATTAAGTTCGACCGCAAGTGGGCCCTGCAGGCGGTCGACCGGCGGCTGGACTCGTACCGTTACTATGATCTGATTTACCGCCGCCTGGCCTGTTATTTACCACCCGGGTCGCTGGCTATAAAAGTCCTAATGGAACGCCTGAATCAGAACATCGAAGTGGCCTTCAGGGTGCTGGGTTTGATCTACCCGCATCGCACGATTATGAACATCTTCTATCGCCTAAAGGGTGCCCGTGGAGAGGCCTGGTCGGATGCCATCGAACTGCTCGACAATATCGTCGATCGGGATATCCGCTTACGCTTTTTCCCGATTCTCGAAGACCACAAGAACTTGGTCAAGATCTCTCCGGCCATGCCCTGGGACAGTACTCTGCCGGAGATTCATGAAAGACTCGAAGAATTGAGCGACTCGAAAGACTTGTTGCTCAGGGCTGCTACTATTCACACTCGTTGCCTGCTGGGTGAAGACTGCGAAGATCGCTACCCGGAACTGGCAAAGGGGAAAGATACCATGAATATCATGGAGATTGTGTTGTTCCTCGAATCGGTCAACATTTTCAAAGAAAATAACTTAGATGATCTGACCGCTCTGGCTGCTATCACCAAAGAAAAAACTTTCGCCAAGGGTGAGCACATTCTAAGGATGGGCGAGCCGGGTGACGCGCTCTACATTATCACCAAAGGCAAGGCCGACATTACCAACCAGGGCAAGCGGATTCTCTCGATCGGCGAAAAAGGCAGCTTGGGCAGTGTGTCGCTGCTCGATCAAAAGCCGCATGCCGCCGATGTAATTGCCTGTGAGCATTGCGAAGTCCTGGTGATCGATCGGATCGACTTTCTCGATCTGGTGGCCGACCGAGTCGAACTACTCCACGGAATTTTTCTGGCCCTGACTGAACGGTTGCGCGCCTTGCTGGCAGTAACCGACGAGGGCGCTTTGGCCGAAGAGGAATACGACGATGGACCGACTAACCCGGTTTGATGTTTTTCGGTCTATCCACCTGGCTTTGGGGGGCCGGCGCCGGGTTTTCTTTTTTTTCAGATAACTTGATCAAGATAAAAGCCCCGGCGCCGCATAACAGAACCAATAGAATCAAAATAATGATCAGGGTCGCTTTGCGGCCGCCAGGCTGGGGCCCGCCGGCCTGTCCTTGCGGATTGGTCGCCGGCTGGACTCCCACCCGAGCGGGCCGGGGCATACCCTGACCGACCGGGGCCGGTTGCATGGCCGGGCCGACTGGCGGCGAGGTTATCTCGGCCACGTCGTCGTCCGCTGCCACTTTACCGTCGTAGGGTTCCCAGGGCACGAATTCTTGGGAGCCTCGCTTGTCTTCTTCTTCGACTTTTTGGCGTTCGCTGGCCAGTAGGTCGCGAATTTCTGCGTATTCTTTGGGAAACAGCTTTTTCATGAACTCGGCCAGGTGTGGCGTGCCGACCGTCCAGCCGCTACGGCTCAGGTAGCCCTCCAGGGCTTCATGCATATCATGCGCGGTTTGGAAACGATCGACCGAGCGCTTGGACAGGGCCTTGAGTATTATGGCTTCAAGATCGGCCGGCATGTCGCCGCGCAGTTCGCGCGGTTTTGGAACCGGTTTTCTCAAGATGGCTTCCATGGTCAGCAGTTCGCTGGTTTCGCGGTATAGATGCGCGCCGGTACACACCTCCCACAACACGATTCCCAGGGCAAAGATGTCCGAGCGCGGATCAATCGGCATGCCGCGGATTTGTTCGGGAGACATGTATGAGAATTTTCCCTTGAGGACACCTTCTTCTTCTTCTTTGAAGGTTACTCTGGCCTTGGCGACTCCGAAGTCAATCAGCTTCGATAATCCGTCGAAGGTCAGGATGATGTTGTGCGGACTGATGTCACGGTGGACGATTCCCAGCGGTTGCCCCTGGTTGTCACTCTTGGTGTGGGCGAAATAGAGACCTTCAGCAATTTGACTGATGATCTTGGCGGCATACGGCAGAGGCAGCAGCCGGCCGCTTTTACGAGTCGTGACTGAAATCCGCTGCAGGTCTTCTCCGTGGGCGAACTCCATGGCGATATAGTATTTGCCGTTGACTTCGCCAAGATCGAGAGTTTGGGCGATATAGGGATGATTCAGGTGAACCGTCAGGCGGGCTTCGTCGAGAAACATCTCGATGAAACGCTGGTTGGAAGACAAGTGCCCCAGAATGACTTTCACGGCGACTGGTTTGGTGAATCCGCCCAGCCCGCTTTTGCGCGCCAGGTACACCTCGGCCATTCCACCTGCCGCCAGGCGTTTTAAAATTACATATTCGCCAAACCGATCTCCCGCTTCCAAGACTCCCGTCCTTTTTATTTTCCCAATATTGTAAGCTACCAGCTTTCGAAAAACTGTTCAACTTTTCCTT
>JAFDKH010000155.1 GCA_019307065.1 Deltaproteobacteria bacterium
GGCGATGGTTTTGCGTTGGCTCGGACAAAAGGATCTTCTTCCAACGATCTAATGGATCCGCCCGGCAATTTCCGCACAAATCATGCAGGTGGGATCCTGGGCGGAATATCCAATGGAGCGGAGATTTTTGTCAGAGCTGCAATCAAACCGACTCCCTCAATTGCCGTGCAACAAGAGACTGTTGATCGTGATGGAATCCGACGAATCGTTCAAGTAAAAGGCAGACATGACCCATGCCTGGCGCCTCGAATCGTCGCAGTCGCTGAAGCGATGGTCTGCCTGGTATTGGCAGACGCCCTTTTGATTCACCGGGCGCGCCAAGGATTTGGAGTTCCTGCGAGGACAACATGATTGTCATCATGCAGCCGGGCGCTACAGATGACCAAATCGCCCTGGTCGAAGAAAAACTAAAAAAGCTTGGCTTCGGTGTCCACCGATCTGACGGTGAAGAACAGACGATTCTAGGTGCTATCGGCACGACATCAAAAGAAATCGATCCGCGCGTCATCGAGATATTACCCGGCGTTAGCGAAGCTCACCGGGTAAGGCGGCCTTTTAGGCTGGTTGACAGAGTATGTCGCCCGTCCGGTACGGTGGTGGATGTAGCCGGAGTGCGAATCGGTGGTGACGAATTGGTTGTCATTGCCGGTCCATGTGCCGTGGAAAGCCGTGAACAAATCAACCGGGCTGCGGATGCGGTTCATTCTTGCGGGGCACGTATTCTTCGGGGAGGTGCCTTCAAGCCTCGTTCCAGCCCATATGCTTTCCAGGGTCTCGAAGAGACGGGCCTGAAGTATTTGCGCGAGGCCGCAGATGCAATCGGAATACCCTGTGTTTCGGAGGTTGTCAGGGCAAGCGATGTCGAACTCGTAGGCAAGTATGCCGACATGTTCCAGGTCGGTGCTCGAAACATGCAGAACTTCAGCTTGTTGAAGGCTCTGGGCAATTCTGCAAAGCCGGTGCTTCTGAAACGCGGGTTTGCAGCTACTCTTCAGGAATTATTGTTGGCGGCGGAATATATATTGGCGGCCGGCAATCCCAGGGTAGTACTTTGTGAACGCGGTGTGCGTACATTCGAACCCTGGACCCGCAACACCCTGGATTTATCAGCTGTTCCCGTGTTGCGTAAGCAGACTCACCTGCCGATCATTGTCGATCCGAGTCATGCAACCGGATTGAGGGAATATGTAACCCCCATGGCCAGAGCGGCGATCGCCGCCGGAGCTGACGGAGTCATGGTGGAAGTTCACGACGACCCAGACTCCGCTTTGTGCGATGGAGCCCAGTCACTCGATCCGGAAGGGTTTTCGAGTTTGATGGCCGATCTCAAGATTATTGCTCCATCGGTTCGTAAACGCCTGTCCGATCCGGCCCGGAATGTGCGTCCGAAGCTTGCTAAAACAATATTCTCAAAAGCAGCAATTATTGGGATCGGATTAATCGGAGGATCACTGGCCCTGGCCCTCAAGGAAGTCGGGGCGATCAAGCAGGTGGTTGGAGTGGATAAGGACGAATTGCTCAACTCAATCAAGGTGGCAGGCGTCGTCGATCAAGTATACTCCACCAATGAGATTGAACAGGCACTCGCCGGGGCAGATTTGGTAATTTTAGCCATGCCGGTTGGTGAAATTGGCAAGACCCTTGCTACTATTGGTCCGCATTTATCTCAGGGGGCGCTGGTCAGCGATGTTGGAAGTACGAAAGAAGAGATATGCCGAGCTGCGCATGTTTTGGGCAAGGCAGTTGATTTTATCGGTGGGCACCCCATGGCCGGATCAGAGCGACGGGGCGTCAATTTTTCGGATCCGACTCTGTTTCACGACGCAGTCTGGGTAATATGCCCGAACGAAAATGTTTCTGAACCGCAAGTGAATCGATTTATACAGGTTATTGAGAGTATCGGTGCCCAACCGCTGAAAATCGATTCGAAGCGTCACGATCAGCTGGTAGCAACGGTAAGTCATGTACCTCACCTTATCGCTGCGGCCTTGTCAAACATGGTGGGCAGATTGGGTGAAGAGGATGAACTTGCTCCCCGGTTGGCTGCCGGAGGCTTCAGAGACGTGACCCGGACAGCTTCGAGTTCGTACGGTATCTGGCGCGATACTCTGATTACGAATCGCGAGTTGATAGAGCTTTCCTTGAACGATTTTCGTGCGGCCCTCGACCGGATCGAATCTGCTCTGGGTGCCGAAGAATCGCTAAAAGAAGAGTTGACCGAAGCCGCCCGTTACAGACTCGGCATACCCCGCGATCTACCGGGATTATTCCGGCCCGAATACGAACTAATCGTCAGGATCATAGACGAGCCGGGCGCGCTTGCGGCTGTGACAACAGCCCTGGCCCGTGAAAATATCAACATTCGAGACATACAGGTTCTGAAGGTCAGGCAGGATGAAGACGGTGTCTTACGTCTGGCATTTAATAACGAAGTCGAAACGAATCGTGCGGCGCAAGTTCTTCGCCATTCAGGTCATGATGTTCGCTTACGTAGCGACAATACGGAATGAACTCGACCTAAACCTCGGTTTTTCCTGTTTTCATCAACTCGCGGCTGTCTTCGAAGATCTTACGGAAAATCTCACGGATGGTTTCGTCTGGAAAAGGGCCGCTATTGGCCGCGGTCAATTCATCGAGTTGTGTCCGTTCCCTGGTGTTGTCCTGGAGTGACATTCCCAAATGTTGCTTCGTTTCCCATATCTCGAGTGCCAGATCTCCCCTGCGGTTGAGCATCTGAAGTATCTCGATGTTGATTTTTGAAACACTCTGCCGTAACTGTTCCAGTCTATTTAGGGTCATACCGGGTAATCCTCTTTTTTCTGCAAATGATATTGGCGCGGCTCGAGTCAGGGAAGTAGACCGGCCCAGGTGTCTTTCAAACCGTCTACAAGACTCATTTCAACATTCCAGCCCAATGACACGAGCCGCTGGCAATCGGCTGATTCCTGTTCGGGTTCAGCTCTTCGCAAAAGGGACGGATCTTGAATCATTTCAGGATGCTTGCCGGATATAGAGCAGAGCATGTCGAATATCTCTCGTGCCGAAGTCGAACTTCCCGTGCCGACATTGAGCGGTTGAAATGATTTTTGTTTGCTCGGAGCCTGAATGGCGAATAGAAATGCATTGCAGGCATCCCGGACGTGTATCCAGTCGCGCCGGTGATCAAGCTCGCCAAGCGTTATGCGGCCACTTTTTTGAAAACCGGAAATTAGTTTTGAAATAAGAAATTCTTCTGAACATCCGGGACCGTAGACGTTGAACAAACGCAAGCTGGTTACGGACAGGTTGTCGGCCCGGTTCATCGCAGCTTGGACTATCATCTCCTGGATATTTTTCAAGCGGCCCAGGAAAGCACCGGGATTTAAAGGATGATCTTCGCTAACAGGCGGAATGTTCGGCTTGCCATAAATTTTTCCGCTGGAAGCCAGGACGTAGTGGCTCGCTTTGCACCTTTGGGCAAGAAGTATGGAATTAGTCGTGCCTGCGGCGGCGACCTGCAGGGCCTTTAGGGGTTGCTCCCGACGAAATGCAGGGGATGCCGGAAAGGCCAGGTGGACCAGCACCTCCGTATCTCGGCTGAGCCTCAGCAGTGAATCTAGATCTGTGATGTCGGCGTCGCTGCGACTGATACCATAGACTTCATGGCCGGCGGTCTTGAGTGATTTTAAAAGGTGCCGGCCGATAAAGCCTTCGGCGCCGGTGACTAATACGCGCAGCTTCATGATACTTTTTTACGCCAATAGTTGAGAGTGTCTTCTAGTGTTTGTTCGAAGGGAATCTCGCAGCAAAAGCCGGTCAATTTTTCGAAGGGTTCAGTATCGGCGACGAGTCGCAGCGGCTCAGTTGGGCGTACCAGGCTGGCATCCGTCTCAATCGTAATAGCGTCTTGCTTCGGCGATTTGGAAAGCATGTAATCGAGACATTCTCTGACCGTCATGACTTTCTGGCTGCCGATCAGAAACAACTCAGCCGGTGGGCACTTTTCAAGCGCCAGCCAGTATGCCTGGACCATATCGCGGACATCTGTCCAGTTGCGGAGTGCTTCAAGGTTGCCGACTTTAACAACCGGAGGCATAAGGCTCGCCTCGACCCGTGCAATTTGCCAGGCGAAAGAGGGCAGGGCGAAAACCCGGTCACGCCGGGGACCCTCATGATTGAAAGCCCGTATTCGGACTATATGCAGGCCGTAACTCTTGTGATGTTCATAACCCAGCAGATCCTGGGCCACCTTGCTTACAGCATAAGGATTAACCGGACGCAGTTGCGTTTCAGGCCGGATGGGCAGCTCCGCTTCGGGTACGTCTCCATACTCTTCACCGGAGCCGGGAAGCAGCACGCGGGTATCGGATAAATCAAGTCTTCGCAGGGCCTCGAGCAGGTATAGCGTGCCGAGAACGTTGGTTCTGAAATACAGATCCGGGGCGCTCCAGGAGGGTGAGACGAAACTCTGGGCTCCCAAGTGAAAGATGCGATCAGGTTTTACTTTCGAGATGACACTATCGACTGAGAACGGGTCGGTTAAGTCGCAGAGGTGCCAGTTGATACTTTGTTCGACGTCGGGAATGTGATCGACCAGGCTCATTCGAGAGGACCAGCGGCGGGTAGCATGAATTTCTACATTTTCTAGTTTGAGCAAGAAATCCAGCAGATGACTGCCGACAAAGCCCGTTGCTCCGGTTACGAGTACTTTCATGATAACTACCATTCCTTCAGTACAGCGAGATCCTTCAAAATTGCAACGACCTCTGCCGGTTGTGGAATATGGTCGATAGGGCCGATTTTGGTTTCGAAGCGTGTGCAACCATCGAGACGGGGTCGATGGGTTACCGGCACTTCGACAATTCTGGCTCCCAGCGCGATTGCGCGCATGAGTATCTCCGCATTGACCACTCCGGTTCTGCATTCCAGAGGCTTGACACCGATGAAGTCAATATGCACCAGTTTGAAGGCGCAGTCGAGATCTCTGACACCTGGAATGCCGATCAGCTTAGAGACCACTAATGAATATAGCCTGCCGGCCAGCTTCCGCGGCCAGGGATCACTTCGCGGGCTGCGGTAACCTGCAATCAGATCAGCTTGCTTTGTCTGGATTATCAGTTTACCCAATTCTGCGTGATCGAATTGCCCGTCGGCATCACTTAGTAACAGCCAGGGATATCTAGCTGATTCAATACCGAGACCAATTGCATGGCCGTAACCGGATTCGTGGGCTGACTGGAGTACGACTCGGCAATTTGAGTGTTCGGCGGCCAGACGCTCGGCCAGCGCGGGAGTGCCGTCACCGGCGGCCAGGCTGGCTACAATAATAATCTCCCAGGCGGCCGGTATTTCTGAGTCGAGAGCTTGTTCCAGGTCTTTTAAGACCCGTGCTAGATTCGGGGCTTCTTCGAAGCACGGCAGAACTGCGCTTATCTGGATGTCAGCGTTCTTCGACATTGAGTAAGGGCTGGGTTCGTTGGCGGTAAAGAAATATTACATCCGGCCTGTCAGCAAACGGTGAAAAATAGTGCTCGGTTTTACTACTACGCAGAGATTCGTGAATGCTCTGACCTTGCCGAGCCAGCAAATCCCGGCCATCTCCTGCTAACCATCGTTCGTTGGGCATATCCATTATTTTTTCTACCAGAGGCTTTGAAGCCCGAGCGGCATCGTCGTTCAAGTAGGTGTTGAGATGCCAGGCGTACAGCCCAGCCGTTTTTTCGATGAAGGTTTTTTCGGATTCAGGCAGCTTGAGAACTGTAGTAGTCGAGTAATCGGTTGGGATTTCCGAATCGTCGATTAAATTTTTTGAGATACAGTAGCGCTGGAGCTCCGTGCCGGGAAAGGGATACATAATAGCCGGCCGCACCGAGTCAAAGCCCAAACCGGCGCATAACCGGATTGTGGCGTGCATTTCATCAGGGGTCTCTGTTGGCATACCCAGCATGACATAGGCGCGCGTGTTGACGCCGCGCTGATGCAGAGCCGAGACTGTCTCGGAAAGCTTAGCTTCGGACAGCTGGCGCGACAGAATCTCCTTGCGAACTCGCTCCGAACCGCTCTCAACTCCGAACTTCACCATGTAGCAGCCGGCATCCGCCAATTGCTGGGCCATTTCAGCATCGATCTGCCCGGCGATTGCATTGCAAATGAAGGGTAACCCGATTTCGGCCGAATAGCTCCGAGCGAAAGAACGCAGCCAATCGTGACTTGAAGCGAACCGGTCATCACCAAAATTGAATGCCCGCAAATCTCGGAAGTAGCGTTCCTTGAATATCTTGAGTTCGGCAATGACGCTCTCTACCGAACGATGTCGACAGTATCCCAGGCTCTTTGGGGCATTGGGGATGAGCTTACGGTAGGTATCGACGATGGCAGCATTGTGACAATAATTGCACTTCATCGGACAGCCGCGGCCAACGATGGTTTCCGCGAAACCGCGATTGGCCTTGATGATTGCCCGGTAATCGATTCCATCGAAGAAGGGAAGTGATTGCTCGGTGATGTCGGGAAGTGGAGCCATGGGAGTACGGATGATCTTGTTTTCATGTTTGGTCCAGAAATTCGGGATCGACCGGTAACCTGACTCGGACTCCAGACTGTCAACGAAACGTGAGAGCAGACCATCGACTTCGCCCAGACCGACGAAATCAATTGCTGGATGCTCAAGGACCTTCTGAGCATTCAAAGTGGTATGTACGCCGCCGCACAAGATTTTAGAGTTGGGGGCCGCGTCTTTGATCAAGGCTGCCAGTTCCATTGCCGCCGGATAGTGGTTCTGGCCAAAAGACAGGGCATGCAGGTCGAAACTGCCGCTAGCTGTATGTTTCTTTAAAATATTGTGTTCTAAAGAAATGCCCACGCGTTCGTTGAGATGAAGCACGCTGACTTCGTGCCCGGCATCGGCCAGTTCACGGGCTAGAATTGAAACCCCGACACTCATACCAGGTGGTGTAGACAGGTTGAACCAGTAGAAACAGACCTTCATGAATTCACCGGCGCATCTTCGATGTTGTCATCGACATTGGGCAATCCGCTTGGTTTGCCGGTATAAAGAAAAGTAACATCCGGGCGTTCCGGGAAAGGGTTGAAGTAATGCTCAACTTTTGCCTGGCGTAAACGGCTAGAAAGCTCAATTGAAGTCGAACGAATCCAGGGCTGCGTTTTCTCCTGGTTCCATTGATTGCGATCCATTGCCAGAACTCGCCCAATCAATGGGCCGTATTCTTCGGCGCAGCGTTCGTTGAGATATACATTTTGCATCCAGGCGTGTAACGAATGGGCCTTCTCTATAAAAAGAGCCATGTCGGCATCCCAAATGAGGATCGACAAATCATCGTAGTTTTCGTATTCACGCCCGCTGAGCAGCGATTTTTGGACGCACAACTCGTGGATCGGCGATCCCTCGACCGGATAAAAAACGCACAAGCGTGTAGAGTTCGGCGCCAGGCGGGCGGCAAATTTAAAGGTCGACAAGATTTCGTCACGGGTTTCGGTAGGGTTGGCGATCATCAAGTAAATCCGAGTCGGAACTTGATGAGCCTTAAGCCGCGAGATGGATTCTTCGATGACCTCGGCAGGAAACGACTTTCCGAGAATCTCGTTACGGATCCGTTCACTGCCGGACTCGACACCGATCTTGGCAATTGCTCCGGACAGTTTAAGAGCCTCCGCCAGTTCATCGTCTATATTGCCAACCAGCAGGTTGCAGCTGTATGGAATACCAATCCTCCGTTTATACTGGTGGCAAAACTCAAGCATCCAGTTACGGTCGAAGTTGACGGCATCGTCTGCCAGGGAAAACATCTTCAGTTTTTGCCCGAAGCGATCCTGAATCAGCTCCATTTCACCAAGCAGGTTCTCGATGTTTCTTTTGCGGCAATACGGCAGAGCTTTGCTTCCCGGCTGAAGTTGTTGCTCGCATGCCTTTCGCAGAGCGACGTTGAAACAGAAAGTACAGCGGTTGGGACACCCCCGACCGGTCACGACCTCGAACATGCCCCGGTTGTAGATAAGGCTTTCGGAATGGTCGATATGATCCAGGTCAATCCAGGTCTGGTTGCCAATGTCAGGCAAGGGTGCCATCTCGTTGCGCCATATTTTGTTTTTGTCTTTACCCCAGAAGCTCTTCAGGTCGGACACGTTTTCACCGCGTTCCAGCCTGGCTACAAATGGAGTCAGCAGGCCGTCGGCCTCGCCGACACAAATGAAATCGACTCCCGCCAGGGCGATAGTTTCTTCCGGAAACAGAGTCGGATGAATACCGCCACACAAGATCGGGACTTCGGGTAAAGCCTGTTTTACAAGCGGAACAAGATCTTCAGCGTACTTGAGGTGGTTTCGTCCGAAAGACATGGCCACCAGGCCGGGATTGAAAGCCCTGATTTTTTCGATAATCGTCTCAGGTTCGAAGCTCAGGCCAATTTCCTCGTTCAAGTGCATCACTGACACTTCATGCCCGGCTTCAATCAACTCGCGGGTCAGCAGGGCGACACCGATGTTCATTTTTGGCGTACTGTTGAGATTGAACCATATGAATTGAACTCGAATCAGTCAGCCTCGAAAAGCTTCGTTTTATGTCGTAACCAGCCATCCCGCCGGATTCGTTCGGTGTCTTTCGGGCCGAACTCCCCGGTTTGAATTAGTCCTTTCGAAAACCTGAAATCGTTGAAGTTGTGCGGTTCTACCAGGTATCCGTGGCGTTCACAATAGGCATACAGCGGTGAGCCCGGAAACGGAGTTGCAATGAAAAGGCATAACTTGTCGAAATCCAGAGAAAGCGCGTATTCGACTGTCGCTTCCATATCGTCGATGGTCTGACCGGGAAACCCCATCATAAAGTTGCCGGTGATATAGATAGCGTGACCATGCAAAGCCGCGATGATCTCGCGTGCATGTGAAAGGGGAACCCTTTTATGGATAAACCGGAGATCCTTTTCGGGCATGCCTGCTTCGAGGGAGAGAGAAACCCGCCTGGTTCCGGCATGGGCCATCCTGGCGATCGTTTCGATATCAAGTGTCATGATGTCGAAACCGTTGGAGAAGTCGAGAACCAGTTCAGGGTGTTCGTTTGCCAGAGCATCAAGAATTGTGTGTAGCCAGGTTTTATCGGCCAACAGACAATCGTCCTGCACGTGCAACTCTTCGATATTGAAACTATTACGCAGAGTCTTCACTTCATCGAGTATGTGAGCAACCGAACGTTTTTGATAGTTACCCGTACCCCAGACACGTGAGGTCAGGCAGTACGAGCAGGCGTTAATACAACCCCGACTCCATGAAGTTGGAAGAAATCTCTTTTTTCCTTGCGGCCCGCAAAGGGGAGAATCAGCTTCAACGTAGCTGTCGATAGAAAAGAGATCCCAGGCCGGCGGGGGTAAGGTATTCAAATCAATATTCTGTGATACTAGATGGCCTTTGAATATCTGTCCGTTCTCTCGACCAGTCAGGCCTTCGATCTCTGATGGGTTGCCGCCATTTCGCAGGCAGTCAATCAGGGCCATGAATGTCTGTTCGCCTTCACCGAGCGCAACAAAATCAACAGCTTGTTCTTTTTCCAATATTGGAACTGAGTTGGTTGCCGCGTGGGCGCCTCCGATTACCAGCGGAATTCGGGGTTCTATGGATTTGCAGGCCTTGGCAATCTCCATGACATCCGGTGCAATACAGGTAAACAGACAGCTAATACCGATCAGGTCCGGTTTCCAGTCGAGGACTCGGTCTGCTGCCTGGCTTGCAGTCAGGCCGTATCTTGCCGATTTTCCCTTGATTAATCTGTTGTCGTAGCCTTCTATAAGAGTATCGACTACTGAGACTTCTATCCCATGTTGTCTGAGCCAGGCAGCTAGTCTGGCCACTCCTTCGGGGGGTACGGCGTGGAAGGCACCTTCGGGGGTACAACGTCCCGGAGGGACAACCAGCATCACACGTTTGAAAGAGGAGGTCATTTTCGGTCTCTGGCTTCAGAATCGATATTGATCAGAGGACGCTTCCTTGGAGTTTTTAAGAAAGAGTAGTCGGGTCGTTCGAGAAAGGGTGCATGAAAAAAATTCAGGTTCTGGTCTTCAAAATCGACAATGAGATCCTGGAAACGTCGGGAGAGTTGTTTGCGAAACTGCTCGTCATTCCAAACTGTTGCGTCGGATGAGAGTATGGACTCAGTAAGTTCTCGCGAGGTTGCTCCAACCGGGCCAGCGAGGTGACAATTCAACAGCCACGGGCTGATATTCAGTGCTCTCTCCAGTAGGTTGTGCATATCGTCCGACCATGTCAGGATAGATTTTTTCCCGAATCCATATACACCTTCGGATTTTGCCAGGAAACCCTTTTTCACAAGATCATCATGGATTTTGGTCCCTGGAAAAGGACAGAACATTGATACTCTGACCGCGTCGGGTTGCAGACTGGCGCAGAATTCGAAAGTCGCCAGGACATCATTGGCAGTCTCTCCAGGAATACCAATCATCAGGTAGGCCATTGTGTTGATGTCGAATTTCTTCAAACGAGCGAATGCCTGGCGGATGCGATTCTCACCGAATGGCCGGTTGAGGACCTCCCGGTGAATCCGGCCGGGTGCGCATTCAACTCCCAATTTTACCATATTGCAACCGGCCTGTTCTAGCAGGGCGGCAGTCTGCTCGTCTATCTGGTCGGCGGTTGCATTAATTATGAACGGCAGACCGATTCTGGCTGGATATTGCCGGCTAAAATCAGCCAGCCATGTTTTGTCAAAAGCCAAGCGATCGTCGCCGAACATGATTGCTTTGACCGAGGGGGCCTGGCTACAAAGTAGCTCGATCTCTTCGAGCAAGTTGCTTACATTACGCTGCCGGCAATAGGGCCAGTCAGCCGGTGTACCTCCCAGGCTGGAGCGGTAGCGTTCAACCAGGGCGTGATTCTGGCAGAAATTACAGCGAAACGGGCATCCCCGCCCGGCCAGAACTTCTCCGAAGCCCCTTTTGGCTTGCACCAGCCGGTCGAGGTCGATCAGTTCGTAAAGCGGTAGAGCCTGATTGTCCAGAGTCGGCAGCCGGGCAAGTCGATTGCGATGGATTTCGCTGTTGTGCCTTACCCAGAAGCCTGTGGCCTGTTGATGGCTGCCGCCGGTTGCGAGCAAATTCACGAATGCAACCAGTGGACCACCATCGAGTTCTCCGATGCCGATCGCGTCTACTCCCGGCCAGTCGATGACTTCTTCGGGTACTAAAGTGGCGTGAATTCCACCACATAGAATGAAAGCTTCGGGAAGAACTTTACCCAAACGGCCAGCTAAAATTTTCGCCTGGCTTGCATGAGAACTGGCGAAAGAAAGGCCGATCAGCTCAGCTGAAAGGCTATTCAGGCGAGATAAAACCGGCTCGAGATCTCCGGAAATGCCGACTTCTTCATTTAGATGCAGGATTTCAACATCATGACCAGCTTCGACAAGTTCGCGAGCCAGGATCAGTACGCCGTGACTGATGCCGACCGGGCTGCTTGTGTTGAACCAGATAAAGACGACTCGCATGCCAAAATCTCCAGAACAAACGCATAATTGTATGGAATATTACAAGATATTCTCAAGAATTGCGAGCGACCTCTCGCCGAGGGTTGTTTCACTTGGTGTTGTGCGCCGAGATGTTCTTACGAAGAACTGCAGCTATCAATTGAGTCAAGACGCCGTGAACACTCTCGACAACCGGAAAGCTATTGCTTGATACGACTATAGAGTGATCCAGCGCTGCCAGGACCTTTCCACCATTCGATCCAGTAAAACCAATCGTTACTGCACCGTTGTCATGAGCGAAATTTGCAGCCTTGACAATGTTTTCAGAATCTCCGGAAACAGAAATGACAATGACTATATCTTTGGGCTCCAGTAACTGCTCCAACTGTTTTTGGTACACTTCAGCGTAGCCAAGATCATTGGCCAGGGCGGTAAGCAGAGGAGTGTTGTCGTTCAGGCTGATTACACGAAACCGTTTTGTAACTCGTTCAGCGTAGCGCAGGTCACAGACAAAATGAGCACAAGTTGCGGCGCTGCCGCCATTACCCATTACAAAAACGCTCCGGCCGGTATTGCAAGCCTCGATCAACGAATTGACGATATTCTCCAGTGTGCC
The DNA here is from genome assembly GCA_019307065.1 of Deltaproteobacteria bacterium. Classification (GTDB taxonomy): domain Bacteria; phylum Myxococcota; class B64-G9; order B64-G9; family B64-G9; genus JAFDKH01. The sequence continues at coordinate 12,081 of JAFDKH010000155.1, forward strand.
TTGATCCACCCCCAAAAGGCTGGTTTTTACGAGATTAAGCAGGTTGTCTAAGTTGTTTTCAGTCAAGATTGTGATTCTCCAAGCAGTGGATAGTACTAGGCCTTCAAGGTTCATGTCAAACAGGTGAAGTGGATTGCTGGTCTAGGTCAGGCCCGCATAGGCATTGGAAAGGGCTTGCAAAAAACTCTGTTTACAAACATCTACGCGGGCAGCTTCAGTTGCGCGACCGTTTTTGGAAAGTTTCCCGCGCATCGCGGAGTCTTCCCACAGACTACTAATCGCCCCAGCCAGGGCTTCGGGATCCGAGGCTGGGATCTGGTAGGCGTCGTGTCCATGACTGACGTAATCACTAATACCCGGAACATCGCTATATATTACCGGCGTTCCGACGCGATGTGCCAGGCTAACGGTTGAATGCCCACCGTCGCCGGGGCCTATACGAATCGCTACTATAACCAATTTCGCCCGCCTAATCAGAGCGATGTATTTTTCGAGAGGCAGACTGTCCCGAAACCAATTCACGTTTGGTAGATTTGTAAGTTTGGCCTGTTCCAGTTTTTCCCACTCACTCGATGCTTCCGGGTCGACAATAACGAACTTCAAGTCGGGTAAGGCCTGTGCCGCCCTCAGCAGAGTTTCTCGGTCACGCCGTCCG
>JAFDKH010000156.1 GCA_019307065.1 Deltaproteobacteria bacterium
GCCCAGGCGGATACCGGCTTACCGTCACGAATCCAGTCCCGCTGGGTGGCCATGAGCGCTTCGCCCAGGCTGGCGCCATCGGCCAGATATTGGGTCAATTCATCGATCAGCTGGGCCGCTTCGTCATCGCGCAGCGGCCAGAGGTTTCCTATCACGGCCCGGGCCCCGGCCTGGAAAAAAGATCGGGCCAGACTCATTACCCCCTCGCCTTCAAGCACGGTCCCGGTTGCAGAGCTGCAGGTCGACAGGAAAACCACAATTCCTTCCATATCGAGCTCGGCAATCTCTGGAACCTGCAGCAAACCGTCCTCATCTTCTGCCCCGCTCGCCAGCACCACGGCCGAGCGATTGGGGTACTCGTGATCGACGACTGCGTGCGCGGCCAGGTGTAATATGGCAAAATCGCGGAGCGGGAGGTTCTTCAAGATGTGCTCACTGGCGTCGGGGCCCTGAAGCAACAAGCTCTTGCCTCCCAGGCGATCAACGACCGTGCGCGCCTCTTGGCGAGCGTAGGGAAGATGACCCAACTGCAAGCCGGTGCGGAAGATCCCGGCGGTGCGGTACTTAGCATCGTTGGCAACCTGGGGCAGCGCAGGATCGGCCAACGCCAATACGGGCACACGCGGCTCGGACCGGACAGCCTCTTGCCAGCGCAACCACAAGGTGGCTGACGGTGCAACTGATATCTGGAAAGACATAGCCAGCGGCTTAGCTTCCTTTCCGTCACGAAGAGCCCCGAACGGGATCTTGTACAAGGGACCATCCGGAACGATGACCAGACGCCGGACTTCTGGCCGAAGATCCGAAATGGCACGGGAGAACAACCGCTGGTAGAGCAGGTCGGCACCCCGAGTTTCTGCGTTGTCACGACGGCCGATCAGGCCCAGGAAGAGCTGGATGTCGGGCCCCAACACGTTGCGATCGGGGAGCCGATAGGCCCGGGCCCGGCTGCGGGTAATAGCGATCAACCAGCTTCCCCCCGCTAACTTGCCGGTCTGGGTCTTTACCTTAAACTCCGGTGTGTATTTCTCCTCGATCTGAAAAGCAAACAGGGCCTGATCCTCTTGCAAACCTTTCTTGACTTCTGCCAGCGAGACAATCGAGGGTCTGACAAGCCGGGTGCTTGTCGTCTTTTGAACATCACCGCTTTGCTCCAGCAAGGCAGCCGCCTCTACCTCCAGTTGCTCCAGTTCGTAAAGCGCGTTGGCCCGCTCGGATTGAGACAGCTTGGTACCGATCAGCTTCTTCTGTACATTGGCGATCTGCGCGCGCAACCGCGAATACTCGAGTCGCGCCCCACGATCGGGTATCTGGCCATTGCCCTGGTCGGCAACCTCCAGGGCCCTAAGCAGAACGCGGGCGCGCATCCGTTCGATGATCCTAAAAGCGAGGTCGAGATCCGTGGAGGCCGCCGGGCCCCTGGAAGGATCCAGCAGATAGCCTGATAGCCGGCGATAGGCAGAGGCAAACCGCCCAAGAACCCGCGCGTTCACCTGTTGATCGTGTTGCAGATCCCGGATCCCTTCAATCGCTTCGAGAGTCGTGAGCGAATCGGCGATGGCCTGCTTACGGGGACCTGCCCGCCAGCGCATCCGTGATCGTACAATCCATCCCTTGGCGACGTCCTCGGGACTCTTCTGGTCCTGAGCAAACTCGATCGCCTCGTCAATCAGCTCAAAAGCCGGATCGGAGTTCTCGGGATTCTCGGACAGGCGTTCCTCGGCCAGTACTCGCAGCGTTTGCAGGGTTGCCTTGGCATTCTTGATCTCCCGGAGGATTTTCAAGGCCTGCTCGAGGTTGGCAATTCTCTCGGATCTTTCCAGGGCCAGACTCCGCCCGATCAGCAACCGGGCCCGCCCCTGAGCTTTTCTGTCTCCGGATAAAATGGCAGTCTTAAGGGCTGCTTTTTCGAATTGAAGGATCTCTATCAAAGTGAACTTCCTGGGCGAGCTGACCTTCGATGCCATGACTGCAATATTGTACTCGATGTCAGCTTCCCAGTTGGGCACGATGAAGCGCCGGACCTCCTCCAGTTCGCGCTGGTAGTTGAGCAGCGAATCACGGTAGCGTCCCAGGCACGAGGCCGTCGCCGCCAGACCGTCGAATACTTCAGCACGAAAATCACGGCGGATCTTGGGCTGAGCATTTCGCTCGAGTTGCTTGAACAAGATCCAGGCTCTTCCGTAATTGGATTGATACAATGCCAGCCAGCCTCGATAGAGCTGAACCTCGTCGAGCAATAGCAGGTCGTAGGCTCCCTCGGCCACGCGCTGCGCCTCAGTCAGTTCTAAAGCGGCCTTAGCCATCTTGCCTTCTTCGCGCATCAGGAAGTGCAAACCGATATGCGCCCAGAACTCACCCTTCCAATCAGCCCTGGTCTTGAACCCTGTTAAAGCCTGTTGGATGAGCCCCTTGGCCCGGCCGCTGTACAGGTCCGCATGCACGGCCCCCAGGTAGAGTCGGGCGCGGTGATTGTCGGGGTCTTTAGCCAGCAGTTTTTTCAACAGGTCGGCCGCTTCCGAGAATTTGAGCTGCCGCCGCGCTGTTCTCCAGTAGCACTCGTAGCTTCTGAGTTCGGTTGGGAAATTCTTCAGGAGGCTTTCGCAGTCTTTCGGGTTTTTGGCCTGCCGGTAGCTTTTCATAAACTGAGAAATTTCGGCAGGGGCAAACAGGCCCAGCGTCAGCAGTAAACAGCAGGCAACCCGCATGGGTCTCTTCCTCAATCAATCTGAAGAAAGAAGGTCTTAGAAAACTCCTGACCTCCTTCTGCAAAGAATATTTGTACCTGCCACATGAGACGAGTACCCGGTTCGAGCCCTGCGAGCGATCCGGGGGGGACCCGGTATTCGGCTTGTTCGAGACCCTCGGCAAAATCCACCTGCACGAAGTCTTCAGTCGTCACCCGAACCGTGTAGCGGGACCCATCCGGGCCCGGTGTCCATTTCAGCCGGCAGTCCGACCTGGGCAGCGGCTTTTTCTCGGAAATCAAGGCGCGAATCGAGTCCTGCCCGGTAGTTCGAAAGATCGGATCCTGGGCCGGCTGTTTTGGCCACAACAAAACGGCGGCGCCGGCAAGAAACAAGAGGCCGGCCAGTCCCGCGGCCATGGCGAGTGGCCTTAATCGCCAGAAGAACGCCTGGCGTTGAGGATCCGCCTGGGCTTGTCTCGAATCTGTGGAAGTCTGCCTTGCCTGCATGGCCCCCATATCATGTGCGAGCCGCCAGGCTTCTGCGCAGGCAGGACACGAAGCGGTGTGCCGAACGATGTCCCGCACCTGCTCGGGCGTAAGGCCGCCTCGAAGTGCTTCCCAAATCCGCTCCGGATCGGGACAGTCTTGTGCTGCACTCGTCGAATCGGTCAGCGCCAACCAGGCACTGCGCATTTGTTCAGAGCTGGGCGTATCTTTCATGGCGAAAGACCCTTTTTCACGAGGCACTTGCGTAAGTCCTTGAGGCCCCGATAGACAAGATTAGTGGTTTTCGTGCCGGTCCAACCCATCAATTCTCCGATTTCTGGAACGCTGTGACCCTGGAGATGGAGGACCACCGCCTCGTTTCTGGACGCCACAATGGTCCCCAGACACTGCTGGATGCCCTTCTTGATCCTTCCCGAAATGGCGGTCCGTTCGGGATCTATGAGCATTTTCTCGACAATGGGAAACTCTGCCTCTTCCTGCATGGAAACCTCTTTGCTCCCCTGGCGACGGTTGCGCCGCATGGCGTCCACTGTTGCGTGATAAGCTACCTTATTAATATAAGACGCAGGCAGGACGCGATTCGTTTCACCTGTGCGCTGTATGATGCCGACAATCTTGATCAGGGCTTCCTGCGTTATATCCTCGACTTGACTCGACAACCAGGCCGGACAAGAGCGGCGGACTGCGGCGAGCAACCGCCTGCGCAAATCCTCTACTCGTTCATCGGCTATAAAGTGATTGCCCCCGGACACAATGACGGACAGTAAATCCCCTTTGGGATTGATCGTCAAGTTCTGCTCAACCATCTCCATCTGAGTTGATATTGGGGGCTCTTCGGACAACGGGCAGGCAAAACTTTTTCTAGCGGCGAGCGAATTGGGCAGGGAAGCCGAACGACGGGCGGCAGAACCGGGTGGGCGCGGGGCAGACAAACTGGTACTGACCGCAAGCAAGCTGGCTGTCACAGTTGTAGGTCGCGAAGTCCGCATAACAATTGGTTTCGTCTCCAGCCACCAGCACACTCCCGTCGCACCAGATGTCCCGCCGACCGGCCCATTCGAGTTCCCATTCGCCGTCTTGGCAGGTCCACTTGTAGTACTGCCTCAGGCCGTAGCACTCGGGTGGATCGACATTGTAGCTAGCAGCTTGAGATTGCTCAGCATAGGCGTCATTCGCCTCCGGGTTCGTGTCCAGTTCCGTCTCGGGTCCCATGTTGCAAGCCCCCAGACCGAGTACAAAAATCGCCAACGTGACGGTAATAAGTGCATTAGTTTTCATGACAGCTCTCTCCTGGTTTCGGGTTGATGTGAGTCTTTTCGACTATCTACACCCATCATACGAAGATCAGCCGTCGATCGTTTCACCCGATGACACGTTTTTCTTAACCAAGCAGGCTAAGCTGATCGATCTTTTGTTGCGCTCAAACCGGCCAGGTCGTACCATTTAGCGGATATTTACTTTCTAGCGGTCTAAGCCCCATGGACGACGAACACAACAACGACCCCAAAGACGCAAAACCAGGCGGGCAACCGCAACGCTTTGCCGGCGCAATCGAGATTGACACCGATTCGCACGAAGATCCCGATCACACTCTCGAACTGGCTTTAACCATGGACGAAGACTCGCGCATCATGGGCGCCTATCGGTTGGCAACCACCCAGGGTCGCCGGATCAATATCCCCCGCCCGCTGGCATTAAAGCTGGCCGCCCATCTCGAAAAAGCCGAATTGTTCACCGACGCCGCGCGTGTTTATCGCCAGGCCGCCGAACAAGACCTGGCCAGCCATGATTCGGCCGAGGCGATTTTCCGGGCAGCTTGTTTGCTGCTGGGTCCGGCCTATAAAGCCGAGCCGGGCGCCGACCTGCTGCTCTATCTGGTCAGCAACTACCCCGATCATGCCCTGGCCGTTCAGGCCGAACGGATCTTCGAACTTCATCAGGCCCAAAACAAAGCCGGGCTGCAAGAGGCCCTCGACCAGGTCGGTGTTTTTCCCCGGCCGCCCGAGAGTGTTCAAACCGCCTATGAGAAAGAAATGTCAAGGCCGCCTCCAGACGGGCGCTATGCGGCCCTGCGCTATAAGCTTGCGCCATTAATCGAATCTTCGGGCTACAAGACAGCTTCGCGAATTTTCAAGGTGGTCGGCTTAATCGTCTGCGGCGTTTTCATCTATGCCTGGTTTATGCATGACAGCCTGCGCAGCGTCGATTATATCGACCCGTCCTTGAAGCTTCCGCCGATCCAGACCCCGATCGAAAACGCTGAACCAATCCGCCTGGTGCATGACGGCAACAGTTTGAAATTAACACCCCTGTTTGATTACGAGATCAGCGGTCTGATCGTCAGCAAAGATGACTACTCCATGTTCGGGCTAAGCCGCGGCAACCTGTTCATGCAGGATCTTTGTATGATCTGGGGCGGGAATGTCCGCCGCGGCGTGCATCGCAACCCGGGGGTGAGCTTCGAACACGCCGGCAACGTTTGCTACGCCAAGTGGACCTGCCAGGCCAACGTCAGGGGCAACGAGCTGTCCAACAGCCACATAATCGTGGTCGATGACCAACTCAGAGACGCCTTCGACGATCTTAACCGCGGCGACCAGATTCGAATCAAGGGCCAGTTGGTCGACGTCATGACCCAGCCTACGCAAAAAGATCTCAGCTTCAGCCAACCCGCCCCGCAGAAGCTGAAGACCAGCACCACACGGTCCGATAAGGGACGCGGCGCATGCGAAATCATCCTGGCCCGTGAACTCGAAGTATTGATAGCCGGCAGCCCGATTTCCCAGCTGCTTTATCAGATCAGCTTCTGGCTGATGATCCTGTTCGGGGCCGCCTTGCTGGCGCGTTTCTTCCTGCTGCCGGTCGGGCGCAACAGGTGAAACCCGGGACAACCGGGGACGGTTCCTGGTCCCCGGTTCCGCTCCATCTCACTTTCGTCTAACTAGCCTCCGGTAGACTTCTTTTCTGTGGGCAACACCAATGACATATACGACGATCTCGGTCGCATGGAGTTCGTAGATGATCCGATAGTCGGACACGCGGATACGATACGAGTTCACACGTCCTTTGAGTCTTTGGGCCGCTATGGGAATTGGCTCGCTGGCAAGCTTGCCGATGATGTTAGTAACGTGTTTTTTGATCTTTTTAGGGAGCTTCTTGATCTCAGACACGACGGTTTGGTGGAGAACGACTTTATAAATCGTCTTTGACATCGCTCCACTCGACCCATGGTCCGCCTCTTCGCTCCTCGATTAGAGCAAGATCTTCGGCGTCCTCCAGCCAGGTTGCGATCGCGTCGGCAACCACGGCCTGCTGCTTGAGACCATGCTTTGCGCAAAAGGCGTCAAGAACTGCCTTAAGCTTCTCGTCTATCCTGTGAGTCAGCGTAACCATAATTCTATGATAATGCGGGTTGCAATCTTATGCAAGCATAATATTGCAAACCCGTTCTCCCTACCGGTGCCTGCCTGATGCAGCGCAACCCGCTGAAGCCCACCCAACATCGGCGCTATTGAGCTTATTGATTTTAGTCTCGACTCAACACGCCGGTCAGACAGGCTATTCCCCCGGCGGCCTTGGTCAACTCGGAAATATTCACGCAGCTAATCTCAATCCCGTGCCGCTCTAAAAAAGCTTGCGAGTTCGGATTTCCGGCCGGCATCAGGATCCGCCTGGGGCCCAAGGTTGTAAAGTTCAAAGCCAGCCCGGTTTCAAGCTCGTCTTTGTCGGGCATTATCAGTACCCGACTGGCATGTGCTTCGAGGGCCTCGATCGTATCGAGCGAAACTCTCTCGGGCCAGACGACCGCCAATTGGTCGTCTAAGAACCTGAGTTGTCCCATCTGGTGCATAGTGCCCTTAACCAGGTCGACTACAATAGTCTCAATCCCGATCTCGGACAACACAGAGGCCACCTGGGCGGCGCCCTCCGGGTTGGTGCGCAGCCCGTGCGACAACAAGACCGTTTGCGGATTTAGCCAGGCAGCATCGGCGCATTCGAAAGTCCCTGTGCCGTGAACACTTTTTAGAATCGGGATACCGATATCGGCCAGGCGGCGGGTGATGTGCTTCTCTTCACCGGCCCGCACTGTCGAAGCCGGGCGACCGATAATAGCACCCTCGGGAGTCATGAACATCAAGTCGGCCACGAACATCAAGTTGGGCGGCGGTCGCGAGCGCTCGTAGCCGGGCGGGATGACCGAGTAAACCTGGACTCCGGCTTTTTCATAAGCTTGTTTGAGAGCGTCATGCTGGCGACAAGCCAGCCCGGGCTCGAGGGGCTCGAGCATCAAGACTTGATCGGGCTTGGCCGAACGGGCCAGTTCGGGGCCCGGGCGGTGTAACAAGATCGACTTGAGGCGCGACCATTCCGAATTCACTCCGCAGTCGGCCCAGATTGTGCCGAGTTCTTCTCTTAGTGATTGGGTACGCGGCTTGAAACCCGGCCCGCCATAGGCCGCCCGTTTGACTCGTTGGGTCACTTATCTTCTTTCAGGCAATCGTAAAACCGCCATCGACGCAGAAAGTCTGCCCGGTCACAAATGTCGATTCGTCCGAGCCCAGGTAGACTGCCAGCTCGGCAACTTCTTCGGGCTGGCCGTAGCGTTTCAAGGCGGTGTGTTCGGTAAATATCTTGATGATGTCCGGATTGCTGACCAGCATAGCCGACAGCTTGGTATCGATCACGCCCGGCGCAATAGCGTTGGCCCGAATACCGTTCGGTCCCAGCTCGACCGCCAGAGTCATGGTCATCGAAATTACCCCGGCCTTGGTCATGCCATAGACGCCCTGCAACGGGGCAGCCCGCAGTCCGGCAATGCTGGCAATCGACACAATCGAACCTTTGGTTTCATTAGCCTGCCAGCGCAGCGCCAACTGGCGAGTCATTTCGAAAAAACCGCGCAGGTTGACATCGAAGGTCTTATCCCACAGTTGGGGAGTAATTCCCAAAAGCGGACCGAAGTACGGATTGGTGCCGGCATTGTTGACCAGCACATCGGGAACACCGTGTTCTTTTTCCGCCCAGCTAACCAGCTCTTCGATCTTGTCCGCGTGCCCGATATGACAAGCCCGCGGAATAATACTGTCCGGATATTTGGCGTTGATCTCGGCCGCTGTGCTGTCTAAGCCTTCTTGTTTACGAGAAGCAATGATCACCCGGGCGCCTTCGCGAGCGTAGGCTTCGGCAATCGAAGATCCGATACCCCGGCTGCCGCCGGAAACTAATGCCAGCTTACCTTTCAATCGATCTGTCATGATTTTTCTCCTTGAACACACATCAATCGGCAACGACCTTTTAGAAGGGGTATCATTACCAACCTGTGACAAGCAACCCCCGGGCCGCTTTGATCGCGCACTTTTGATAATCGGCATAGGCCTGCGCCGCGCGCTTTCGAATCTCGGTCGCCGTATCGGCCCGGGCCCAGCCATCGACAGCCGCCCTGAGAGTATAGGCCTCGGCGGCCATCAAGCCGGTCGACCAGACCAGCGGATAGGCGCCGGCTTTTACAACCGCTTCGCTAAAGAACTTTTTGCTGATACAGGCCAGGATGACGACATCCCGCCGACCGGAACCCTTCTTCCAGTCCGGGTATTTCGCAAGCGTCATATCCATCAAACCGTCATGCCCGACAAAAGCCACCAGTCCGGCCCCCGCCCCGAACTGTCTCAAGCGACCCTCGATTTTGACCTCGCGAGTTTCCGTCCCGGCCGCATATTTCAAAAAATCTTGCATGGCTTCTTTGATCCGCCGGCCGCGATAGGCATCGGCCACTAAGAAGACCGTATTTTTTTTAAAGTGCCCCTTGAAAATCACAGTCTCTATGACAGGGCCTTTTTTGTGGCGGGTCTTGCTGATCAACTTCCAGCCCTTTGACTTCTTGAAATGAGTTCGCAAGCCGTAGAGCGCCCCCCAATAGAGATTATTGTCCGGGTCGTCCCCGTTGCCGAGCCGGGCCGGGACCGGGACAATCCCCTGGTGTTCATTGTCACAAAGCGCAACCAGGGCGTGGACCTTCAGCGGCTGCCCGGCCTGCACCCGGGCCTCAAATGCCTTTATTATCTCGTTGCGATCTTCTAACCGGTCGGCTGCCCGGACTTGTCCGGTTATCGTCAATCCAACCGCAAGCAGAAGAAATGAAATATGCCTAAATAACGGCAAATTTTTACTCTCCGCGGATCATGACCAGCAGCATTTTGTAGGGTGTCTTGGCCAGAAGAGCATGGGCAATATTGGCCGGCATAATCAGCATTTCACCTGCAGAAACATTTTGAGCCTGGCCACCGATGGTGACTTCAGCCTCGCCGTCTAAAATATAGACCACCGCATCAAATGGGGCGGTGTGTTCACTGAGGCCCTGTCCTTTGTCGAACGCAAACAGGGTGACATTGCCGATGTCTTTCTTGAGCAGGGTCTTGCTTACGACTGAACCGTCTGCATAATCAACGAACTGTTTCAGGTTGAAAGCCTTGCCAATAATGTCGGATTGATCACTCATGCGGACCTCCTCTGTTTTGCTGCCAGAGAAACCAGTTTGTCAGGCTAGCATGCTTTTTTATGATTATGAGTTATTAATGCGAATGGAACAGAACAGCCATTAAGAGTGCCATGCGTTTCGAGAACCCATTAAGAGTGCCATGCGTTTCGAGAACATTTCGAGAATCGTTATTAGAAAATTCCTTATGAAGAATTCAATGAATACGCATTCCATCCTTTTTGGCATTGATTCCAACTATTGTTGACGAAGTTATCGACGATACTAGAAGCAGACTGAAGATCGCGAGCCCTGAATCAGGGCAAAGCGCGGGAATTCTGTTTTATTTATACTGAATCGAGGTTCTGCTCTAATCGGTGTCGACTCGCTAGGAGGGCGGACTTGGTCCGCAGAAGGCCAGGTGGGGCGGAAAGCAGTTCTCCGGGAACCTTACAGTCAGGTCACCGGCCCGCATTTTCTTCGAGGCCTCACGATATTGCCCGACGAACCAGCGGTAGTCGTCACGATACTTTATCCACTCTTCGTGGTCGGAACAGTGACAGTGCGGTGGTTGTCTTAGAACGCCTAGAACCCCGAGAACTCGACGGCCGCCCTGCTCGAATCGCTTGCGCGTCTCGGTCTCGATATCTTTTACCATCGCCCGGTACTTCGCCCGTTGCTGCCCGGGGCTCAAGTCTGAGTAACAAGGCAAGGGGCTCAAGGATACTTCGTATCTGGTAGTGAACTGCTTGGGTGAAGAATCCAATCTCTCACGGTTGGCTTCGTATTCCCTGGTGCGGTCGTACCAAGTACCGGACAGCGTTTTTCCTCTGGTGAGCGCCTCGACGCAATTGACCCCGGGCCAATCTTTGGGGCGCAATACCAGACCTTCCTTGCAGCCATGCGATAGCAGGTAATGAGTGCGTTCGAGCAATTTGGCTTCGTCTAAAATGGCAAGGGCATAATAGCGCCGGCCCCAGAATTTTTCTCTCCAATGGTGAAGTTTCCCGGCCTCACGAGCCAGGTTGCTGTTGAAGTAACGCATGAAATCTGAAAGCAATTTTACGTTTTGGGTGGTGACAATCAAATGAATATGATTCGAAGCAACCACAACCAGGTGGAGAAGAACGGGGTAGAGAGTCAAGGCACGCCCGAGAATACCGAGAATGATATCGTTTAGCTCCTTGGATGGGCGCAGAAGCAACCGGCCTTGAATGGCGCGGGTGGTAATTTCGAAGGTCATGTCTGGTTTCGACATGTATCGTAATGGTCTACCCATGATGTGGGAGATATAAGCAAAAGGTCTGCCAAAACCCTACCGATCCGGTCTATGCAACCCATCTCACTGAAAACAAAGTAATTGTCAGTTCGCAATAGATGATTGAATCGACAAATAGCTTCGTTTTCGAAAAAGCCGTGTCCGAAATCCGGACACCCCTGTTCGAATATCGGACACCCGTACCACGAATCGTGTGGCACGTCGTTAGCTAGCCGTTAGCACGGTTTGCCTTTTTTTCTTTAATGCTACTCTTGTAGGAATGAAGACAAACACAGGATTTCATGTTTGGCTTACTGGCGACAGCGACGATTCTAAAAAATTTTCACTTTTGAACTACAAGAAAACCCTTCTTTGTGCCCTGGGTGCGATTATTGCGTTTCACTTAGCCTATTCTTTCGATTGTTTAGGCTTCTTGATCGCCCCATATTTGTTTTTCATGTTTCAGCTAACTCGGGCTCCTAGTTTGCGAGCAGCCTTCTATCCGGGAATTGTAATTGGCTTGTTATTAATGGCACCACAGTTGTGGTTCTTTTGGAACCTATTCGGTTCGCCAGCGGCAGTCTTGTGGCTAATTAAGGCGCTGTGGATCGCTGCATTTCTGTTTCTTTCACACTTGTGTATAACCCTTTGCCGACGCGGATTTGCAGTAGTAATGGTCGCCTGCCTCTGGACAGCTTTAGAATACACTAGAAGTGAATTATATATTTTAAAGTTTTCCTGGTTGATTCCAGGCTACGCCTTAAGTCATTCACCTGACAATGTTGCTCTTCAGTTTTTCGGCATGTATGGCATTGCTTTCTGGCTGATTTTACTAGTCGGAATACTCGCCCTTCACTCTGTAAAACGAGCGATGCTGGCCGGATGCATCGCTCTGATTCTGTTTGGAGTCCTGACTTGTTTGCCTGAAAGCAAATCACCTTCTAAGTCAAACGGTCCTCTCTTCGTCGGGATACAGCTCGAAAGCCCACAGGTCCACGAGGTCATTGAGCACTTGAACAAAGCCCTCGAAAAACACCCCCAGGCTGATTTACTGGTCTTGAGTGAATATACTTTCATGCGTGAGATTCCGGCAGAAGTCATTGCCTGGTGCCAAGAGAAGAAACGTTTTCTGATCCTGGGTGCAGTCGACTATCTGCCGACCGGAAAAAAGGAGTATTTTAATACAGCTTTTGTGATTAGCCCAAAGGGACAGATTGTTTTCAAGCAAGCCAAGAGTGTGCCAGTGCAGCTGTTTCGCGATGGCCTGCCCGCCACAAGCCAGAATCTCTGGAATTCACCCTGGGGCAAGATTGGAATATGTATCTGCTATGACCTCAGCTACACTAGGGTTACCGATGAATTGGTTCGCATGGGCGCCCAAGCAATCATCGTTCCAACTATGGATGCAGCCAGTTGGGGAGAACAGGAGCATGTCTTACATGCGCGGGTGGCACCCATCCGGGCTGCCGAGTACGGTATTCCCATCTTTAGGGTAGCCAGTTCAGGCATTTCCCAGGCCGTGAATAAAGACGGCATAATACTAGATTCTGCACCTTTTCCCGGTCAGGGCGAGATGATTGCAAGCCACCTGAGGATTAAAACAGCAGGAACAATTCCTATCGATCGATATCTTGTTTATGTTGCACTTTGTCTTGGAACGATATGGATTTTGATTCTTCCTTGGTTGCTGCTAAAAAACAGAAAAGCCAATCAGATCTAAAAGTCCTTTACTGCATGAAACTACTTAGGATTCCCCCGTACCACGAATCATGTGGCACGTCGTTAGATCAGTAACACACATAAGCTGTTTCAACCGGGCTGGACCTGGAGTATTCTCAACACACAGTACTGATGACAAGGAGTGAAACAGGTGCTCAACCTGAATAAAATTAGCTTAGTGGCTCTTCTATTCTCGTTTGTCTGTGCGCTTGGCTGCCAGGACAAAAAACCTCGTCGCCCCAAAGAGACTCCCGCCCAGGCCAAGGCCCGGAAAGAGGCCGCTAAGAAAGCCCGCGCAGAACGCAAGGCCAGAAAAGCGGAACAATATACCGAAAACATGAAGACGCTTCAGGCCATTCGGCGCGGCGATCTGGCAGAAGTCGAGCTCAGACTTGACAACGGTTGTCCAGTCGACACGACCAACCAGACATCGCGAACCTTGCTGCAACACGCCATCGCAGCCAAGCAGTTTGAAATTGCCAGATTGCTGATCGAAAGGGGCGCCGATCTGAATGTTCGTTCCAAGGGACGCTCAACAGCCGGAAAGCAGTCACCTCTCCACATGTGCGTGATTAGTAATAATATTGAGTTCGCAAAACTCTTGCTCGACAAGGGCGCCGATGTCAACGGTGGCGAGGGAACCCATCTGACTCCCCTACACCTGGTGGCCCGAACTGACAATCAAGAAATGGCAAAATTGCTGCTTAGTGCCGAAGCCAAGGTTGACGCCCGTACAAAAGGCGGCCGTACGCCGCTACACGAAGCGGCTACATATGCAAAAATAAAAGTGGCCGGTCTATTGATCTCAAAAGGCGCCGACGTCAATGCCAAGACCAAACGAGGCAGAACCCCACTGCACGAAGCAGTCGCGGCGTACCCAGTTGACTGGCAAACAATAAAATTCCTTCTCGCCAATGGGGCCGATCCAAACGCCAGCACTCCCAAAGGGGTCACTCCGCTCGGCTTGGCTATTTCGGGCAACTCCAAATATATCGAGCAGCTGTTACGTAAGAAGATTGACGGCCATGAGACTGCGATCGACACAAGCTCTGAACCCGGGCAACCAGCGACTTGCAATGCGGAGACGCTCAAGAAGTTTGGTTTCTCTTTAAAGCCGGTGAAGGGTTTCACAATCAGTCCCGTGCAGCCCAATGTCATACCGGGCAAAACTGGAGTGACCGAAAAGTACAAGGTTCCCTGCCGAAAATTCGAAGATAATCGTGAATGTGTCACCCGGGCCAGAAGGAAGGCTAAAAAGTTACATCCCAAGTCCAACCTCAGCCTGCGCCTGGTCAGCGACGATAGCTACTGGCAAACCCGATTTCGTATCAACGGCAAGATCATCCACAAGCGCTTCGCTTCTACACACGAGATGATGAAGTATTACGGCAGCCAGCGAACCAAGGGCATAAAAATTGAGATATTGGGCAGCCAAGAAAAAATCACTCAGAAAAACCGGGCTGTCCAGGTTGACGTAAAAGACCGCCAGGAAACCGAAGCAGCCTGCCTGATCGCAGAGACCGATCAAGACTGCAAAGATCGCCTATTGGCCGAAGCCAAGAAGGCAAACCCGAATGGTTTTGTGTCAGTCAGGATTCAGGGAGAAAAGAAAAGCTTCGTCGCCCTTTTCGAAATCGACGGCAAAGAAGAGAAAAAAAGTTTTCCATTTCAGCACAAAATACAGGGTTACATGAAAAAGATGCGGCGAAAGCACAAAGTTGTCTTGAAAAAAGTCGTTACTGAGCATGATCCAAAAACCCGCAAGGCCCGTGTCTCAGTCACGCGTTTGGCCGGTAACAAACCCAGATTCTCAGTGCGCGCATCAATACGCTGGAAGCCAGATCTGGGTTGGGTCGAGGCTAACAAGTTTATCAATGAAAAACTAAGTGAATTCGGAGCAATACTACTCAGTATCGAGCCCCGGGCCGATGGAATTATAGCCCTCGAAGTAGGTTGTCGCGACTGACGGCTGGGGGGGGGTTGCCTTTTTTAGCCGGTTTACGATAAAGTAACTTATATTTTTAACCGGTTGCGCCGCAAGAAATCGACACCACGTCAGACATATGCGGGGGAGATGGATAAATGCCTTCAGAACTATGTTTGAAAGCCCGTCCCTGGTTGGGCATACCTGCCACGGACTATGAAGACCACATGGGTCCGGAGGGCGCCGACCAGTTGGCGGTGCTCAACGACTTGTTCCGTGACATCTACAACGACGTCTACCCCAAGAACCTGCTTGTCTTGGGCTGCGGCACCGGCAACGGCCTCGAACACATTGATCGCACCATAACCCAGCGAGCTGTCGGAATCGACATCAACACCCGTTATCTGGAGATTGCCCGTCAAAGATACAACCAACTTTCGCAGACAATGGAGTTTATGTGTCTTTGTGTCGAGGAATGCGATTTCGAACCGAAATCATTTGATCTGATCCACGCAGCCTTGATGTTTGAGTACGTCGACCCCGAATATGCACTGAGCAGAATCGCTGCCTGGCTCAAGCCCAGCGGCGTTTTTTCTTTCGTTATTCAGTTGCCCAGCAGCAAACAAGGCATCATTACGGACACCGGCATTGCCAGTATGCAAGAACTCGAAGATGTCATTCAACTAGTTGACCCCGAGCCGTTTTTGAAAACAGCCGCTCGAATCGGGCTAGAAGAGAAGATTACCTGGGAGATTCCTTTAAAATACGACAAGAAATTCATGGCCGGTCTGCTGATCAAGCCTTAACTGCAACTCCATCAATTCAATCCTAGGTTCAACAAGGCACAGATTGCATCACAACACACTCGGTGCAATACTGCCCGAATGTCTATAAATGCAAAAAGTGTACTATCCAAGCTTATCTTGGTCTATCTGACCGGATTATTGGTCGCGACCTTTGGCTGCAGCAACGTTGAATCCGGGCCTGAAGGCATCGACCCTGAGCTAACCCCTGCTGACCTTGTGTTGGAGCTCGACCCCGAGCCACAGCCTGAATTACCCGACGGGTTGCGACTGCGGGTGGCCAGCTTCAACGTATACGGCGGCCAAAATGCAACGGCTGCACAAATCGGTGATTTTTTTGCCGGATTGGACCTGGACTTGATCGGCCTCCAGGAGTGCCCAGCAGACCTAATCGAATCCATCGCCCAGACCGCGGGCTTTGAACATTTCGCCGGCAACGGCGTCGGTCTACTGTCCCGCACACCACTTACAGATGTCAGCCTGGTGAACCTGCAATCCGGTCGAAGCTTCGTCCACACCCAAACCCAGATCGAAGATGTTTTGTTTTCGGTCTACACCGCCCACCTGGGCTGGAATTTGGACGGAGATCGGCAGTGTCGAGAGTTCATCGACCAGCATCTAGCCCACGACCCAATCCCGCACCTGGTTATTATGGGCGATTTCAATGACGAGCACCTCTCCTCGCAAAATACTATCCTGGAAGAGATGTTAAGCGACGTCTTCACCACGTTGAACTGGTACCCGGGCGAACGAATCTCGTGGCCAAGTACATTATTTGAAGGCTCCGAGGGCTCCCAATTGATAGATTTGATTTTCTACCGGCGTAGCTTTCCGGCCATCGTAATCGATGCCGATGTGATCAACCTGTCGCCGGTACTCTCAGATCACAAACCTGTGCTAGCTGAACTGCTCTATCCCCGCGACCCCCAGCAAGCCTGGACCTCCGATCCGTTCGCTCTCATCCGTGACCCCTTCGCCGGCTGGCCACCTCAGTCTCAGCGACCGACCAACCTGCTCGTCAATCCGGGGGCCGAAGAAGGTATAAACGGCTGGACAGTTTCCGGTGATGCCCAGGCAGTTGAAACACGTGAAACCCAGAGTCCCTTTTCGGGTACACAAATGTTCACCGGTTTCGAACAGCAGCCCGACGGCAAAGTCCGCTTGTCTAGCGGCAGCCAGACTGTCGACTTGATCGAGTCGACAACCTCCATCGACGAGCGGATGACTGTGCTGTACGCATCAGGCCAGATGGCCACAGGCTATCTGACCGAGAGTGACGGAGAAATTACATCGAATAGACCCAAACCCTACGATGACGGCGAGGTGATTATAGAAGCTCTGGCTGCCGATGGAAGCGTGCTTGCTTCAAAAACAACCAAACGTCGCGATACTCTGAGCTGGCACCCATTCGCAGTTGCACTGCCTGTGCCTCCCGATGCTCGCGGGGCCCGTCTGACTTGGATGTCCCATCACAAAGTATTCAGCGGTGAATCCAACGATGCCGTATTCGACGACTTCTATCTGGGCCAAGGGACGCTTTCTGAATCTCACCCGTGGCTGATGGGCAATTTGCTTTCCAACCCGGGTGCCGAGACTGGTGAGACCGGCGCCTGGAAGACAGAAGGCTGGCAAGTCCTGGCCGATCTGGTCCCCTTCGGGCTGAATATCTACGCCCCATGGAGCTTTTCGGGCGGCTTCTACTTCCAGGCCGGTGGCCTCCCGGGAATAAGTGGCGGCCCAGAAGGTACCTGCAGCTTAGCTCAACTGGTAGCGGTAGATCAGCTGGCTGCGCAGGAAAAGCCGGGCCAGCACGTGGCCTTGCGTTGGGGCGGCCGGGTGCGCAGCTGGGCTGCTCGCAGCCACATCAAGCTGGCGCTCGAGATCTACGACTCAGATGGCAGTCTATGGGGAACGCTCGAAGCCGAACCAGTCCGAGCAGCCGAGTGGACCCGAGTGGAACAACGCACACGAATCCCGAAAGGAACCTCAGCGGTTCGGCTGGTGGTTCAGACCCAGGTCACCGAAATTGACACTGGCGCTTTTGGCGACGAGTTTTTTCTTTTGCCAGAAATAATCATAGTCGCTAATTGATTGAAGCGGCTTCGAGCCCGAGCCCGCGCTCTACCCGGACGGCCTGTCCACAGTTGGAGCCGATCTGATCTTCGCGCTCATCGCCGACCGAGAGGACCACATCGAATTCGGCCGCGCCAAGTCTCTGGCAGGCATCTTTCAGGCGAATGTCGCGTTCAGACCTCAAGATGGTTTCGAAACCGCTTTGCATACCGGCCGCGGTCGGGTTTACCGGAGTCAGCTTTATCGCGAAATGTTCTGGGTCGAAGACATCTTCAATCACTGCAGTCTCAAAGGCTACGTCCTTGGCCAGCGCAAAATTCAAAACAACCTTGCGATCACCAGACTTGAAAAAATGGCGGCCGTATGTGGCCAGTTGCTCCAGGTTCCAGTGGGACATCGGAATCAAACGCGTACGATCGGCTTCGCTAGTCGATTGAACCGAAAACTGTAATTGAAAACAACCTCTGAAGTAGCGTTCTTTTATCTCATACAAGCTTTCGAACCATTTGTCGCGGCCCCGAGGAGCGACTGTGGCCACGCAGCACCAGAGTCCATCGGATTTAACCACTTGCGGCAGGCGCTGCATTGCCTCGAGAACTGCATCGTTCAGGGCCGGTTCACCCATGCGCGCAAAATGGACTTTCAGTTTTTTGCAGACACTGGCCAGGCCGGGATGCCGCTTTAAAGCCCACTTCACTTGAGCCAGAAGTTCATCGACACTCGGATTGCCAGCATAGTCAAGAGCTGCATCGCAGAACGGGCAACCAACCGGACAACCAAACTGAGTCGATAAGTTTATTACCCATTTCTGTTCACGACTCAGGGGTGGCGTCAGGCCATCGACGGTCTCGACAGTAAAACGCTCGTCATTCCTGAATCGCATGACCCCCACTTCGGCGACCTCAGGATCGCCATATATGCGTATCACTTTTAATTTGTCTACAGCTGCATTCATTTGTTTTCCTCCGCAAGGTACTTGGCAGCCGCTAAGGCTGCACGCTGCCCATCCCCCATCGCCGTGGCCACATATCGTTCGCGACCCCTAATCAAATCACCGGCCAAAAACAGTCCGGGAATATCTGTGTTCAATTGATTTGGCAAATCAACCCCACCGGTCAGCTCTTGAAGAAGTTCATTCCTGGGAATTCGCCCAATACAGACGACTAGAAGATCCGCTTCGAACTCCCGGTCGTTTTGACAAACCAACCGCCATTCACCCGGTCCGCCCGAAACACTTAACACTTCGGTTTGAGTGAGAATCTGCACGCCGGCTGCCTGGGCTTCAGCGGTCAGACGTTCGACTGCCCGCATGCCCGAACCACGAGCCAGGACAGTGACCTGGGCCTGGCGATCAGAACAAGTCAAGGCAGTATCCAGGGCAGCTTCGCCTCCGCCAATCAACACAACTCTTTTTGAGGCCAGTCTCTCAGGCAGCGTTCGCGCATCACGGTGAAGTTGCTGGAGGCTGACTGAGTGACTCCACTCACGCGGGCGAGTCCCACTGGCTAAAACAGTTGACCGCGCCCGACACTGACGTCCATCCGGAAACCTTGCCAGATATTTGTCGCTATTTTTTCCTAGATTACTTACATGGGCAAAAGTGTGCGGAACTGCAGCGGCCTCGAACTGCGAAGCCATCTTAGAAGCCAGCTCGATACCTTTAATACCCGCAGCTGCCGGCAGGTTGTCTAGTCGCCGGGCTGCGCGTACCAGGCCACCGACTGGTTCGTCACCGACGCAAAAGACATCCAGACCATCCCGACAAGCCTGTAGAGCTGCGGCAACTCCAGCCGGACCAAGCCCGATAACCAGTAAATCTACTGTTCTTTCAGGAATTTCGAAATTTGAAGTAAGATCTTGCATCCCGCACTTTTTTCCGCCCGAGGTGGGGATGCCTTCTGAAAATAACCGCCAGAAGCCTGACATCACCGCAGGTCAAACCGCAGGCATGTTGGCTCAAATCTTGGGGCATGTCAATAAAAACTGGTCATGCCATTGACATAGTCTACCTGTTGCGCCTAGGATTTTTGTGGGGAGGGAGGAGGACTTTTTATATGTCGCATAAGTGTCTAAAAACCTTGGTTGCAACCATTTTTTTAAGCCAGCTTGCCCTGGGCGCCTGCGAATGTGCAGACAATCGACTCGGAGCCAATTTGGCCGAATTGTCGGCGGACCCAAATCCAGTCCTGTTCGGTGAAGTACCAGTCAGCACGGTCAAGACCATCGATGTTACCCTGACCAACCGGGGAACCGGCCAGGTTTGGTTGCACGACTTATTTGTCGTTGATAACGAAGAAGATTTCTCTATCAGCGTTCCGGATGAAATCACTTTCCCACACGCTATTTTGGCGGGTCAGCAGGTGGTTTTTAGCGTACGTTATCATCCCCAACAATACCCCGAAAACGACAAAAGCGCGATCCGCATTGAAAGTACCGACAAAGACGCTCCTGAGTACGACCTGCCCTGTCTGGGCACCGCCGTTGAGCCGATTCTGCTGGTCGAGCCCGTGCCGGTCGATTTTGGTTCCGAACGAGTAATGGACACTGCTCCGGCAACAATAACCATCACACATACGGGCAGTACCTCCGACCCGGTTACAATATCTACTCTTCAAATCACCGACGACGGCGACGGCGATTTTCACATCCAGCAAGCCGATGACACGCCACTGACCTTGAACCCCGGAGAGATCACGCGTGTGAATCTATCGTATACACCCCTGCTAATCGACGACTCCGATGAAGGCATTTTCACGATTGAGAGTGATGCCGAGAGTCAAGAGCACATGGAAGTCCCGCTCTTGGGCTCGAGTCATGCTCCCCAGATCGAAGTCGATACGACCGGACTGAATTTCGGGACAGTTACCCTGGGGGCTCATCCAACTCTGCCCTTTAATATCAAGAATATCGGTAACGACCCGCTCAACATAATCGAGTTGAAGCTGACAGACACCGGCAGTCAGAATTTCACTTTTGCACCAACCAGCATCACCGATCCGATCCAGCCCCTGGATCAAGTGGAAGTAAGAGTCACCTATGACGCCATCGATCGCGGAGATTCCCACGGCACTTTGATGATCCGCCACGATGATCCGCTCAATCCCTCGGTCTTCGTTCAATTGAATGGACGCACTCCGGCCCCCGACATCGACCTTGATCCCAATATGTTTTGTTTTGTGCTCGCCAAAGAATCAACCACCCAGACGCTCGAAATCAAAATAAAGAACGTCGGTGACGAAAACCTATCGGTAACCGGTATGGATTTTAGCAATCCGGACGGGTCGTTCTCAATTGACAGCCAGCCGATTTATCCAGCGACGGTACTGCCTAACGAGTATGAGTCGCTGGTTGTGCGCTTCACCAAAGATACAGCCACAGTCGACGACGAATGCACCTTGGCCTTTAGCTCCGACGATCCCGATGAAGAGACGGTTATTGTCATCGGAACCGGCAAATACACACCATAATAACTGAATATCTTCAGGCAGATTTCTTTTCGGCAAAGAGCAACTCGGGCTTACCGGTACCTTTGATGACTTCGCGAGTGATCGTACACTCGGAAATATCCGGCAGGTAAGGTACCTCGTACATTATATCCAGCATGCATTCTTCCAAGATAGTGCGCAGGGAGCGAGCACCGCCATGGCGCTTCAAAGCTTCCTCGGCCACGGCGATCAGAGCATCTTTGGTAAAGTTCAACACCATATTCTCGAGGCTAAATAACTTGGCATACTGCTTGACCAGCGCATTGCGCGGTTCGGTCAATGCTTGCACTAGATCATCTTTACTGAGCTCGCGCATCGGCGCAGCAACCGGCAAACGCCCAACGAACTCAGGGATCAAACCGAACTCGAGAAAGTCTCTCGGAGCAACCTTGGCCAGCAATTCCCCGATGGTATGCTCTTGCTTACGCTCGACCCTGGCTCCGAAACCAAGTGCCTTCTCACCTACCCGGCGCCGAATAATATTCTCTATACCGTGGAAGGTGCCCCCACAGATGAAAAGAATGTCTGAAGTGTCCACCTGGACGAACTCTTGCTGATAGTGCCGCCGCGAACCTCGCGGAGAAACATTTGCTAAAGTACCCTCGATGATCTTCAACAATGCTTGCTGGACTCCTTCGCCGGAGACATCCCGGCTGGTCGAAGGAGTACTGCCCGAGCGACGCGCTATCTTGTCGATTTCGTCAATGTAGATAATACCCCGCGAAGCCTTGTCAACGTCATTGTCAGCGGCTGTCAGTAAAGCCTGGACTATGTTCTCGACATCCTCACCAACATAACCGGCTTCAGTCAGCGAAGTTGCATCGACTATGGTGAAAGGAACTTTCAAATAGCGCGCCAGGCTCTGAGCTAACAACGTCTTGCCACAGCCAGTTGGCCCAAGCAATAAAACATTGGACTTGGTCAGCTCGACAACATTCGGCTCTTCTTTGTTGTTCAAGCGTTTGTAATGATTGTAGACAGCGACTGCAATTATCTTCTTGGCCTGCTCTTGCCCGATCACATATCCGTCGAGAAAATGCTTGATCTCCTCGGGAGTAGGAATGTCCCCGGGAATCTCCACTTCTTGTTCTTGTTCACATTCCTCGGAGATAATCTCGTTGCACAGACGAACGCACTGATCACAAA
Source organism: Deltaproteobacteria bacterium (assembly GCA_019307065.1). Lineage (GTDB taxonomy): Bacteria > Myxococcota > B64-G9 > B64-G9 > B64-G9 > JAFDKH01. The sequence continues at coordinate 22,077 of JAFDKH010000156.1, forward strand.
TGTAGACGGTCGGACCGGCAATCAGCTTACGTGCCTCGCCTTGTGGTTTGCCGCAAAACGAGCAAGCCACCGGAGGTATCAACTCATCATTCGCCACCACTCACCTCTACTCACTTTCCACTTCAACCGTACCTTCTAGTACATATAATAGCGCATCCTGTCAGCAAGACAAGCTTAGCGATATTATTAATCGAGATAACCCAAAGATTCTTTAGCTATTGCAGGGTGTTCGCAGCTTTAATTCTCAACCAGGGCGCGCAGGTCAGTGACTAAAGATAATGCTCGATCGACGATTCGGTGGGGAATACCAGTGGCCTCGGCCAATGCATCAGCCAGCTTGTTGGCCTGGTTCAGTAGCTGGACTATCAATTTTGCCCTTGTAGGTGGCTCGACCGGTTTGTGCTGCTTGATCTCGCGCTTTAGATTGGCCACTGGCACATCGTCAAATGCCATTTCCTTTATTTTGCGGTACTCTTTTTCGGGCAATTCTTCTTTGGCATGCATTCTTCTCAACAGGTCTACGACTTGTACATCGGGAATCGGTTTTTCTACCCCGTCCCTTCTCAAAACTGCCGGCTCTTCTTTCTTCAGGAAATAATACGAAGCTGTAAGCTTGGAGGCAGTTCTAGGTTTTATTCGAATTTCATCGCGACAGTAATCTTCGAACTTTCTAAAACCCCACTGTTTGAACAACTTATCATTGCGCA
>JAFDKH010000157.1 GCA_019307065.1 Deltaproteobacteria bacterium
CAAGGTTCCCGACAAGCAACCATTTCTCCCCGACCCCGGCAACAAGCCCGGCGGGGACGCAAAAAAAACCGAGCTCGAACCCAGGTTCTACCAAACCTGGTGGTTCTGGACCCTGATTGGAGTGGGTGTGGCCGGCGCAGCCGGTACCTCGGCATATTTCCTTCTCAACAGCGGCGGACCTTCCGGAGAGGGCATCGTCGAGGCCACCTGGAGATAAGGTGAGAAGAATGGCAACCAACCAGCCGCCAAATACAAATTTCAGATTCGCCTGGCTGGCTGCGCCATTATTGGTTTTTTGTTTTCAAAGCGCGTGCTACCCGACCCAAGAGGAGACGGGTAATGCCCAAGCCGTACTCTACTGGTCGATTCCCGGGCCTGGAAGCCTGGGCCTGCGGGGAGAGATCTCCGGTATCGTGGACTCGGTCGAAGTCACCGTCATGCACAAAGACGAGTTGCTCGGGTCACAGCAGTGTGCCTACGAGGAATACAAGTGCATCGTCCGCGAGATTCCGGCCGGCAACTCACGGCAGGTGAGCGCAGAGGCATACTCCGGCACGACCCTGGTCTACAGCGGAACGACAAACGACATAAAGATCGTCAAGGGCGAAACGGCGATGGTCCTGATCAACATGACACCTGCCTATACCCAAGACGTCTACGCCCCGGCCCCCATCGATGATCTCGGGGCCACTGCCGATGGTACCGATATCGAACTCACCTGGACATCGGTTGGTGACGATTGGAAGGCGGGGCAGGCGACCTCTTATGATGTGCGCTATTCGATCTCAGAGATTCAGGAAAACAATTTCGATCAAGCAACGTCGGTTGATTCTATCGAGAACCCTGCAATTGCGGGTCAAACCGAGTTGATGCCCTTATTCGGACTTCCCGCCGCCAAATATTACATTGCGCTGAAAGTATTAGATGACGTTGACAACATATCTACGCTCTCGAATGTTGTGACGATTACGACTACCGAATGACTAAAGAACCGGGTAGGTGGAGCATGATTCGACTATTTCGTAGCACTGTCTTGTTTTTAGTTTTCGGTCTAATCTGGCTCGCGCCGGGCTGGGTACATTCTCAGACCGCAACCAAATCCTTGAAACCCGGCAAGATCCAGGTGACGGGGAGATATCCCAAGAAGCAGCGCAAGGAGGCGGGCAAGGCCAAGCGCTATTACATCCTCAAGGACCAAGAGAAGTTCCGCCTTCGGGCAGGTGGGCCCACAAATCTGGTAGTACTGGCCCGCGGCTTCAAAAATGGAAAAATCTCCTTCGATCTCGAACTGGACGGAAAGAAGAAGGCCACCCTGGAGCTGAATGTGGTGCGCAAGATTTCACGCGCTATGTACCTGCGGATACCGGAAGGTTCGCACAAAATCACTCTGGTTCCTTCCGCCAAGGTCCTGTTACGACCCATGCGCGTCAGGCGTCAGCCGTCCAAGAACGAGAAGGTGGTCGTCTGGGAAAAGGAAGATGAGCCCGGGCTTGTACCGCCACCTGTCGCCGATACGCAGCCAGCCCTTCTACCACCGCCGCCCCTCCCGCCGGTCGAAGAGAAAGAAAAGCCGGCCCTAACACCCTTGCCGGTGTTCAAGCCTCCCTCGCCCGAGCCGGCACTTAAGCCTGCCGAGGAGCCGGCAGTTGTTTCAACCGATCGACGCGTGGTCGCCGAGCATACCGAGCCGCCTCCCCCGGCACTAGATCCGGCCGGTCCAACGACCTTCGGTCAGCGGGGGCTGTACCGATCCTGGGCCGCCCTGCCTTACTCCGAGCACAGCATCGTAATCGGCGCCTCGGTCGAGTACTTCAAGATCGGGGATTTCCTGGTCGACGGCGACGACAATCAGCGTTTGTTAAGCCGCCTGAGTCTCTCGGGTGTGCCGGTCGAAGGATTGGAGCTCAACCTGGGATTTTCGCTGGTTATGAACCAGAACGCAGCCTTCGATCCGACCGAGACCCAGTCCGTCGGCGACCCGTTTTTGGGAGTGCGCTACGGCATCGCGCTGACTGACTGGTTCGCTCTGGGAGCCGGTCTACAGGCACTCTTTCCGACCGGCCAGGAATTCTCACAGATGTCGACCGAGGGGATCAGCACCCGCATTCTGTTCAACTTCGATTTCATGCCGTTTCCTGAAGCGCTGGTGACGTTGAACGTCGGCTATCATTTCGATAACACCAGCCGGATTTTCAATTATACCATCAACGCGGCTCAGCTCTATTCGGCCGGGGTCAACCCGCACGATCAAGTGCTCTTGATGGTCGGCTTCGCCTGGCAGTTCGGGCCGGTCGCCCCATTTCTGGAATACGGCATGGCCCAGGCTATTGGTGCAGACAACATGGGTTTCGCCGACAGCCCCAACTGGCTGACCATCGGCCTGCGCGCCTGGCCGCTCGGGGATCACGCCTTCCACCTTTTAGCAGGTGTGGACATCGGCCTGACTGGAATGGATCCGCCGGCCGGCAAGGCTCGTATCCCGCCCTACAACGTGATCCTGGGGGCGGGCTACGACTTCGGCGCGACGGCACCTCCGGCCGTCGTGGTCCGCGAGGTGGTGCGCGTAGAGAAAGTCGAAGTCCCGTTAGAGGCGTCGCAAACTAAAGTCACCCTGGCAAAAACCGGCAGCCGTATCGTCGGCCAGGTGCTCGACGCCCAAACCGACAAACCAATCGGTGGCGCCCGAGTGGTAATGGGCGGCGAGGAACCGGCCATCTTCCTGTCCGATCCGGAACAGGGCCGTTTCTTCACCTGTCCCACCGTTCCCGGCCCGGTCAAGATCAGCGTGCACCGGGAAGGCTACCGGGAGGAAAGCCAGGTGGTCCTCGTCTCCGACAAACCGAAGACGCCGGTAACCATCAAGCTGCATCCCACCACCGGAGCGACCTTCGGCACGCTGAAGGGCTCGGTCCGATCGATCAGCGGGGTACCCCTCAGGGCGCTCATTTCCGTTCCGGCCCGCAAGGTAAAGCTTAGGGCCCAAAGGGCGGATGGGAAGTTCGATCAGAAACTCGCTACCGGTTCATTTGACGTGCTCATCTCCATGCCGGGCTACGTGACCCAACGCCGCAGGGTCAAGCTCAGTGCCGGCGACGTGGTCATTCTGAATGTTGAACTCTATCGGAAGAAATAAGCGCGCGCGCAGAATGTTCGGGCGTCTGAGCGGATCGTTCTTTACCCGGCTGCTTATGGTCGCTGCGGTTTTTTCGGCCGGGGGCTGTTTCCTGTGCGGACCCGACGAAGACGCCGGACTGGCCGAATTGCGCGATCCTAAAGGATCGGTAGAGGTACGCCAGGGACCCGTGGAATGGAAGGCGACCAACCAGGGACAGGTCCTGCACTTTAGGGATGCAGTTCGCACGGGTTTTGACGGCACGGTCCTGGTCGAGTTCAAAGACGGCAGTCAGCTACAGCTGAAACCCAAGACATTGCTTCAGTTCACCGGCAAGCCGGACGAATACACTATCAGCCTCCAGCAAGATGCAACGGAATCCGCGGCCGAAGTATCGGCGGGACCGGACGTGCGGGTGGCTGTCGGCGGTTTGAAAAAAACCTTGCGGCTTACTAAAGGACGGGCAAAGTTCCTGCGGACCGCCGACAAGCTACACGCCTCGACCAGCCAGGGTGCCACGCTCGCCTTCGCCGACGGCAACCAGATCCGGCTCGGATCTAAAACCGCCTTGGGCCTGACCAGCCATGAAGACGAATTCAAGCTTCTGTTCGAGCAGGGCGAGATCGAGATATCGGCCGAAGACAAACACGCCAAGGGCTTCAAGATGATCTTCGGCGAATCCACCCTGGTGACAATGACCATCGGCAAGGGCACCTTCACCCGGACTTCGGATGGTGTCCGCATCCAGATGACCATGGGCTCAGCGATCGTTACGCAGGACGGCAAGCAGACCGAGATTAAAGCCGGCGCCAGCTTTCTGATGCGCATGGGGAAAGTCGTGATCACCCGGCGTGAAGCCCTGCCGGCCACCCTCAAGGATCTCAAGCGGATCAGTCGCATCCGTAAATCGGGCAGCCGCAAATTCGTGCGGCCCAAGGGCAAGACGAGTCAGATTAAGCCCGGTACGGACATCCAGGTTCGAAAAGGCGGTATGGTGGCGCTTCTGAACGCGGGCTCCAATCGGGTGGAACTCAGGTCCGGAGCCCGGGCCTTGTTCAAAGGCTTCTACCACTCCAAGGTGGAAACCGACGGCGAGATCAACCTCGAGACCGGCCAGGCACGGGTCAAGCTGCGTCGCGAAGCGAACGCCGATACAAGCCAGCTAATCGTAACTCCGCAGGTTGTGATAAAGGCTGTGGCCCGCGGGCTGACCGCCGAGACAAATGTCACCAGCACGAAGTCATACACCCAGCTTGTGGTTCACAGCGGGGAGGCGGTGGCTACCGTCGGGGAAAACCACATTTTGGTCAGGGCCGGCCAAACGCTGACGGTCTCGAAGAGTGGCAAGATCGTCGGGCCGAACTATCTGCTCAAACCCGGGATCCGGCTTCTCGAAGGAGTCTCCGCCCGGGTATTCTATGATCGGTCGGTGCCGCCGGTTGCCTTCACCTGGAAGAACCAGGAAAAGGACGGGCAGGCTATTTACTAGCTATCGAAATCTCCAGACTTCAAGAAACTGCTGCTGAGCGAGCCCACCCGCCGACCGATGTTCGCTTACTCCCGGCTCGCTCCGGGCAATTATCATTGGCGCGTGCGAAGGAGCGGCGCTTCATCGAAGGCGGAATACAAGAAAGCCAGGCTGAGTTTCATCAGGGATCCGCTGCTGCTGGGAAAACGTAAGGCCGGCACCCTGACCAACGTAGTCCGCGACACTGGCGTCGAGACCCGAATCTACTTCCAAAGCAAGGTCCCGGCCCTGACTTTCACCTGGGCAACTGCTGAGAAAGCCAACGGCTACCGTATCCGCGTCTACTCGGAGGACAACCTGGAAAAACCCCTGGTAACCAGGGCGTCGGCCAAACCCAGATTAGTCCTGCCGGCCGGCAAGTTAAAAGAAGGCACCTACTACTGGTACCAGGCGGCCCTGGGCGCCGATGGAAACGAGCTATCGCAATCGAAGATGAACAAGCTGGCCCTCCTGTTCGACAACTCGGCCTACCTCCTGCGAATCGACTCACCGAGTCCGGGTCAACGACCGCGCAGCGGCGAGGTTGAACTGCGCGGTGTGGCGGCGCCTGGCTCCAGCTTGACCGCCAACGGCCGGAGGATCGGCATCGACGCGGACGGGCGCTTTGGCGAAATGCTCTCGGGGGTTGCTCCTGGTGGCCTGGTTATCTTCCAACTCAAGAAACCTGGCTTGGGCGCCATCTATTTTGTCAGGCGCATGGGCAGGTGACCACTGTCTATTGAGTCAGGGCCTGGAAGGTCAGCGGAAACGAGATGGAAATGTTCCTGTCGCGGTGCCGGGGGAACTTCAAGGCACGCACGCGTTTGATCAGACACCGCCCGAACCCGGTTGTCTCCAGTGAGGCGGGGATCAGTCCCGCCTGCTCGACTCGACCCGAGGAGCCGATGGTGAATTTGAGCTTGAGCGCAACGGTCTTGCCCAGTTTCTCCTGGACCAGGTACTGATCGGCACAACGCTGCAATAACGCTCCCTTGCGGCGCATGACCTTTTCAATCATCTTCTGGCTCAATTTCGGCCGCGGCCGGCGAACCGGCGGCTTGTCGATTCGGGCAACCGCCTTAGCTGCATCGGCACGCATCTCGTCCGCGGATTGCCCGACCCGGGCGCCGTCGGTAGGCCCCGCATCCGCCGGTTTGGTTACGACCGCGCCGGCGTCCGGAGTCGTCAGAACCCCGGCGTCGGACACGGGCATCTCGATTCCGGCGTCGATCTTTTCCTCAGAGCGCAAGGCGGGCAGGCCCCAGACGAAACCCGCCACCAACCCGGCCACGATCACGACCCCCCCCAGCCCCAGCCAGATGCGGCCCGAAGATCTGCCCTTCTTAGCGACTGACACTCCGCTCGGTGTGGACTGGACCGAATCGAATTCCACCACCGGGGTGATATCGGAATAGGATTCACTGCTGCCCTCTTGCTCGGACTCGGGAACAATCTCCAACTCGCGGGCGTCGATGTCCACCGTCGCCCGCAGATCCTCAACCGTGGCCGGGGCAATGAACTCGGCCAGGGCGGCCCTGAACTCCTGGGCGGTCTGGAAACGTTCCTCGGGATTCTTGGCCAGGGCCTTGGCCAGAACAAGATCCAATTCGCCGGGAATCTCCACCCGTCTCATGCTGATCGGCGGGGGATCCATGTGCATAACCTTGTGGAGCGTATTCACGTCGGTGGTGGAGTGGAACAGCCGGGCCCCGGCCAACATCTCCCACATGACGATTCCCATGGAAAAGATATCCGCCCGGTGATCGGACTTGCCCTTGAGCTGTTCGGGCGCCATGTAGGCGAACTTGCCCTTGATGAATCCGGGCATCGTCTGGGTGATGCGGGTGGCTGCCATGGCAATGCCAAAATCGATGATCTTGACCCAGCCGTCCTTGCTAACCAGGATGTTCTGGGGTGAAATGTCGCGGTGGACGATGTGATGTTTCTCGCCGTCGCGGGTGGTCAGATCGTGGGCATAGCCCAACCCCTCCAGGGTCTGCATGATGATGTAGACCGCCATCTGGAGCGGGATCTTGCCGCCCTTCTTCCGATAGATACGCTGGATCTTGGACAGCGATTTACCCGGCACGTACTCCATGACTAAATAGAGCAGGTCACCGGTCTTTTCCAGGTTGAACATCTGCACGATGTTGGGGTGTTGCATCAGGACGGTGATCTTGGCCTCGTCCACCAGCGCCTTGGAAAAACTCTTGTCCCGCGCCAGGTGGGCATGCAGAACCTTGAGGACTACCTCACGCTCGAAACCCTCGGCGCCCCCGAGCTTGGCCAGATAGACGTCTCCCATTCCCCCGCTGGCCAGGCGCTTCAGATCATGAAACTTGCCAAACTTACTGGGAAAACCGCTGTCGAAGGGAGACTTGATGCTGGCGCCCTCGATCTCGACGCCGCCCGACCCGGGTGACAATACAATCTTTTGTTTGCACTTCTTGCACAGGAATCCAACCTTGCGCTCGGATACCTTCTCATCGGAGATCCGGTACTCGGCACTGCAACCATCACATTTTATACGCAGTTCCATCTTTCCGGTCCCGGCCACCCAGCCGACTCACACCTGCGGGGGCGCAGAAGTGGTAAAAATAGAGTATATCATACGTGTTTACCTAAATCTCGTTTCTGCTATTAATATACAACAGGCAGGCCTTGGCGAGACTAAAAAGGTCGGAGATTCTCAGTGACCCTCGGCCGCCAGGTCGCGGGCAAGGCTTTTATAAAATTCAAGATGATCAAAGTTTGGACCGGTGATCCCCAGAACCTGGCCGATTTCATCGAAGTGATCGGCCGGGACAGTACCCCGGAAATCGCCCCAGGGTGCACTCGAGACCGGCACCATCCCGTCGTTGTCGCCGGCCTCTAAGTAAATCAGGTTATAAGCCCAGCGGATCTCGATATCGCAAATATCACCGCACTCGATCCCCAGCGGACAAGTCAACCCGGTCCAGGAAATGTAAGTTACTCGGGGATCATCCGGGTTCTGCGGATTGAATTCGTTTATGACATAGTCGGTGGTCAACGACTGAAACGAGGCCAGCGCGTCGGACTCGTTACCACCCGTTGCACCAATCATGTTCAACATGAAAGCCAGGGCTTCTTCGGCCGGACCGGGCAACAACCCCAGACCAATATCGGCAATCGGCGTGCCCTGATGCGGACCGGCAAAAGAAATAAAAGCCGAAACCCGATCGCCAAACCCAAGCGTACTTATAGCTCGCCGGGCGTCCAGACATCCTTGACTGTGACCAATAATATTGACTTTGCGCGCACGGCCTTGTTCGAGGAACTGCTCCAACTGCTCGGCCAGTTGGCCGGAGCGTATTTCTACCGAGTTATACGGGTCGAGGCTGGCCACGAACACTCCGTAGCCGTTCGCTTTGAGCGTATCCGGCACGTTATAGAAATACTCGAGCGGCCCGATTTCGTCCCAGCCGGTCCAACCGTGAACCATCACTATTGGAAAACGAGTAGTCTCGAGTTCACAGCCGGCTACGCAAGTCAACTCGAGGCTATAGCTGCTAGCCAACTCCGGATCGATAGAACGAATCTGCAAGAAATATTCGCCCGAGCGCGGGGCCGAGAACTCGAGCACTCCGGCCTGGTCGGCCGAGGCCGATAGCGAGACCAGTTTGTTGTTCCAGCTCAGGTCATCCGGATAACTTACGGCGCCGAGTAAGAGATGATATCCCTGGGCCGTCAGTTTAATCTCCAGCTTGCTTCCACGGGCTGCCACAAAGACCCAGACATCCTTGCTGCAAATCGCCAGTTCATTGTCGTTAGACGGCAGGTCGCGCTCGATCAAACCACGTTCGACGACCTGCAGACCGGAAGGATCGCAAGTCGGCTCGGACTCTGGTCGATGGTCGGCTTCTTCTCCGGCCAGGCCGCCGTCATCAGAGACTTGACTAAATTCCTCGAGACCATCGAGGTCAGCTCCATCTTTCGCCACCAGGCTAGTCGAATTACAGCCGAGCAGCGACCCGATTAGCCAAACCGCTATGGAATATGTTGCCAGTCGAAGCATCGGGTTCAATATAACACACAGTCGTTCATTGCCCGTATACATACATTTCAATAATCGACCACCAACGATTATTGTTTTCAGTAAGTACAAACCGTACAAAGCGGGCCGGGCGGGGGTCAAATCGATAGTGCCAGCGTAATGACAGCCGGGCTAAAGTTAAGTCTTGATAGGTTTCTCCATCCAGGGACGTCTGCAGGCAAACCTGGCGAGGAGTATCGCCCGTAGCCGATATGATTCCGATCCCATTTATTACTCTCAAACTGCCCAGATCCAGCTCAAACCAATGCCCAACCTGCTGATCGAGGCCGTTTGTCCAGCGCGAGTATTCATTGCGATCGAATGCCTTGGGTGGTTCTTGACCGTGCGATGCCTGGGCCTGCCAATCTTGGGCCGCGAGACCTTCGTCCCATGAAAACACGACATGCAAACCGCATATTTCCAGTGTATCGACCATAATGCCGTATGCCGACAGTTCTCTTACTTTCCTGGCCGCACCCTTACGGCTGCCGGGTTTGTTGAAAATCCAGGCATGTCGATCGGCCGCCCGAAAGCGGGTTAGATAATCGGCAATTCGCTGCGGCCGGGTCACGGCCACGATACGTTCACTGGTTTCGAAATTGACAAGCTGACCAATCCAGTAGTCGGCTTCGATCGCTTTTACACCGCTTAGCTCGAGAGCGTGATAGACGGGCGAGAGATCGAGAGGCAGTCGTAAAGACTTTCTGATGTAATGAACCGGCTTAGTCGGCAACCTGTAATCGTGACGATAAATCGTCGACAGATTGAATGTCAGTAGTCCAAGCATTGCCAGCCCGGCCAGCCAGCGAGTTAGCCGGGAGCAAGCCCATAAGCGTCCGAGACAGACTCCGCATATCGGTGCCAGAAGCGAATAAAGCACAATCGCATAGCGCGGCTCCGGCTTGCCGCCAAAGTGAGTAAAAGCAGCCGCTAATAAAAAACCAAGCGCGGTCAAAACATACATTTCTATTCCGCTGGTCGGCTTTTTTGAAAAACAAAAGAACCTGGCGAGTGACTTTCGCTGCCAGTACAAAAAAACAATCAACCCCAGCCCGAATAGAATCCGGATGCCAATACCCAACCACGAGCTTGTATTTGCCTCTTGCCAGGGTGGAAATTCACCCAACAAGATCGGCAGGTGCCGGCCGAAGGTATTCGCCAAATGATCCAGCAGACTGCCCTGCTGGCCGCCAAGCAAACGAGCGAAGGTCGCCCCTGAACTATACAGGTTGTCAATCCAAAAAGGTGCTGCCCCGATTAGCAACCCGGCTAAACAAAGCAGCATTGGGGCGATATTATTTATAAGCCGCCGCCTAGACAGCAAGTAGAGCCCGGCCGCCAGCAGGAAGGGCAAAACCAGCAGGTTAATCCAGATACCCAGGCCGCAAAGCAAACCCATGAAAAAACCGCGCCGCATATTAGCGCCTTCGGTTGCAATGACATGCGCCAGCCAGAGTATCAGCTGGCCCAGGGCCAAAACCGACACAAACCCGCCGCGTAATTTCACCGACCAGAGCGTCAGCAACAAGGGCGGGGCTGCCAGATAGATGGCAGTGAAAACCGCCGAGACTCCTTTGCCTAAAATACGACGGGCCAGTATCCAGCCCGAGAAGACATACGCCAGGGCAAATAGCATCGCGCTTATCTTGACCGCCAAACCGTTGGGACCAAACAACCACATCAGCGGGGCTGTCAGATAGGCCTCGACGGCACCCATGTAAGGCTGTCCGTAAAACCAGATCGGAAACACACGGCCTTCGGAAATGTGCTTGGCCATCAAGCCGACGACGGCTTCGTCGGCATCCAGATCGAATTGAACCCAAATTAAGAATACAACCCGCCAGATCAAAGTCAGGCAGATTATCCCGGCCAGCCATATCCAGGGCACCCAGGAGGATCTATTTGCTATTTTGCTATCCAAAGACGAACTATTCGAATTCAAGATGGACGCAAATTAATCGAATATTACGACGGGCTTTTGGGGCATCTGCTTGAGCGCAAAGAAGGCTTTGGCAATCTTTTTCATGCCTTCCGGTGTGGGTGCCGCAATTACGAACAGATAACCGCGTGACTCACGGGGAACAGTAATCAAGACCGGCTGGTTGCGCTGCATATAGCCTCCGGCTTGCTTCATGGCTTTGAGCAGTTTGTCCATGCCGCTGAAACGTTTGGGCAGGTTTTTCAATTCCGTCGGCGTGAACAGCAACAGAGCCGAGCGGCCCGGATCGTTGCCGAATTTGCGCGGGTAGTTGTACTTCTTCGAAGGCGGAAATTTCCAGACTGTCCAGCGATAGACTTGCGACTTGAACGGGGCGATGGTTTTGTCCTCGCCGATTACTATTGCACCGGCAAGATAGTCGGACGGCTTAGGTGGATTAACCTTGAAGTGAATATCGGCGGCTTTCTTGGCGAAGGCCCCGTCAAAGGGGCGACCCTTGGCAAGATAACTTTTCAATAGAGGCGTCAACGCCTCAGCAAACTTCTGGCGGCGATCATCACCAGGCCAGGGAGGAACTTCGCCGGGGCCATTGACTACCAGCGGGCCGGCAATACCGTGGCTCAGGGCGTCCAGGATGCCATCGACCAGGGCCAAGTGTTGATCACGCAACCCGGCTTTTTCCACAAAACGGATCGTGCCCAGAGCTTTCTTCTCTGCCGACATACGGGCCAACAAGCGCTGGCCGATTGCGCGAATTACCATGGCAGTGTGAGTTGCCCCAACCGGCTTCTCTTCCGGCATGCTTACCAAAATCCGATCACCATAGGCGATGGCCTCGAACTCGGCCTTCTCGGGGGCCCAAACCGGGTTGATGTCAAACTTCATCCCGCGTGTACTTATCCCGGCGAATTTTCCAAACGACTGGAGCAGGGTCGAAATTTCGGGTTTATCCAGCATTTCCTTGACGACCAGGATCTCTTTGTTGAACCCGGCTCGTTCCGTCAACAACTCACCAATCCGGGGAGCCAGCTTCAACAGCAGTTTTGATAAATTCTCGGCGTCGGCCGGCGACATTATTCCTTTGAGTGCCCGTGAAATCTCAGCCGGTTGCTTGGCGGCCATAGTAGCCTTCCAGAGTCGATCGGCCAGGCTCCAGGCCGCCGGCGGCATCTTGCCTTCAGGCCCAAAGGGTGCTTCGAATGTCGGCAGCGGCTTGCTTTTTGCAAACCGTTCTTCAAGCTCTGAGCGGGCGAACGCGAATTTACGAATCAATTTCTTATCGGTATCATCCATCCCGAAGTAATCATCGAAAGAACGATAATATGTTCGCTTCATTCCTTCGCGCCAGAGGCTAATCTTTTCAGTCACGTGCAGCATGTCTGCCATGAGTGAGTGGGCCACATACAGGACCGGGCCGGGCGGCGGAGGCGGGGCCTTGCTGGCGGCACTCCCGCTCGCGGCTGCGCCGGATGTGTCTTTGGCCGGGCCACAGGCACACAGCCCCAACGCCAAAACAAAAACAAGGATTACCGCTTTTCGAGATGGACTCATTCTTTGGGTTCCTCCCCGCCGGGTGTACTTGATTGCATAAGCAGTTTGGGTATCCGGGGTACGATTACCCAGCGCCCTTCAGCTTTTCTCATTTCAACCAGCGAGTCCTCGCACTCTTCGTCCTGGGTGCAAGGGCCGGCTTTGACTTTCAGGATGACCTTGCCCTCCAGACGAGAGGCGATCGAGACTTCTTGCAGAGGCATGCGCCGGGTACCCTTGACTTGTCTAAAAAAGAAGTCCAACGGATCACCGTCGTATTTCTCTATGTCGGCCAGGCGCTTGCCTATCCGGCGAAAAGTGCTCAAGGCTTGCGGGTCTAAAAAACCTGCAATTTTGTCCCAATACGGCTTGGCCTCAGCCACTTCTGCGTAAAAAACCTTATAAACCTCTTCCGGCGAAGTCGGGGGTTTATCGCAAGCCGGCGTGCAAAACAGAACAGTTATCAGAATCACATATCGCATGTAGCCAAGTCTAACGGCCTGAAGTGGCCCGATGCAACCCAAATTCACCCTT
>JAFDKH010000158.1 GCA_019307065.1 Deltaproteobacteria bacterium
GTTCCTGCCACCCATTGCAGGCAGGCCCCAACCTGGGTGCAGGTTTCGATTACGGTTCCATTGCACTGTTGCTCGCCTGCGGTACTACAACCATCGGCACAACAGGAAAACGGGTCGGTGCTGGCGTCGCAAATCTCGCTGTTTTCGTTGCAGTCCACTCCGGCGACCCAATGCAGGCAGGCCCCGACAAGAGTACAGGTTTCGATTAGCGTGCCATTGCACTGTTGTTCGTTTTCTGTCGAACAGCCTGTCTCACAAGCGCAGACAACCGGGTCGGCAGAGTCATCGCAGATTTGGCCGGTGTCATTGCAGTCGGTCCCGGCCACCCAATCGTTACAGTCGTCAACTCCGACGCTGCAAGCCACGATCACCGTTCCACTGCACTCGCTCAGCCCGACTGTTGGGCATTCGTTGGTACAAGTGTCGACACACACAGCCGGGTCGGCAGTGTTGTCACAAAACTGGTTGCTGTCGGCGCAGTCGGTTCCGGCTACCCAGTTCGTACAGGCACCAATCTGGGTACAGGTCTCTATGACGGTATCAGCACACTGGGTAGCGCCGAGGGTTACGCAATCACTGGTGCAGGTAGCTGTGCAGGCGGCCGGTTCTGTACTGTCGTCACAGTATTCGCTGTTATCGGCGCAGTCGGTTCCGGCCACCCAATCGTTGCAGCCGTCGCCGTCGACAGTGCAAGTCTCGATTACTGTGAGGTTGCACTGGGTAGCTCCGACGGTATCACATTCGTTGGTGCAAATATCGGTGCAAACTGCCGGTTCTGCACTGTCATCACAGTTCTGACTGCTATCGGCACAATCGGTCCCGGCCTCCAGGTAAAGACATTCGTCGGCATCAGCCGTGCAAGTCTGGATGACGGTTCCGGAACATTGGGTTGCCCCAGACGTAGTACATTCATCGTCGCAGGCACAAGCCGCGCTGGAACCGGACACTTCGCAACTCTGATGCGTTCCGCAACTGGCGGAGTTTGTCCATACCAGGCATCCGTCTGCGTCTGCCTGACAAATCTGGGCGGCATCGCCGGCCGGGTTGCAGCGTTGGACATCAGCGGCGGCACACGGGTTCGCAACCCCGTCGCATTCGGGCGGGGTGGTTCCTCCCCCGCATCCGTTGATAACCGGCGCCAGTAAAAACAGGCTGGCCAGCAGGCAAATTGATCCATAGCTCGCGCATTTTCTCATCTTGATTCCTTTCAAAAAAGGTATAGAGATTGTTGCCAACTGATTTTCTTTGGCTCGTATATTGAGTATCATTTAGTCTGTGAAAACTGACACAGCCGGCTTAAAATAACAAGGGCTGGATGGTCGAAATCACAAGACAAATAGATGATTTTAACGGCTAGTTTTCGACGTCAGAATAGCTGACCACATTTCGCTGTTCGACGGGATTTATAGGGTCCAGATCTTCGCCAAGAATATCAATGACTGTGGGCGGGTCGTTTTGATTGGCCTCTTCGAAATGCAGCCCGTGAATGCTGCCTAACGGCGGATCGAGCACGACCAGATAGCGTTCGTTGAAATTGTGCATATCGGCCGAGTATGCCAGCTTGAAATAATCGTCGACTGTTCGTTGTTCCCCATCGATATCGATTTCGGCCCGAGTCAGCGCCGCCGGGCCTGAAGCCATCAGGGGTTGCTGATAGCGCTTATAAAGAACAATTTGATCACTGCCGGCCAGTTCTACAGTTATTTTATATTGCGGCAAGTCTGAATAAGTACACGATCGGTAGAATTGCTTCTCGGTCAGATAATCTTCGCCATTGTCGAGCAACCCGAGGATAGTAACCTGGCTGTCCTCCACCAAACCTTGCGGTTCTACGCCCGGGTTGTCTTGATCGAAGACCAACTGATCGGGATCGCTGACTGCGTTCTTGTGACAGAATTTGAAAGTGGCCTTTATGACCAGCGGCCGGCTGCCGGCTAGAAAGGCCTGGTTGAACTCGTAGATATGACACCAGCCCCACAATGCGGTTTGTTTGCTATGCACGATTTCGCCGTCACTATCTGCAGTCGCCGTAACCGGATTAGGTCCGCTAATTCTCACTTCTTTGATCAGATCGGCCACCAGGTTATCGACGTCGCGCGGCAAGCTGAGAGTTGTTGTATTGAAAAGAATATGCCCGCGCAGAGCCAATTCCTGGGCGGCGGTTCGCTTGTCGGCGAATTGGGCGCAGGCTTGGGCACCACTTTCGAAAATCAACCGAAAAGGAGTCTCAATCTCATCGCCCTGGCCGGCATCGCCGTCCGATGCGTCATTGCCGTCTAAGCTGCCGTCCGGAGATCCACCATTGTTACTACAGTGCAAAAAACTGAACATAGACGATAAAATCAAAGGTATCAGCCAAAGACGCATGCCCTCTCCCTTTTGAAAGGACTACCGAATCTATCACTGAATAGCAACTCGACTTGTGTTTTTCGGGCAATTTTGTGAATATTTCCGTTAGATAATCCGATGGTTGAACAAAGCCCTCGAGCGCCGAGGCGGGA
This sequence comes from Deltaproteobacteria bacterium, assembly GCA_019307065.1. Classification (GTDB taxonomy): domain Bacteria; phylum Myxococcota; class B64-G9; order B64-G9; family B64-G9; genus JAFDKH01. Next base: position 2,502 of record JAFDKH010000158.1, read on the forward strand.
GGACCATGATGATTAGAAAAAGATTTCTGGTTGGAATACTGCTGGGATTGGCACTAACTCTATTTACGAGTTGCACTTCTTCCAAACCCGAGCCGGAATGTACATCCAGCAATGACTGTTCGGCCGGCCAACAATGTGTCGACTCTAAATGCGTGGCTGTGACCACTTGTGAAAGCGATAGTGACTGTGCCGCACCGACTCCCCGCTGCGAGCCGGTTTCAAAAACGTGTGTGGCTTGTATGGGCGATCGGGATTGCGAAGAGGATCAGCGTTGCGAAGACAATCAATGCAACAAGATCTGCACTTCCGACAATGATTGTGCGGCCCCGACTCCACGTTGCGACACCGAAGCCGGCGAATGTGTTGCCTGCCTGGTGGATCGAGATTGTCCGATTTCAGAGCACTGCGTCGACAACACCTGTCGGCAAGGCTGCAGCACAAATGCCGATTGTTCCGAGCCGACGCCGCAATGCGACATGCTTTCGGCCAGCTGTGTCGAGTGCCTTTCAGACGAGCACTGTTCGGGCAACGATGAATGCCGCGACAATCAATGCGAACCTCCCCAGGGCTGCCAGTCAGACGACGAATGCGAGCGCGGTAAAATATGCGAGGATAGTATTTGTCAAACCGGGTGCCGCAGCCAACGCGACTGCCCCGAGGGCTGGACTTGCCTGCCCGACGTCGGAACACATGGGACTTGTGCCCAATGCGCAGAAGACAGCGACTGTCCGGCCGGATACATCTGTCAAAATTACGAATGTCAGTTCTATTGCAGCCTGGACGAGCAGTGCTCGCCTGACGTCTGCGATACAGACAACGGAGTTTGTGTCGAATGCAACTTAGACAGCGAGTGTCCTTTAGAAACCGTTTGTGAGTCACATGAGTGTGTGGCCGGTTGCCGCGACGACAATGATTGCCCCAACGGCAGCTGCGATCTTGATGCTCATGTTTGCGTGGATTGCCTGGTTGTCGATGACTGCCCGATAGGGCATTTGTGTATCGACAAAACCTGCGTGACCGGCTGCAATTCCGATCGTGATTGTCCGGGAGATCTACACTGCGACGACTCTTTGGGCGAACACGGCGCCTGCGTCGAATGCCTGATCGATGATGACTGTGGAGGCGACGAGGTATGCCATGACAATATCTGCCGGTTTTCTTGCAGCTCCAACGATGATTGTTCGGTGCCTACTCCGGTATGCGACCTGGTTACCGGAGCCTGCGTACCCTGTCTGGTAAAGGCTGATTGCCTGATTGGCCACCTGTGCGTCGACCAGGTATGTGTGCCCGGCTGCGAAGACGATCAGGATTGCCCGGCCGGTGACGAATGTGAAAGCGGACAATGCCAAGAAGAGTGCATTCCTTCGGGCGAGGAAGTTTGCGATGGTGACGACAATAACTGCGACGGGCGAACCGACGCCGAAGATCCCCAGCTGGTACTTGAAGAATGCGAGCTGACCGAAGGAGTTTGTGCAGGCTCACACCACCCGGCCAGTCAATGCCTGAATGGGTCCTGGGAGGCTTGCACCCCCGAAGAATACGGTCCGGCATTCGGTGATGAGGTCTGCGACGGGCTAGATACCGACTGCAGCGGCGGTAGCGACGACGGCATGCAACTGGACTGCCAAGACGATTATGTCTGCCAGGCAGACGAGTGTATTTTTTCGGGCGGCTGCACCAGCGAGTGCCAGGAGGGCAGCACTGACTGTTCATGGCTGGATTCTTCCTACGTCAAGATTTGCCGCGACATCGACGAAGACCCTTGTCTGGAATGGGATCAGGAGGACTGCCCGCCCAATAGCTACTGCGATCCAATCATCTTCAACCGGTGTGTTTGCGACTATGATCAATGCGGGGGTGTCTGCTGCAGTTACGGCCAGGTCTGCGACGGCTCAGATGAGTGCTGTACAACTGCCTGCCCCGCCCGAACATGCGGCACGGACGGTTGCGGCGGAAGCTGCGAATGTGATCTACCCAACGATCAGTGCCTTGATGATATCTGTGTTTGCACTCCCGCTTGTGCCGGTAAACAATGCGGTTCTGACGGTTGTGAAGACGAATGCCCATACACTTGTGCTGGCGACGAGCACTGTGAGGAGAACCTGTGCGTCTGCGATTTTGCCGAATGCGGCGGTATTTGCTGCGCCGAAGGAGAGGTTTGCAACGCCCAAGCTGGAACTTGCTGCGATCCGCAGTGCTCCGGCCGCGAGTGTGGCCCGGATGGCTGCGGACATGAATGTGGCAGTTGTTACTCGAACGAACTGTGTATCGATGGAGAATGTATCTGTCAGCCGGATTGCCAGGGAATTGAATGCGGCTCAGACGGTTGCGGCGATGTGTGCGGATATTGCGACTTCGGCCAGCGTTGTGACGATGGGACCTGTTGCGACATGCAATGCGACGGCAGGGAATGCGGCCCAGACAGCTGTGGCGGGACCTGTGGAAGCTGCGGCGACTATGAGACCTGTAACGATAACGCAGGCCTCTGCGAGTGCGCCTATGATGAGTGTGGCGGGAGTTGCTGCACTTCCAGCCAGGTGTGCTATGCGGGTGAATGCTGTTCACCTTCGTGCGGCGGCAGTCTTTACGACCCCTATCACTGTGACGACGACAACTGTGGAGGCACCTGTGACTGCACCGAAACCTACGGGGCCGGGTCGGTTTGCGACGCCGATCTCGAATGTACCTGCCCCTCACCCTCTTATACTTGCTGGTCGCTAACCAATAGCTGGCAATGCTGCTCCAGCACTCAGTCGTGCTCTGAACTCTTCGGCTGCTGGTAAACCCCACCTTATCCGTCCCCATATAATAAAGCGCTTGACAACTAAACAAACGTTTGTTAGGTATTTTTGCTAGAAATGGGGATTGTTTCTGTATTCTCTTATTATCACAAGGAGAAGTTATGGGAACTAAACAAGCGTTTGATAGAAATATGTTGTATTTCATGGCCATACTTATTTTTCTCGGTACAACAACGCCCGCACTTGGTCAGGGCCTTTTTGAAAAAGCCCTAGAAGAACCTGATCAGAAAGACCAAGATAAAGAGGCGAACGAGACCGGCTTTATAGAAACTTCTTCGGTCGAGTTCAACGGCTATGTGCGCGGTGACCTGTACATTGGTAAGGTCAACGAAAAAAATGTGACCGAGATCAAATCGGGTTACGCCGAAGCCGCAGCTTCGCTCAAGGCCAAAATGGGCAAATGGGGTGATGGACGCGCCGAGATGCGCCTGCGCTACGGCTATTTGGGCAGCCAGGTTGAAGGTACTTTCGATTTGCACGAGGCCTTTGCGAATGTCTATCTCGGTCCGCTAGACATTCGTTTCGGACATCAGATAATTGCCTGGGGCCGAGCCGATGCCTTCAACCCGACCGATAACCTCACTCCGCGGGATATGCGGGTACGCTCACCCAACGAAGACGATCGCCGGGCGGCCAATCTGGCTATACGAACCTGGCTCAACTTTCCGCCGCTGCGTTGGGAAATCATCTATATTCCTTTTTATGCGCCCTCTCATTTTCCAAGCTTCGCTTTGCCGGGCCCAATTGCATTTACCGAACCAGACTATCCCGATACCGATTTCGAGCATGGTATTGCCGCCACACGCCTGAACTTCGAGTTGGCCAAAGTCGACTTTTCAGTATCATACCTATTCGGCTACGCGACATTTCCCGGCCTGGGATTTGTTGAACTTCGATATCTCCAGGACCCAATCGAACTGGCCGTTGCGTTCCGGGCTTACCAACAGCATGTGGCCGGGGCCGACTTTTCGACTGCTATCGGAGATCTTTTCGGCCTGCGCGGAGAAGTTGCCTACCGGCATACTCTCAAGAGCGGCAAGAGTGAACACGTACCCCTGCCCGACCTGCAATATGTCCTCGGAGTGGATCGCGAGTTCGGCGATGTATCCATAATACTCCAGTATGTCGGGCGAACGGTTTTCGACTGGGAGAAACTCCCCGATCCCAAGGACATTGTCGGAGAACTACCGCCTCGCGAACTACTGGAACAATTCATGGCTAATCCGATAACTGCGGGTGCAATTGTCTCTGGTATCCGCACCGAAATCAGACGCAACACTCGCATGATCGCCGGACAGATAACTCGCTTTTCACATGCGCTAACAGCCCGGGTCGCCTGGAACTTGTTGCAAGAGACTCTGACGCTGGAGTTATTGGGCTTCTACAATTTCAGCACTGAGGAATGGATCTTGATGCCTAAAATTACTTACTCGATTGCCGACGGATTGAAAGCCTGCGCCGGGGCCGAAATCTACGGCGGGCCCGACGGCACTATGTACGGTACTATCGATCAGCTGATGAGCGCCGGTTTTCTCGAGCTAAAAGCCTATTTCTAGAGCTAGTCATGACCGAGCAAACCGACAAAAACACAAAGCTTAGAATCTTGGAAGCAGCTATCAGGCTGTTCGCCAAAAAGAGTTATTCGGCTACAGGCCTGCGCGAAATAGTCAAAGAGGCCGGAGTCAGTGTGGCCATGGTAAATTACCACTTCGGCTCCAAACCAGCCCTGCTAAAGGCAATCCTCAAACATTTCTTTTCGCGAATGCACGAAATCGTGTTGAATAACTTTACATCCAGTGATCCGACCGAATTGAAAGTCCGCCATTATTTCAGGGCGATAATCAATTTTTTTCGTGAATCCCCCGAATTGGTACGCGTGGCCATGACTGAATTACCTCACGATACTCCCGGTATCGTCGAATTCAAGGCTGAACATGTCCGTCAGATTGTAACTATTTTCGGATCGAGTTTCCTGCCGTCCTTACCTGAACCTGTCCGAAAAAATATCAAGTTAGAAATTGTCGGGCCGGCAATCATGGGCATCCTTTCGTCGCACTTCATCATCCGACCAGTAATAAAGAACGCCTTCAATATCGAATTCGACGATTCTTTCTATGAGAACTACGCCGACGAACTCGCCGACCTGGTGCTCTACGGCGCCTTTCACGTCAAGGATTAAAAAACCATGATCGATTCTTTCGCTAAATTCGTGGTTCGCTTTCGCTGGCCGGTAATCATTATTTTCGTGGGGATCACGGCCGCCCTGGCCAGCCAGATCCCCAAGACCGAAGTCGACCCTGAAATGAAGAGCCAGCTGCCAGACGATATGCGCGCCCGGGTGAATCTCGCCAAGATTGAGAAAATATTCGGCGGGACCGACATGGTCATGCTGATTATGACCGCCGAGGACGTTCTCAACTCCGAAACTTTAAAGCGCATGAAGAAACTTTCTAAAAAAATGGAAAGAGTCGACGGGATCGACCGTGTTCTGAGCCTGTTCTCACTGAAAGATATCCGTTCGGAAAACGACCAACTCATCGTCGATCCGGCGATCAAGCGCATTCCGCGCACGGATGATGCCAGAGAAAAACTGCGTCTGGCCCTGAAAGACAATGAGTTGGTTTATGGCAACGTAGTCGCCAAAGACTTCAAGGCTGCCTCGATTATCGGGCTTCTGAATGCCGATGCCGTAGATAACGATACAATCGACGGGTTGAACAAGCTGATTGAAGAGATACCCGGACCGGAACCAATCACCCTGGCCGGCATGCCATACATCCGCGTAAACGTGGCTCACGATATTGGTCATGACATGCAACGCTTTCTGCCCATGGGCCTGCTGATCATGCTGTTTTTTTTGTTCTTCTGTTTCAAACAGTTGCGCGGCGTGTTGCTGCCTTTCGTTGTGGTCGTAATGGCGATTGCCTTCGGGATGGGCTTGATTCCGGTTATCGGTTGGAAGATCCAGATGGTTACCATCCTGCTGCCGGTAATCCTGATCGCCGTGGCCAACGATTATGGAATTCATATCCTGGCCCGCTACCAGGAAGAAAACCGGCCCGGCGCCGAAGTCGGACCTCACGACCTGGCTCGTAAAGTGATTAAAGAGCTGTTTTCGCCGGTCATGGTTACCGGAATAACGACTATCGCCGGCCTGATGTGCCTGATGAGCCATATCGTAGTCCCCGCCAAACAATTGGGTATTTTATCATCAGCGGCGGTGGCCTTTGCTCTGCTGGGCAGCCTGACTTTCATCCCGGCCATGCTGGCTCTGCTGCCCAAATCAAAACCCGTTATCGGGGTCGAGACCAAAAGCGGCAAAACAAGAATCTTAGAACGCATGCTGCACGCTACTGCCAACGCTGTCATTCACCATTCGAAATCAATAATAGTCATTTCAGTCTTGGTCGTTGCCGGTACAGCCGCCGGCATCAACCTGCTAATCGTCGACACAAATCCAATCAACTATTACGAAAAAGAGGCTCCCGTCGCCAAATCAGCCGCCCTGGTGGACAAGTACTTCGGCGGCTCGGGTGTTATCTCGATCGTCGCCAAGGGCAACGTCAAAGATCCCAGACTACTCAGAGAACTCGACGATCTGGAGAAGAAACTGGCCGAGTTGCCCGAGATCGGCCAGACCAGTTCGGTCGCCAAAGTCGTCCGCAAACTGAACCGCGTCTTAGACAGCGACAATCCGCAACCCGATCGCATCCCTGATTCTTTAGAGGCGGTGGCCCAATATTTCCTGCTCTATTCAATGTCGGGCGACCCTGAAGACTTCGAACGCATGGTCGATTTCAACTATGAACACGCTTTGTTGACTGCCCGCTTGAACACATTGAGCACCGAGGCCATCAAACGGGTTGTCGGTGTGATCGACGAAGATCTGAGCCAGCGCCCGAAAGGCATGTTCCCGGTGGTAGGCGGTTTCGTGGATATCCTGGCCGACATCGTCGATGCAGTCGTGCAGGGACAAATCATCTCCCTATTGCTATCTTTAGTACTGGTCACTTTGTTGGTCATGATCTTGTTCAAATCCCTGGTGGCCGGTCTGTTATCGGCCATCCCGCTTTCGCTGTCGATGGCTATGTTGTTCGGCTTGATGGGTCTTTTCAAAATTGAGCTCAATATCGCCACCGCCATGCTGTCTTCAATAATGATCGGAGTCGGGATCGACTACACTATCCACTATCTATGGCGCTACCGCAAAGAGCGAAGAAATGGGCTTGAACCGGCCGAGGCGGTTAAAATCACCCTGACGACCACCGGCCGCGGAATCGTTTTCAACGCTCTGAGTGTCATTATCGGTTTCTCGGTGGTGTTGTTGTCTAGTTTTATGCCGGTGAAATTCTTTGGTTTTCTAGTGGTCGTCTCCATCGGCGGCTGCCTGATTGGGGCTTTGGGGCTTTTGCCGGCCATTTGCCTGATTGTACGTCCACGTTTCCTTGAACCTTTGAATCTGGTAGAACATGATTCGTCAAAAAATACTGGAGGCTGAAATGAGAACACTGACTGTACTTTCAACACTGATAGTTTTCCTGGCTACAACCCAAAACGCATTGGCCGCGGACCCGACTCCAGTTCAAATCATGGAAAAAGCGGTCAAGGCCATCAAACTCGACGGGGCCGAATCAATTGCAACCCTGATCATCTTTGATGCCAAGGGCAATAAGCGAGTGCGCAAGACAGCCTCGGTCAGCAAGCTTTACGACAAGGGCTTGACCGAGAAACGTCTAATTCGCTTCCTGACACCGGCCGACGTGAAAGGCACCGGTCTTTTGACTTTTGATTACGAAAATAAAACAGATGATATGTGGCTCTATCTGCCGGCCCTACGCAAGACCCGCCGGATCGTAGCATCCGAGAAAGCCAAGAGCTTCATGGGCTCTGAGTTTTCCTATGCTGATATTACTCCTCCCAAGGTCGAGGACTTCACTCACAAGATCATCAAAACAGAAAAGGCCGGAGGAGTATCATGCTGGGTTATCGAGTCGATTCCCAAAAGCGAAGATATCGCCGAGGAGAACGGTTTTTCAAAGAAGGTCAGCCACATCGGAAAACCCGATTTCATGATCCGCAAATCGATCTACTATGATCTGGACGATGAACTGCATAAAGAGCTAACCACGTTGAAAGTCGAAGAAGTAGACAAGGAAAAGCACCTTTTCCGTCCGATGCACATGGAAATGCTCAACAAGCAGAACAAGCGACGTTCGGTGATGAAGATCGAAAAATTCAAACTTCGCCCGGACGTTCCCGACGAGTATTTTACTACCCGTTACTTAGAAAGGTAGAATCAGATCAATATGCAGCTTAGCGACTATCTGAGTGAGGAATGGAAACCGGCCCTGGGCTGCACCGAGCCGGCTTCGATTGCGCTGGCGGCCTCGAGCGCTGCCGCCCAGTCGACCGGTCCGGTCGAATCAGTTACTTTGCTTTGCGATCCGCGAATATACAAAAACTGCTATGCAGTCGGCATTCCGTTTTCCGACCACAAGGTCGGCATTCGGTGGGCCCTGGCGATTGGCAGTTTGTTGCCCGATCCATCACTCGAACTGGAATGCTTCCGCAATATCGACAACGACGTTCTCGAAGCGGCCGCTAAGTTGATGGAATCCGGGGAAATCCATATCGAGGTGGATTCAGGCAAGGAAGACTTGTTCATCGATTGTCGCGTGGTTCGCAGCAAGGGCCAGGGCCGGGCCGTAATCGAAAATGAGCACACCCGCCTGGTCCATCTGGAGAAAGACAGCCGGGCGATCTCGGTCAAAGTGGAAAACGCGACCCAGGCCGTGCCTAAACTACGCGCTGAGCTGGCCGATTTTCAGTTTGAGAAACTAATCGAGCTGGCCGGTTCGCTGACCCCGAAAGATCGTCTGCAACTCAGGCGCGGTATCGAACTCAATATGGAAATCGCCCGGCATGGTCTTTCGTTGTTTCCCGAGCGCTTCACCCAAATGGGTCGCCAGGACCCTCTCAGCCGCATTAGTCGCCGGGTGTGCGCCGGAGTGTATGCCCGCATGTGCGGTGAAGACTTCAGCGTTATGTCTTTGGCCGGGTCGGGCAACAAGGGAATTGTCTGTGCCGTACCGCTGAATATGTGGGCCCAAGAGATAGGTAAAAGCAAAGAAGCCATCGACCAGGCCCTGGCGCTGGCCTGTCTGGTTACTTCATCAACAACCCATCATCTGGGAACGCTCTCGGCGGTTTGCGGCTGTTCGAATGCAGCCGGGATCGGCCTGGCGGCCGGGTTGACTTTTCTCGAGGGCGGCGGTCCCGATGAAATCTCGATGTCCGTCAATAATATGGTCGGCAATGTCACCGGAATGATCTGCGACGGCGCAAAAATCGGGTGTGCCCTAAAGACGATGACTTCGGTCGATGCAGCTTTCAGGGCGGCATCTTTGGCACTTAGCGGTATCGGTATTCCTTTCAGCGACGGAATTGTAGGCAGGGACGGAATGGAGTCTCTGGCCAACCTGGGTAAGATCGCCACCCTGGGCATGGCCGCCACAGACACCGAAATTCTGAAAATCATGCAGGCCAAACTGCGCTCGCTCAAGCGAAACAAATAGGGTTGCTGAGCCTAACTTGTATTTTCTCCGGCCAGTCTGCTAGATTAGACAAAGATATCTATGATGATGAAAGGCCCGCACTGGGCCTAAGTTCGATGGAGGACCCGATGAAAGCTAGGCGAGTTTTTCTAATTATCCCCGTGTCTCTAATGATCTTTTGCCTGGCCGCCTGCGGAGGCGGTGAACTGGACGAATTCGGCTGTCGCTCGGATTCGGAATGCAAACACGGCCGCCTGTGCGTGAATGGTATTTGCCAGGAAAGCTCCGGCAGCTGCACTAGCGACGCTGAGTGCCCCAACGGACAAAACTGCTACCAGGGCAACTGTCTGGTCTGCGATGAGGACGGCGACGGGGCATTCGGCCGGCGCTGCGCCGGCAACGATTGCGATGACACCAATGGCGCCATTCACCCGGGCGCCAAAGAACTATGCGGCGACGGTCTGGATAACGACTGTGACTCGGTCGTCGATCCGCCGAGCCTGTGCGACGATCTGTGTGCCAATGTCGAATGCCCGGACGGCTTCGCCTGTGATCCCTTCACCGGCGACTGTGTCCCGATCTGCATCCCCCAATGTGCCGGCAAAGAGTGCGGTTCGGACGGCTGCGGCAAGACTTGCGGCACTTGTCCGGGCGGCACCTACTGTGATCGCGACGGGCAATGCATTGCCGGCTGTGAAGATCTCTGCCGAATTCCGGGCGACAAATATTGTGTCGGCAACGGCGTGTCTACTTGTCAAGACACCAACAACGACGGCTGTCTCGAGTGGTCGGCCCCAGTCGCCTGCCCCG
>JAFDKH010000159.1 GCA_019307065.1 Deltaproteobacteria bacterium
GAGGAGCAGCCATGACCAACTCGGAGAAACTGCGCGAAGCCCTGCTGGATCTCGAGGAATCCATAAAACGTGAGCGACAACAACGTAAGACGTCCGAAGTGCTCCTGGCCGGCCTTCACGCCATCGTCCTGGCCGGGGATCTCGATGAGATCTTCCGTGGGCTTTGCGAGGTCTTGCGCGAACCGCTCGGCTTCGAGGCGGCCTTCGTCTTGAGGGAGAACAGCGACGGGACCCTGACGACAAGCGCAAGCTCGGATCCCTCCTTCGCCGACACGGTCTGGCAACCGCGGGCCATGTTCGAACGCGTCTTCGCGGGCCAACCCGTTGCGGCCTACGACACGGAGCTTATAGACGAGTGGCGCGCACAACCCGACCCGGTCAGGCAAAGAGCCCGATCGACACTCCATTTCGCGATACATGCATCCGAGCCAAGGGCGCTGTTTGTCTGCACGCATTCCGAGCGTGCTCATTTCTCGCAGCAGCACATGACTCTGGCGCGTCGTTTCTCGGTGCTGGCGACACAAGCTCTGCAGAAAATCGAGTCCGGCTTCGAGATCGCCGATCTCAAGCAAGCCCAGGCGCAGATAAAGCACCTCAACCTCGTGCTGCGCACTCTACGCAACGTCAACCAGTTGATCACCCAGGAGAAGGACAGGGATCGGCTGCTCAAATTTACCTGCGAAATTCTCACCGAGGACCGGGGCTATGCCAACGCCTGGATCGCGCTTCTGGACGAAGAACAAAAGGCAATTACCACGGCCGAGTCCGGCCTGGGAACGAGTTTCGAACCCATGGCCGAGCAGCTGAGACGCGGCGAGCTGACCCATTGTGCAAGGGAAGCGCTAGACCTCGGCGAAACGGTAGTCGACGATCCGTTCACGGAATGCGCCGGTTGCCTGCTTGCATCGCAATACGGCGGGAGAACTTCTGTGTCTGCCCGGCTGGAGCACGAGGGCAAGATCTACGGTCTGCTTGCAGTGTCCGTGCCGAAAGAGTTCGCCTATGACGAGGAGGAGCGCTCGCTTTTCAGGGAGGTCGCCGGCGACATCGCCTTTGCCCTGCACAGCTTGGAAATCGAAGAAGAGCGCAAGCGGGTGGAACAGGCGCTGTGGGAGAACGAGGAAAAATTCCGTTTACTAGCAGAGAATTCTATTGATTGTATCTGGATGTTGGATACCAATCTGAGATTTACTTATCTAAGCCCTTCTGTGGAGACATTAATGGGGGTTAGACCGGAACAGTGGGTTGGTACAGAACTAAGCTCGCATTTCAAGAAAAATGAGTTTTTAAAGGTTGGTGCTCTGGCTGCCAAAACCTTTATGAATCATGAGACTTTTTCTCACGTTACCTTCGAAACCAAAATGCTTAACAGCAAGAACGAAGAAGTGAGTATAGAAATTTCCAGTAAGGCGCTTCTCGATAGTCAGGGTAAGCTAATCGGTCTTCAGGGAATAATTAGAGACACCACCGAGCGCAAGCGGCTCGAAGAACAGCTCCTTCAGTCGCAGAAGATGGAGTCGGTCGGTCGGCTGGCCGGGGGCGTGGCCCACGACTTCAACAACCTGCTGACCGTCATTCTATCGTCGTGCTCTTTCATGGCCGAGGAACTGCGTGAGGGCGACCCGCTGCTCGAGGACGTGCGCCAGATCGACGACGCCGGCAAGCGGGCCGTGTCGCTGACTCGCCAGCTGCTCGCTTTCAGCCGCCGGCAGATGCTCCAGACCGAGGTAATCGACTTGAACCTGATCATCGAGAACCTGGACAAGATGCTCCGGCGACTGATCGGCGAGGACATCGACATCGCAACCAAGAGGGACCCCAACCTATGGAAGGTCGAGGCCGACCCGGGGCAGATCGAGCAGATCGTGATGAACCTGGTAGTCAACTCCCGCGACGCCATGCCGACCGGGGGCAAGCTGACCATCGAGACTGCGAACATCGAACTGGACGAGGAGTATGCGAGCAACCACGTCGCTGTCACGCCCGGTCCTCACGTGATGTTGGCGGTGAGCGACACAGGCTGCGGCATGGACAAAGAGACCCGGGGACAGGTCTTCGACCCGTTCTTCACCACCAAGGAAAAAGACAAGGGCACCGGGCTGGGCCTCTCCACTGTCTATGGCATCGTCAAGCAGCACGGGGGCAATATCTGGGTTTACAGCGAGCCCGGCAAAGGGACGATTTTCAAGATCTACCTGCCCAAGACAACGACAACTAAGGGGTCGGTCGAAAAGGCCCGCAGCACGGTCGGAGACTCGCGCGGCACAGAGACTGTGCTGGTGGTGGAGGACGAGGCGGCGGTGCTGAAACTGGTCGTACGAGTGCTCGAGCGGAAGGGCTATCAGGTGCTGCAGGCGCGGGACGGGCTGGAGGGACAAACCGTGGCGAATACGCACGCGGGGCCGATCCACCTGCTCTTGACCGATGTGGTGATGCCCAAATCGAGCGGCAAGGCTCTGGCCGAGAAGCTGCTGGCCACGCGCCCGGAGCTGAAAGTGCTCTACATGTCCGGTTATACCGACAATGCCATTGTGCACCATGGGGTGCTCGACAAGGGGACGCCTTTCGTGCAGAAACCCTTCAGCGCAAACTTGCTGACCCGGAAAATCCGTGAGGTGCTGAACACCTGATCGCAGGCTTTGCCTTTCATTTCTTGAAACACAATTTCGTGCTGCTCAGTTATGACCGGGTTTCCTACGCCGACGACAGCCCCGAAGATTGGGAAGTCAAACTCAGCCTGCAGGTCAAATACCCGCCCAAATAGCGACCCGTCTTTTCATCGTCCAATAGGGCCCTTGTCAGTCGCCTTCCCCCTCTTTCACCCCGAATCCAATTTGCCGCTTCTTATCGACCGGCTCTTCCATTAGCTGTCTTATGGCTTCGAACAATACCACGATATGCTGGTCATGGGTTGTATGCTTTTTTTCCAGTTCGGCAAGCTTAGCTGCCAACAATTGATGCGTCGCCAGCAAATCACGTAACCGAACAAAGGCTCTAACAACAAAAATACTCATCTCAACTGCTTTTTGGGAATTCAGCGCCGACGCGGCCATAATGACTCCATGCTCAGTGAAAGCATGAGGGGGATATTTTCGGTGCTGCCCCCGCCCTGTCTTTAAGGTCGCAATTTGCGACCTTAAAGAGCGATACTCTTCCTCCGTCAATTGGAACATGAAATCAGTGGGAAACCTTGCGGAGTTGCGCTTTATCTGCTCATTGAAGCGCTTGGTGGCCACCCCATACAAAGACGCCAAATCACTATCCAGCATCACCCGCTGGCAACGCTTTGTAAAATCAGACTGTTACAAATTCGTCAGTAGATTGGGGAGAGGTAGCTGGTGTCCGAAAACCGGACACAGAACTCGAAATCGTACACATTGGGTACAGACCGGATACATAGGTGACACTCCCGAAGATTGGGAAGTCAAGCTCAGCCTGCATGTCAAATACCCGCCCAAATAAGACAATCTTGCCAAGAAGACATGCCTTGTAATATATTCGAGGCATCGGCCATAAAAGATCATTGCGACCGGGGTGGGGTTCACAAGGGAGACGAATCTGTTTTTCACGTGATTGCCCTGATGCGTATTGGGAGGGGCTCGAATCATGCGAGACGATCAAAAAGGCAAGGCCCAGCTCATCGAGGAGAGATACAAAGAGCTGTTCGACAACATGGCCGAGGGGGTCGCCATCTACGAGGCCGTCGACGATGGCCAGGATTTCGTCTTCGTCGACTACAACAAGGCCGGCCAGTCCATGGATGGCATCGCGTTAAAAGACGCCCTTGGAAAGAGAGTGAGCGAGGTCTTCCCCGGAGTGAAAGAGTTCGGCCTGTTCGAGGTCCTCCAACGGGTATGGAGAACGGGTGAACCGGAGCAACATCCTGTCAGCCTCTATCGGGACGATAACCTGTCCTTCTATCGGGCGAACTACGTCTACAAACTGCCCGGCGGACAGATCGTCGCCGTCTACAGCGACGAGACGAAGCGCAAGCAGGCCGAGTTGGCGGTGCAGGCGGAGAGGGATAGGCTCAACGCCGTCTTTGCGGCGATGGATGACGGCGTTTACATTGTCGATCAGGATTACAATATCGAATTTGTGAACGCCGTACTTTCCAAGACATTCGGCCCATATGAAAATCGTAAATGCTATGCCTATTTTCACGACCTCGATAAAGCCTGTCCCTGGTGCAAGAATCCGGATGTTTTTGCGGGCAAGACCGTCCGCTGGGAATGGTATTCCGAAAAAGCGGATAAGACCTACGACTTGATTGATACGCCGTTAAGAAACGCTGACGGTACAATCTCCAAGCTGGAGATTTTCCGCGACATCACCGAGCGCAAGCAGATGCAGGCCAGCCTGGCCCAATCAGATCGGCTGGCCAGCATGGGCATGCTGGCGGCCGGCGTGGCCCACGAGATCAACAACCCGTTGGCCTATGTGCTGTACAATCTAGAGAGCCTGACCGAAGATCTGCCGCGACTATTTCAGCAAATCCAATCGACTGAAGCAAAACCGGCCGGATTCGACGGGGCCGAGCCGGTCAGCCCGTCGATGCTCGCCGACCTGGTCGAGCGCGCCCGCGAGGCAGCCAGCGGCGCGCGGCGCATCAAGGACATCGCCCGTGGTCTGGGCGCCTTTTCGCGAGTCGAGCAACATGATCTTAGCCAGGTCAACCTGCATTCCGCCATCGAGCACGCCGTCGGCATGGCCTCCAACGAAATCAAGTACCGCGCCCGGCTGGTCAAAGACTTCGGCCAGGTACCCAGCCTGCTGGCCAGCGAGGGCCGCTTGGCCCAGGTGGTGCTCAACCTGCTGGTCAACGCGGCCCACGCCATCGACGAGGGCGACGTCGCCCACAACCAGATCAAGATCCGCACCTGGTCCGCGGGCCATGAGGCCTTCTTCGAAGTGCGCGACACGGGTAAGGGCATCCCGCCCGAGAACCTCAAGCATCTGTTCGAGCCCTTCTTCACCACCAAGCCGGTGGGCGTCGGCTCGGGACTCGGGCTTTCGATCTGCAAAAACATCGTCAACGGCTACGGCGGCGACATCAATGTGCAAAGCAAGGTCGGCCAGGGGGCCTGTTTCACGGTGAACCTGCCGATTAAGCGCGAGGAGACCGGGCCGGTCGAGACCCGCCGGGTGACCGAGCCGGAGGCCTCGGCCGTGCCCGGCCGGGTCCTGGTAATCGACGACGAGGCGCAGATCCGCTCGCTGATGGAGCGCCTGCTGGGCAGGCACCACGAGGTGGTAACGGCCGAGTCGGGTGCGGCGGCTATAGAACTGTTCGAACGCGATCAAAACTTCGACTTGATCATCTGCGACATGATGATGCCGGCAGTATCGGGCATGGACTTGCATAAGTGGCTGGTCGACAAAAACCCCGACCTGGCCGAAAACGTGCTCTTCATCACCGGCGGCGCCTTCACCCCCAAGACCCGCGAATACCTGGCCCGGGTCGACAACCTGCAGGTCGAGAAGCCCTTCGACGCCAAGGACCTGCTGCGTATGGTCAACGAGCTGATCATCGCAGCAAGGGCAAAGAAGGGGCAGGGTTCCTGATCGCAGAAGCACTGCTCATGTCCTGCGGACCCCGTGCGAGGTGCCAGTGAGATCGGGGCGGGGAACCAGATTCGGAGCCGACCTTTAGGCCTCTTGCAAGACGTAGCTTGTGGTGTTAGACTAGTCCTAGACTAGTCTAATAAGAAGGAGTCTTCTATGGACAGAGTAGGCGCATACGAGGCCAAGACTCACCTGCCCAAATTATTGGAGCGCGTGGCGGGCGGTGAATGTATCGTGATTACCAAGCACGGCGTGCCGGTGGCCGTCCTGCAGCCGGTCGAGAGAGATCGACAATCCGATCCCGCGGATATCATCGCCGAGATAAAGATCCTCAGGCACAAGCACAAGCTGGGGGGCATTTCGCTGCGCGAGCTGATCGAGGAGGGCAGATCCTGATGGCTAAGCGCATCGTAGTCGACAACTCGGTGGTCATGACCTGGTGTTTCGAAGACGAGGCCTCGAAATACTCCGACCAAGTTCTCGAGAGCCTTACCCGTATAGAGGCATTGGTTCCTTCAATCTGGCCGCTCGAGGTCGCCAACGTGCTGGTGCTTGCCGAACGCCGCGGGCGCATCGGACGCGCCGGGGCATCGCGCTTCGTAGAACTTCTACGTGCCTTGCCAATCGAGATCGAGGTCGAATTGCCCGAGCGGGTGTTCTCGGAGACCATGCAGCTGGCCAGGGACACCGGCTTGACTTCCTATGACGCCTCGTATCTCGATCTCGCTATCAGGGAGGGCTTGCCACTGGCCACCCTGGACAAGGCGATCCGCCGCGCGGCGCGCAAGACAGGGCTGGAAGTCTTCGGCACCAAGAACAAGTAGACGTTCTTCCACTATTTGCATTCATGAACCCCCATGTTGTTGAATGAAGAAACCCATCCCCGCGTGTCATAAGACCGGGACCTGGTCTGACCCCGAAACCGATTCTCCCGTGGCTTTGAGAACTTGTGCCCAGGCGATTCGGGCGTCAGCCCGGGCTTGAACGAGTTGATAATGAGCCTGGGTGAGTTCGAGCTCTGCGTTTATCAGGTCCAGGCTTGTCAGCCGGCCGGCCTCGAATAACACTTTTGCGATTTTGAATGCTCGTTCGGCGCTGGCTATGCCGCTTTTGGCTGCCGCGATTTTCTCAGTATCTGTGCGATATTCCCGAAGCCGACGTTCGACATCCAGGCGAACTGCTTCTTTGATTTCTGCGACCGCATGCTTCGCGGCTGACGCCTCGGCTTCGGCGGCTTTCATCCCGTGATAGCTGACTCCCCAATCCCAGATCGTCCAACTGAGAACTAACGAGAGATCCCAAGAGCCGTCAAACTGATCGTGGGGGGGGAAGTACCTTTGATTCGGACGGTCGTAGTTATATCCAAAGCGCAAGCCGATCTGCGGCCATAAACCGGCACCTTCGATATCAACCCGTTCTTCGGCAATCGCCGCAGCAGATCGAGCGACCCCGATTTCTGGCCGTTTTGAGTATGCTTGAGCAACCAGATCATCGGCCGCTTGAGGCTTCGACCTGCCTTTCGAATCGAGAACATTCTTGATTTGTATGTCCGTAGTTGACGGCACGCCAATCAAGGTAGTCAAGGCCAGGCGGGCACCGTCAACTGCTCCGGTCGTCTGCACCAGGTTGACCCGCGCAGCCGAGATCCGGCTCTCGACCCTGGCAACGTCCAGCTGCGTTAGTCGACCGGCAGCCTGCAGCTTCTGCACCTGGCGCAAGTGATCCAGGAGGTTATCGAGCGAATGCCGGGTGATCTCCTTGATTTGCTCGGCTTTGAGCAGAGTGAAGTAGGTCTCTTGAACCTGGACCCTGAGCGCGGCTTCTTCGATGCGCCCCCGCTCCCGAGTCAGTTGCTCTACATGGCTAGTGCTCTGAAGGGCGCTTGATAATGCAAAACCGGTAAACAGCGGTTGCGCAACCGTTAACCGCAGAGAATACTGGTTGTCAACCGCCTCGCCGAGTTGAACGGGGTCTACTTCCATGCCCTCCGGAAGGGGTAGATTGATCGTGCCCGGCTCAACATGACTGACTCGACTGTAGCGTGCACTCAAACTGAATTTCGGCAGGAGTCGCCCGATTGCCTGTTTGTGCCGATACTTAGCTGCCTGCAGCTCGTCTGCGCGCTGTTTCAGTCGATGACTCTGTTTAGTCGCCATTTGAACAGACTGTTCGAGGTCAAGCGCCAGGCTCTCCCCGGCCAGGGCACTTCCTGAAAACAGAAATGTAACCAAGAGTACCGCGGTTACTGCCGGTGTTCGCTTGAGAATACCGCGAAATTTTTCCAGGCCGTCGTCAAAAAGATCGTAGAGCACCGGGATAAAAACCATGGTCAACACGGTCGCCGCAGTCATACCGCCGATGACCGCCAGGGCCAGGGGCGAAAAGCGTTCCGCGCCAAGCGCCCATTCGGCGGCCAAGGGTATCATTCCGACGATAGTTGAGAGCGAGGTCATCATAATCGGCCTGAAGCGGGTCTCTACTGACGAGACCAGCGCCGCCCGTCGTGTCGCGCCTTTTTCTCGTCGTTGCCGAACAAACTCAATCAGGATAATTGCGTTGTTGACAACTATACCGGCCAACAGAATCATCCCCACCATGACGGGCATCGAGGCCGGTTTGCCGGCCAGCCACAGGGCAGCAAAGACGCCGATCAGGCTCAAGGGAATACTCACCATGATCGTAATTGGGTGAAGAAACGAACGCAGTTGGGCAACCAGCAAGAGGTAAACGGCAACCAGCGCTATGGCAAAGGCGCCGAATAATTCCGTCTTGGCCTCGGCCAAATCCGATTTTTCACCAGTCAGCTTGACCTCATAGCCCCGGGGCACAACGATATCCGCTAATGATTTTTCCACATCGGCAATGATGAAGTTCAGCGGGCGCCCTTGAGTGAATGCAGAAACTTCCAAGGTCGGAGCCAGATCTTCTCTTGTCACCAGACCCTGGCCGCGCTCCTGTGCAAGGCTTGCAACGGCGCGCAAGGGAACAGGCTGGGCCGAGCCGGGTATGAAAATCGGGTAATCCAGTAGCCTGTCGGACTCCGTAGAGCCGCTGTCGAGATATTCGACATGGATCGGATCGGGCGATCCTTGAACACCATAGAAATCTCCAGCCAGAACGCCGTAAGAACCCATGCTCATGCTAAGGGCTACTTGATCGGGAGAAATGCCGAGCTGCCCGGCTCGCAGTTGATCCACTTTGACCGACACCCGCTCCTGGTCAAAGCGCCAATTTCGAGTAGGTTCGACCACATTCGGGACCCGCGCTATTCTATGCTTGACCTCTTCGCCCAGCTTGTCGAGCACCAGAGGATCGTCACCTGAGATGCGGACGACGATTGGAGCGGACGTCGTCGATTTGGCGGTGTTGCCCAACTCGCGCACGGTCGAGGTTCGGATACCGGGGATTCTTGCTATGCGCTCACGAATTCGGGCTTCTATTTCCCAAATGGTGTCCTTTCTATCGGTCCGGTTGGTTAGAGTTGCGGTGACAAATCCCTGGGTTGGTCCTTGCACGCCGAACGAAGACAAAGATCGCATGCCCTGCTCGAAACCGACCTGCGACTGAATCTTGATGATTTCGGCTTCCTGTTTCAGCTCTTTTTCAACCAGGCGCACGATCCGTTCGGTCTCTTCGAGCGAACTGCCTGAAGGTGTTTCCAGTGTGACAAAGAAGCTTCCGCTGTCCATCTTGGGCAGGATTTCCATGCCCTGGCGGCCCAAGCCGTTCAGCGCTCCCGCGAAGAGAAGCAACAGCACAAGGATCGTAAACCCGCGGTGATTCAGGGCCAACTTCAAGGTTTTTATATATCCGTAGCGCAAGCGGTCCATAAGCCAGCTGAAAGGCCAAGTCACTTTCTCGGCCCATCTGTCTATGCGACTCTTGCCGGAAGTGTGGAGCGTCAAGACCGGGACCAGGACCAGGGCCACCAGAATCGAAGAAGTGAAAGCAAAAATCAAAGTCAGCGCCAGGGGGCCGAAGGTCTTGCCGATAAAACCTCCCAAAAAAAGCAGCGGAATGAGCACAACCAATGTCGTCGCCACACCCGCCAGCACGGCCAGGCGCACCTCGTCGGTGCCTTCGACTGCAGCTTGCTCAGCTGACAGCCCTGCTAAGTCGCGCTTGCGGGTAATGTTCTCCAGAATGACAACTGTGGCATCCACAACCATGCCGACCGCCAGGATGACCGCCGACAAAGTCACCATGTTGAACTCGACTTCAAAGGCACGCATGAAAGCAAAAGTGAGCCCGTAGGAAAGCGGCATGGAGACAATCGTGACAACCGAGCTCTTGAGGCGGCCCAAAAACAGGAAGATGATGACTGAGGCAAACAAGAGCGCCTGCCAGACATTGGACAAGAGATTGTTGACCGACACCTCGGTGAAACTGGCGCTTTCCTCGCCAATGGAAAAGTCGTACCCCAAATAACGACGGCTCAGATCTTCGACCTTTTTCTCGACTTTTTGCACCACCTCCACGGTATTTGCCTCGTCGGTTTTAAAGACTTGCATAGCGATTGAAGGTTTGCCGTCAATAGCGAAGCGGGCATCGTCGTCGAGCGCTCCATGACGAATCGTTGCAATCTCGCCCAAGAGAATGCGTGTGCCGTTTGGCATCGTGATCGGTATACGCGCAAGCTCGGTAATACTTTGTGTACGGCTTTCCAAGCGAAACATGGTTTGGCTGTTTTCCGTTCGAATCTGCCCGGCCGGTCGAGCGCTGTTGTAGTTGCGAATGATCTCGACAACCTTCGGCAGCCCGATGCCATAGGCTTTTACATCGCGCAGCCGTAGCTCGACCAGGACCGCCGGCTGGTTGCCGCCGAAGACATCTACGGCCGCCACTCCGTCAATCCGTTGCAGTTCCGGCGCGAAACGGTCCTCGGCCATCTTACGCGCCCGCACCAGGTCTTGGCTTGCCACACCGACCGAGATGATTGGACGATCGGAAGTGGAGAACTTCAGCACTTTCGGCTCGCGAATGCCCTTGGGCAACTCACCCCGTATTCGAGCGATGGCGTTTTGAACATCAACCGCGGCCAGGTCAACTTCGCGGTTATAGCGAAACTCGACAGATACGATCGACAAATTGTCTTGAGAAGTCGTGCGGATCTTGACCACTCCTTCAGTTGAGGCGAACTCCTCCTCCAGGTTTCGACTCAGCGTTTCGTCCACGTCCTGAGCATTTGCGCCGGGGTAGACCGTAATGACATTCACCAGCGGCGGGGCGGTATCTGGAAATAATTGCATCGGGATCGAGATGTACGCCCGCGCTCCGAATATGGCGGCCGCGATCACCAGGGCCCAGATGGCGTAACGATTATTGAGCGTTGCTTTAGTGAAGCTCATGGCTCTAGCCTTTCGGAATCAACCGGGTAGACCGCGCTACCGTCCTGGACGACCTCCAGGTTTCCCAGCACTACCCGCTCGCCAATTTTCAAGTCGGCTTCGACCGCTATCCATCCTTTTTCTCGAATTGACGGCCGCACAGTTTTCCAGCGGGCTATATCGTCACGCACGCTGTAGACCCCAAACCCGATCTTCTTTTTGGCCAGCGCATGAACCGGGACCATGACTGCTTCGGGCTTTTCGCGCAGCACAAAACTGACATCGATTGACATCCCGTGGTGCCAGCGAGCGGCATCTTTCTTTGTCACCGGAATACGGACCTCAAGCATGCGTCCGGGGCCGAGCGCCATGGGCGCCACAAAGTTCACTTTGGCTTGAATTGGATCAGGCTGGTCGGGAGACAGAATGACCCTGGTCCCTTTTTCAATACCCGCCCCGACGTCCTTCTCGTGCACTTTGACGCGCACTTCCAGTGGTTGATCGCCAAAAATCAGAATCGGTCGACCGGGCATCGCGTTTTCGCCCGGCTCGGCCAGCCACTGGAGCACCTTGCCGTTGAACGGAGCGCGTTCGACCGTGTTGCCCGCCAGAACCTTCAATTCGCTCAAACCGGCATTCGCCGCCTTCAAGGCCGCTCGGCTGCTTTCACATTTCTGGCGACTGGCGTCGCTTTTCAATTTGCTGATAGCGTTGGAGGCCAGCAGATTCAGGTCCGTCTTGGCTTGCTGACACAGAAAAGCTGATTCCTCCTGCGCCCGCGATACATCAGCATGCAAACGAGTGACGCGGGCATCCATCTCCGGTGCGGCGATGTACGCAACGGCTGCTCCGCGCCTGGCCGTTTCACCTTCCTTAACGGGCAGAGCGGCCACTTTACCGGCCACCCGGGCCAGAACCTTGATCTCGTTTCTTGAATGAACCGTACCGACATAGTTAAGTGTTTCCTTGATCGGACCTGTACGGACCTGAATGGTTCGAACAGCCAACGGACGGGTCACTTCATCAGTGGACGCAGGTGATTTGCACGATGCCAGGAAAAAAACCGGTAAGAGCAGCAACCAGCCGGTCCTTGTTTGCAAGTATTTGCTAGCTTTTGTCGTCATAAAAAAAATATCTTTCTTGGTTGTCATGGCAGTTACCTCCGAATCATTGACAGGAAGGTTTTCCAGACTCGTCTGGTACGATCTTCGATGGATCCTTCGAGGAAATTCTGTTTGGAGAGAGATATTAGACCCATCACTGTCCCATGAAAAAGGATGAGAATGTCGTCGAGGTCTAGCTCCGGCCGAATGAGTTGTTTTTTAGATGCCTCAAGAAGACAAGATTGTATGTACTCGCGTCCCTTTCTGCGCAGGTTGGTAACCCGCTTGAGACCGTCCTTACCTCCCGCGTGGATCAACTGATCCGAGAAGACAAGGGATTGAATTCCTGGCTGACCTGTTACCACTTTGATTCTATTCAAGAAAAACTTACCCAGGCGTTCCAATGGATCGGCGGTTGGGGGAGGAATCGTTTCGGCGAAAATATCTTCCAGGTTATCGAGCACGGCACTGACAATCTCGTCCTTGTTTTTGAAATGCCTGAAAATAGTCCCGTCTTTGATACCGACCTCTTGCGCTATCTGAGCTACGGTAAACGCCCGGAGGCCTTTTTCTCCAATGTTCTTTGTGGCGGCATTCGTAGTCTGTACCCGCCGCTCTTAGGTTGACATACGTATGGTCATTGCATCCTCCTGT
>JAFDKH010000349.1 GCA_019307065.1 Deltaproteobacteria bacterium
CATCGAAGCGGTCTGGTCGACAATGTTGTAAGTAACCGTCACGGAAACAGTCACGGTTTCATCGACTGCCAGATTGGTTCGATCGTAAGAGACATCGATACTCAACGGCCCATCGGGTGATTCTGAAATCAGCTCCCAGGGCAGGTAATAAACTCCGACTATCTGATACAAGAACGAACCTTCGCCGTCGAGTGAGACGGTTACTACGTTGTCACCTTCGACCGTGTAGGCATTCAGTTCGCAAATCCGGGTGACATCCGAATTTTCCGGATTTATTGCGAAGCTGCAGGCTTGCTCGACACCGTTGATGGCAACCTGAACGGTCCCGTTGACTTCCTGGCTGGCAGACATATCCATGGCCATAGCCATGGCTCTCAGGCTCTGGACTGTCGGCTGAGTAGTCGACCAGGTGCCGAAGGTGTCTTTTTGCTGAATCAGCCACGAGATCGCGCCTTCGACTAGATCCAGGTACATGCCTGACTTGAGCAAGGCCTGGGTTATCAAAGCCGTCGCCTCGACATGCCCGGTGGTTCCATAGGCGCCGCTGGCGGTTCCCTTGTTGGCCTGCCAGTAGATTTCGCCGTTCTCGCCGACGATCTTCTGACTCTCAAATTCGGCCAGCAACGACGCCAAGACCGCATCATTTGGATCATTGGTCGCCAAAGCGTTGGCGACTAAGGCATTGGCGTAGGTGTCGTCGCTGCCCTGGACGGCCGTGCGCAGGTAGGCCACCCCACTGGCTACGGCCGGGCCGTTATAGGTGCTCATACCCAGGCCCCAGGTGCAAAATGCCGAAGCCCGCAGCTGGGATTCTCCGTAAACGCCGTTACCGGAATGCAGGTGTGATTCGGCGCTCCACGAGCCGTCGGCTGCCTGGGTCGCTACCAGGTAGGCCTCGGTCCGGGCCACGACGGCCTGGTCGAGATCAACCGAGTTGCGCGCATCGGCAAACATCATCAATGCCATGGCCGAGAGAATGTCGTTGCCGGGATCGTCGCCGACCCACCAATTGAACCCGCCCGAGGGACATTCAAAGGTGACGATGCGCTGGTAGCTCTGATTTACATAGTCGCGGGCCTTGAGCTCGATCTCGGGAGTCAACTGGCCGCTCTTTTGTAGATAGTTGAGCACCATAATATTGGGCCAGGCACTCGAAGTCGTCTGTTCGAAGCAGCCGTGCGGCACCCGCAGAATACTGTCGAGACCTTCGATCGCTTGACTCATCAGGCCCGGATAGACCTTGACGAAAATTCGAGAGGCGCCGTCGATAGAGTCTTGGGGAATGCTGATCGTCTTAGTGGTTTCACCAACCAGGCGATCCGAGCGGCTCTCTCTGAATTCCTTGCCGTCCGGGACTATCTCGACCGTGCGGCGCACGGCGTCGGATTGCTCGGAACCGTAGCCGAAGATGGTCAGGCCGTGCCAACCAACTTGTTCGACGGTCAAGGTGAAATATTCGACTCCGACTCCGCCGGCGTCTAAGGCGATTGCCTTGGTCGAGGAATCTTGCAGAGTGAACCAGCCTTCGTTTTCGAGTTGCAGGCTAATCGTCTGAGGCTCTTCGAGGTAATTATAAATGGCCACCGGGACTGATATTTGATCACCGCGGGTCAAGGTAGCCGGGAAATCAACGTCGATGAAGAAATCTTGAAACACCAAGATGCCGTCGGCCCGGCTGCCGATTTGTCCTGCCAGCGAGCTGGCCAGCGAAGTCATCCGCCAGGTGGTAATACTGTCGGCCATCGGAATCTCGACCGTGGCTTGTCCGGAGTCGTCAGTTATAAGCGCCGGATTGAAGTAGAGTGTCTCGGGAAAATACGAGCGTACCCGCGGCTGCTCGGAACTGCCGCTGCCGATGTTTTCGTCTCCGCCGCCGGTCTCATCCGGCGTCCCGCACATACCGCCTTCACACTCGCCGGGACCGCGATTGCCCGGGTCCATGCCGTCCAAATCATCTTCGAACCCCCAAGCACCGCCTTTGTCCTGACCGGAGAAAATCCACCAGGCGTAGTAGCCCTGGCTGACAGAATCGTCCGGCGAACCGGTCAACTCATCCGGGCCGGGTGAGTGGAATACCAGGACCTGGTTCCACTCGCTGGTGCCGCGGACTTCCACCCGGTAGGGCTGACCGAAAGGATCGAACCATTCGCCCCGGTGATTGTCGAGCCAGGCGCTGAGATTCTCGGCTGTCAGCAGGCCTTGATCGGCAAAGGTGTGCAGGGTGTCCATAATCTCTTCGGCATCGGCGTTGATGCGCTCTTGTAACAGCCCGGAGATTTTTTTAGCCGCGTCGACATAGGTGTTTTTCTCTATGCCATGCCCGGCGAACCCCTGGGCGGCGGCAAACACGACTGCCGCAGCGGCTTCACGCTCTTGCTCTTCTAAGTCATCGTCCAGATAATCATACAGGCTCGAGCAGTTGATCACCTGGTAACGCGGCTTCATGATCTCTTGTTCGATCTCGAAAAATATCTCGGCCAGCCCCGGCCGGAACTCGGTCAAGGCGTAGACGGCTTCGTCGACTACCGAAAGACCGATTGCGGCCGACACGCCGTTGCCGGCCGGATCTTTGACGTTGAAAGTGATACTGGCCGGCTCGCCGGGTAAGTAGACGTCTTTGTCCATCGAGACAGAAACATCCAGATCGCGGGCGCCTTCGATCAGCACCAGCTGGGTGTCGCGAACGATCTGTGACTCGCGGGTCAAGTAGTAGGCGTCAAACTGAACGTTGCCTTCCATGTCGGGAGTCAGGTCGAGTTCGTATTCGGCCTTTCCGCCGATTAGATCAATCGCCTGGGTAAGCAAGGTCTGGTTGCCCTTGATGGCATCCAGGTAGATGCGATCTTGGGTGTCGTTGGCCATAATAGTCAGCCGGGCGGTGTCACCAACCTTGTACAAACGCTTGTCGACTCGCAACAGGACGGTACTTCCGCTCTTACCGGCTTGCAGGGTAATGTCCCGCGCAGTCTCGTTGCCCAAAGCATCCCGGGCAGTCACGTGCAATACCAGGCTGTCTTGTTCGGGCACTATCACCAGGCTGCCCAACCCGCGCGAATCGGTCGTAATCTCCATGGGGGCCATACCGTCTGCAGTAAGCTCGACCTGGGCCGCAACCGGCAGACCGTTGGGATCGGCTGTAACGACATGCACAATATTCTCGACCCCAGGCGCTAAATCGCCGCTTTCGGGCACTAAGCCAACCTTCAAGGGCGAAGCCGCCACGACCGAGACCACGCTGACACTTTCTTTATGCTCGGCTAAATCGGTGACTTCGGCGTCGAATTGCAGGTAGGCATCGCCCTGCAGCAAGTCGATGCCTGCAAATGTATTCGGCAGGTCGAAGGCAAATCCGTAGAGACCATCGTCGCTCAGCGTACCAACCACTTCGCCAATCTCGTTCAGGCCGACATCAAAGGTGAAGATCTTGATGCGCACGTTTCCATTGACCGGTTTGCCGAAGAAATAGCGCGCCTGAACCTGGCCGGTGACTCGCTCGCCGGGCAGATAGTATCCGCGTTCGGGCTTGAAGCTGACCGAAAATTTTGGCAGGGCGTAACGCTTGACCTCGACGGTCTTAACCGATTCGGTAGTCCCGACCCGGGCTGAAATCTCGTAGCCGCCCATATTGACTTCGCCGGCCAACCTGAAGTCGGCCGCGCCGACCCCGTATTCGTTGGTTTGTCCCATAAATTTAAAAACCTTGTTGCCCTTGCCGTCCCTGACTTCGAAGAGCAGATCTTCGTTGCCGACCGGCAAAAGTTGCGGCCGGCGCAGAGACAGCAGGCGCATGTGAATGACCTGGCCGGGTTGATAGATCGGCTTATCGGTTGTCAGGAGTATCTTTTCTTCGCGCAGAATCTCCCCTGCCCGACAATGTCAGCCGGTGACTGGATGAAAACTTCGGCCGTGCCGGTCGCATCGGTCAGACCCTGGCCCAACAGGTGAATGGTTTCGTCGAGTTCGAGCTGGGCGGTAACACTAACACCCTCTTTGGCCAGGCCCGACGAGGGATCGCGAGTCAGCACGCGCAGGAAAGTCCCGGCACCTTCGTAGATCCGGGCCGGGGCCATGACTTGGGCTTCGAGTTTTTCTACCATCACGTAGACACTTCGGGAGCCGTAAAGCATCTTGCCGTCCCACTCGACGCGATAGGCCACTAAGTACTTGGCCAGATTCTCGAGCCCGGCTTCCTCTTCCGGCAGACCTTTCAGTGAAAAATGAAAAGTCTTCTCTTGCTCTTTCAATTCAAACGGAACCTGGGCCTGATCGTAGGAGTTACCCTCCAGGTCGACCAACTCGGCCTTCAATGTTCCGGAAAACGACTTGTTTTTGGTTCGCTGGAGCAGCATCGAAAAAGCCAGCCGGTCGCCGTCGACTTCGGTAGTCATTTTGCTTTCGAGGACCTTCAGGCCGGCCAGTTCGGTTACTTCACCGCCCGGTTCGATACTGGTTCCCAGGCACGAGACCATCATTAGTCCGGCCAACAGGGATACTGCTACAAACATCCATCTCATCTTCATCATTTTGTGCATGACTTCCTCCTTTTTCGAAGCGCACAATCTCCCGACTCAGGGCCAAGCCGGGTGTCAATAACTGAAACTTTTGCTGTCAAACCCCGATATATAGCAATTGATGTGCCATATAGAGTATTTCAATTGATACTGTGATCTCGGTCACATAGCGGTCCGGCCCGGCTAGCGGACACTCAGAAATCTGAAAATTTCACAAATATCAGTCAGAACTCTGAAATGGGCTTCAGGAATGAAATATTTGGCTACAACTTTTTAGATGGTAATACAACGCCCGTTGATACAATCCAAACCCAGGCAACAATCGGCTGTGTCGACGCAAACTTCCCAAGGGCCAGCGCAGGTACTGACGTCTTCTTCGCATTTAAGCGTTGAAGGGTTGCAGTAGCCCGAGCAGCAATCGGCGTCCGAGGTACAGTCGGCCGCCAACGGCAGGCAGGCCCGGTCGCAGGTGCCGTTGTTGCACAGGCCGCTGCAGCATTCGGCGTCGCTTGCGCACACCCCGCCAAACTCGACGCAGCTGGTCCGATCGGCGCACTGGTTGGTGCCCGGATCGCAGTAACCCGAGCAGCAGTCGGCGTCTAAGCTGCAGTCGACGCCGTTGTCGAGACAGCCCTCCGCTCCGCAGACATTTGCGCTGTTACAGGTGCCCGAACAGCACTCGCCGTTCGTCTGGCACGGGCTGCCGTCGAGCAAGCAGCCGGGTGAGCAAATCAGCTCACCGGTGTCACCGATCGGGGCGCACAGCCCGCTGCAGCACTGAGCGCTTTCGGCGCAAGGCTGTCCGTTTTCGATGCACTCTTCGTAGCCCTCGCCGAAACAGCGCTTGGTGCCGAGGATCGAGGGCAGGCAAACCTCCTCGCCGCCGCAGCAGTCGTGGGTGCCCTCGAAGCGATCGTCGCAAACTTCGCCGGCTTGCTTGGGGCCGTTGATGGTCGTACAGCGGCCGACCGCTCTGTCTACAAACAGTTCGCAGGTACCCCGATCGACCGGATGACAAGGTTCGGCGTTGTTGCAGCACTGATTGTCCTGGCTGCACAGTTCGCCGTAGGGCCGGCAGCCGCCCAGGAACTGGCAGCTCATGAAGCCGGTCCCGTCCCCGAAACAGGTGTACGAGCAACAGTCAACCGGTTCTTCGCAGGCCTCGCCAACCAGCCGACAGGAAACCGGCCCCTGGCCCTCGAGTTTGGCGCAGTAGCCGTCCTCGCACTGGGCGTTGCAGCAATCCTCGTCCAGCTGGCAGACTTCTTCCGAGGTGCGGCAGACTCCGCCAGTAATGCAGCGGTTCTCTTCGCCGAAGGGCATGCAGGCCTTCGAGCAGCAGGCTTGGTCGTTATCGCATTTCTCGCCGGCGTTCAGGCAGGTGGTGATCTTTTCGCACAGGCTGTTTTGGCACGAGTTGGAGCAGCAGTCGGCGTCCTCCGAACAGGCATCGCCAATCGAGGTGCAGACTGTGCCGGTCACGCATTTTCCTGCCAGGCACGCAAGAGAGCAGCAGTCAACCGCCGCGGCACAATCGGCGCCTTCGGGCTCGCAGCCGCCCACACCGGAAAGACACACATTGCTGCCCGAACCGTCGTCGCCGCAACGCCCGCTGCAGCAGGTGGCGCCCGAATCACACGCCAGGCCGGCCGGATCGCAAGCCCCGGAAGTTTTGGAACACAGATTCTGATCGTTACAGATCCCGGTGCAGCATTGATCGCCGGAGGTACACCCGGCCCCCTCGAGCAGGCAACCGCCGTCCCCGGTCATGCCGTCGTTGTTACCGCCATCGCCATTTTCGGCCTTGTTGTCTGAACAACCGCTACCGAAACACAACGCGATTGACACGATCAAAAGAAAAGTACATC
>JAFDKH010000350.1 GCA_019307065.1 Deltaproteobacteria bacterium
GTCGGGGTCGTCGACCCGACCGGCCGGCATCCCAACGCCCTGCATCCCAGCCAGGTACAGTCTTTGGATATCGATGCCGTAGTGGTCTGCAAACCGGACGCCGAAGGGATCCCGAAAGGTTTGGATATATGGAAACTGGTGTGAGGTTACTACAATGACATCATTCTTAATCGGCGTAGCCGGGGGTACCGGATCGGGCAAAACAACCCTGACCCGCAACATAATTACGGCCTTGAAACGCAAACAGGTCAGCGTGCTTCGGGCCGATTGGTATTATCGCGAGCAATCCGATATTCCGCCCGAAGAACGCGCCCAGTTGAATTACGATCATCCCGATGCGCTCGAGTTCGATCTTTTAATCGCCCACCTGAAAGCTCTACGCAAAGGCAAATCGGTCGATACTCCCCGATACAATTTTCATACCCACAATCGCATGCGCGAATCCGAGCCGATCAAACCCACTCCGGTGATCATTACCGAAGGAATCTTGCTTTTTTCGGACGAGAAGCTGCGCGACTTGTTCGATTTGAAAATCTTCGTCGAAACCGCCCCGGACCTGCGTTTGCTGAGAAGATTACAGCGCGACGTGACCGAACGCGGGCGCTCGTTCGATAGTTGCATCAATCAATACCTTGATACCGTCCGGCCGATGCACGAGACGTTCGTCGAACCATCCAAGAACTACGCCGACATAATCGTGCCGGCCTCGGGCCCCAACGAAAAAGCAATCAAGATGATTGTCGATATGATTTTCCGGCGGTCTGAAAGGCAAAAGAGGAAAAACAAATGAAGAAGATGTTGGTATCCCGCTGGGCTGTCACCCCGCGAGCAGTCATCCCGGCATGTTTTAGGCCGGGACCCATATTGCGAAGACTGGGTCCCGGCCTAAAACATGCCGGGATGACGGTGTTCTTTTTCGACGGTTTTGATAGTTTCGACGGAATGAAAGGTTAAAGAATGAAAAGCGTTTGCGTAACCGGCGCGGCCGGCTTCATCGGCTCGCACTTAGTCGAGCGCTTGCTGGGCGACGGTCACCAGGTAGTCGGCCTGGACAACTTCTGCGATTTTTACAACCCGGCCATCAAGCGCAGAAACATTCAAACTGCCCTCGAAAACAAAAATTTCAAATTGGTCGAAGGCGACATCCGCGACCCCGCGGCGGTTGCCAATGCCCTAAAAGACTGCGATACGGTCATGCACTTAGCAGCCATGGCCGGCGTCAGGCCCTCGCTCGCACAGCCTTTGTTGTACCAGGACGTAAACATAAACGGCACGATGCAGATTTTAGAAGCCATGAAGAAGCACTCGGTTACGAACTTGGTCTACGCCTCTTCATCGAGTATCTACGGCAACAACAAAAAGGCCCCTTTTGCAGAAGACGACCGGGTCGACAACCCCATCTCGGTTTACGCAGCATCTAAAAAAGCCTGCGAACTGATGTGCCACACCTATCACGCCATCTGGAACCTCGACATAACCTGTCTGCGCTTCTTCACCGTCTTCGGCCCGCGCCAGCGCCCCGACCTGGCCATTCACAAGTTCTCCAAGCTGGCCCTCGAAGGCAAGCCGGTACCATTTTTCGGCGACGGCTCGATGGAGCGCGACCATACCTATATAGACGACATCATCCAGGGCGTAACCGCCGCGATCGACAGCAACCCTAATTGCGGCTTTCGAATCATCAATATCGGCTCGGACAGCCCGATTCGCTTAGACGCCCTGGTTGTCGCAATCGAAAAAGCGCTGGGCCTAAAGATATTCCTCGACAAAAGACCCGTCCCCCCAGGCGACGTCCGGCGCACCTGGGCCGACCTGACCCGCGCCCGGGCCGAACTGGGTTACGAGCCCAAGACCAAACTGGAAGACGGGCTTGCGAAGTTTGTGCAATGGTTGAAGATGCCCGAATTGTGATATCATGAATCAAGGAGATACAGGATGAAATACCGGGTTATTATTGAACAAGATGAGGACAGTATATTTATAGCAGAGGTTCCAGCTCTACCCGGCTGCATCTCGCAAGGCAACACCAGGTCCGAAGCCATCAAGAACATCTTAGAAGCCATCGAGGTATACTTAGAAAGCCTAAAGGCTCACGGAGAGCCCATTCCCCTGGTCCCGTGTGGAGTATGATATAATGTCAGTAGGAGAACAGAAATGAAGACACGTAAATTTAACGTTGAGGTTCCCGAGCGCCTTGCCGCGGAGATCGAGGCGCGGCTGGCTCGTGGAGAGTTCAAGACAGAAGCTGAGCTATTCGAAGCCGCTCTGCGTTACTACTTCGAACGTAACACAGCAGAAGCGTGGGCCGAATACGTGAAAGAGGAGATCCAAGCAGGCTTCCATGAACCCGCCTGAAGCCGCCGTGGCCGATGCAGGTCCTATCATCCACTTGGACGAACTGAGTTCTCTCTGGTTGCTGAACTGCTATGAGAAGATATGGGTGCCCGATCGGGTGGCCCGTGAAGCCGAGGCCTACAGACCCGGCTGGCAGAAACGAATGCCGAGAAATCATGAGGTTGTGGAAGTGGGAAAAAGAGAAGTGGCTGCATTACTTGACCAGCTTGACGAATCGCTGGATCCGGGAGAAATCGAAGCCCTAGCGCTGTGGCGGCTACATCCTGGGGCAACCGTGCTTTGTGATGATCTGATCGCGAGGAAAACGGCAATGAATTTTGGTGCAACGGTCATCGGGACGCTGGGTCTAATCATCAAGGCGGCCCGGCAAGAAAGGATGAGTAAAGAGAGCATGCTGGATCTGATACAAGAGATTCCAGATAGCACGTCTCTGCACGTCAGCAAGGATCTCATAGAGTTCTGCATCAGGGAGATCGAAAAAACGCAGAGATGACCTTGTGCGAAATGGACTGCAAAAGAATAGGTTTTTATTGCAGGCACAAAATCTACAATATGCCAACGAGTAGAAGAAGTCGTAAAAAATATTATGGGTGGTGTATGAAAAACCTGACCACAATCAAGGCCCGCTACTTGCGTGATGATCTGACGACCAGGCTCGGTGGTCTGGCGGCCAATCTGGCGCGAATAAAATCCTTTTCCAATCATCCAGATCATCGCGATGTGGTCTCGGATCTGCTGGACGAAAGCAAACATTTCATCGAATGGACGGCAGCCGAAGCCGAATACGAAACCCAGGTAGACCTGCTAAAGTTGCAGCGCCTGCTGGTTGGCTGGCATCGAGTCTGGCGAGATATCTGGAGCGACGAAAACAATCGAGCCGATGTCGCACTGCAAGCCGGCGATTGGTCGAAGCGGGTTCTTGAGATGTCAGGATTGCTGGGGAACTGAACGAGGTTCAGGAACGGCATTTTGTCACATGCTGTATCTGGTATCCCCATTGAGTTCGAACCGATGGGTGTAGTATAATTAGTAGTGTTGCAATAACGGAGGTCTCGAGCATGACGACGGTGGAAGAAATCAGAAACGCTATCGAAAAGCTGCCGGAGCAGGAGCGTAACCGGCTGGTTCGGTGGATAAGCAGGTTTTGGGAAGACGAGTGGGAGGAGCAAATATCTGAAGACCTCAAGGCCGGCAAACTGGATAAAATCCTCGAGGAAGTTGATCAGGAAATACAGTCCGGCCATCTTTCCGGCAGGCCTCTGGCCGGCACTCAGTCTTCGATTCCTGGATTCCCGTACCAATGGCACGGCACCTTATTATACGGTGCCCGGAGGGTGCCGCCTTCGCGGGAATGACCGATAGTGAGCATGTTGTCATCCCCGAATGCTTTAATCGGGGATCCAGTCTTCGCTACATGGATTTCAGAAATCTACAATGATCGAATCATTCATAAATAAAATTAAAAACAAAGAAGCCGTTATCGGTGTAATCGGCCTCGG
>JAFDKH010000351.1 GCA_019307065.1 Deltaproteobacteria bacterium
GGGATTGCCCGAGCGGTAGCCCACCTGAAAGATCAAACTGTCTGGTACATTGGCTAACAGCTGGTAGGTGAGCTGCTTGCTGCGCGAGCCGCCGGCTTCCAGCCCGCCAAAAGATCGTGTGTTTCTGTGGCAGTACTTTAGTTCGGCGCTGATGAAACTGGTGTTGGTCGGCCAATTCGCGGTACAACTGCAGCTCCAATCCACGTAATCGATATTCTCGTCGGATGTATTGGTGATCGTAGCGGTCAGATGGAAGGGCTTGCTGCGCTGGATTTTTTTTATGGGGGCGATGGTTATCTTGAAGGGCTTTTCACTAACGGGTTTGATTTCGCTGCCGGCGGGCGAGTCTTTGCAGCTGCAGCCCGAAGCGTAAGACAGCGCAGAACAAAGCAGCGTACAGGTCAATATTTTCACAGCCTTCATTTTTGTGTCCTTGGTCTTGGGGCGGATGCTTGACACTATACTTATATCCGAAATCTCCTGCCACGTTTTTTACGACTTGTGATATAGCATTGCCAGGAGGAATCGATGAGCAAAAAAATACTTCTTGGCTGTCTAGGTTTGATACTGTCTTTAGTCATGCCCTCCAAATCAGCCGCACAAGGAGTTTCGAAAGTCAGCGTGAGAGACAAGGATTTCAAAGTCGTGAAAATCCTTGAACAGAAAAACGAGCTGGTTGAATTCGAGCTCATTTGGAAGAAGAAAACAAAACAAAAAAACGTGGCCAGCCTGAACTGGTTTTATAAACTCGATATCTCAAAAGCAGGCAAGAGCGTTCGTTGGCTCTATGATCCGGCAGGTTGGGTGCAGGTACTTTCAAAAAAACTGACTCCACTTTACAGGATCGCTTCGAGAAATGAGTTCAACAAACTGCTTGGTATTGATAAACCGGAAGGCAGTTAGATTGTCCCCATTATTTCATTATTTCCTCTAGAACTATTGTGGCTTTTGAACGTACATACCTCTATATACTCAGGGTGTTACCATAATGAGTGAGGCAAGCATATGAGAACAACAGTTTTTAGCCGGCTGGCAGTTGCGATGCTGTTGATATTAGCCTGGTGCATGCAGGCCCAGGCCGCCGAACCGGTCAAGGCCAAGAAGAACCCCAACATTTGGATAGAGAGTTTCCCAAATCCATTCAGAGGCTGGCAAGACCGCTTCTTCTACAAGCATACCGATGCGGAAGGCTATTACGTCCTGTGCGGCCACAAGCCCGATTACCGACCGTCCGATCAAGAAGGGCTGTGGATCGGGGTGCGCGGTAAGGATCCCCTCGATTCCAAAATGACCCTTAGCATCAAGCCCGCCCTGGGGCTGGAGGCAACCTACTTTTCGTTAGGGGTCAACAGCCATCTTGCCCGTTTGAACATTACTTTCATCGACAAAAACGGAAAAACCATCGCGGTCAGCTGCACTCCTAGAACGGGCTACTACAAGTACATTCCCGTGGCGGTCAAGATCAAAAACGGGCTCAAGGCGATTCACTTCGACGGGCACGGGACCCAGGTCTCCGGCAACGTGAATATCAACCATGTCGAGGTGATCTTCGGCAAGGTTCCCAAGGACAGGGATTTCGTCATCCACGAGACACAAAAAAATCAGTGCAAGGTGATTCCGACTAAAGCTAAGAAGTAAGCGGGTCAGAAACCCTCTTTACGATTCCAAGGTTTGGTTCAAGCTGCAGCAGACCCGAGCGACCGATGACCTCCACGCTCGACGGATCTTCAAACCAGACGGTGTTTTCGTACTCGGCCATCACTTGATCACCTTTACGGATAATGTTGGTGATGCGGAATCTCTGACCGAGCCCGAGCCCGTGACTTTGAGTCATTGAGCTTGTGTCGAATGAGAAGTTTGCATTCACATCAATAATATACAAGTGACTGCAGGCACAATAGGCAAAGCCGCCATGACCAATGATCGGTGACGACCTGACGGGCACAACCACTTTGCTGCCATCCTGTTTGAGCAGATACGATTTTTTTGGATTCCGATTGGCTACCAATTTCACCTTGTTTGTCAAATGCACAACCGTCGTTTTGTTGGGGCCCCTGCCATAATTGTTGCGATAGCCATCCTCGTCTGCTTCGGAAGCCATGACGATCAGGCTTTGTTCGATCGGGATTTTCTGCCAGTTTTCGAGTTGTTTTGCCTCCAGCTGCAAATGCTCGATTACATCCGGCTGCCGGCCAATCCAATTCACGGCTGCAACCACCGACCGCAGTATTCCGGCACTAAAAATATCGCGGATTTCGGATTGAAAGCGACCCTCGAGAAATTCTTGATGAGTACAGAAACCGGCATTGTCGCTTTGACCACTGCCATGGTGGCTGCCAAGCTCAACCCGTCTGATCAGCACATGACAATAGTCGGTTCTGCCCGACTTGGTTTTCTCCCAGGAGGTTTTCATCGGTAAAGGAACTCTCTGAGACGATAACGTTTTTCAAAGCAAATCATGAACAATGAAATACCATGCTGCAGTTTTTGCAACAAGCGGGAAAAAGGGGAACTGGCACCTTCCTTGGAAATGTCGACCAATGATTGTATTCCAATCGGGCGGGGTAAGGGTCATTAGAATCAGGCAACAAGTTAAGAACAAGCGCTGACTGTCGAGGAGGTGGTCATGAAATGTCTTTTTATTCCAATCATTCTGCTGGGTTTGGGTGGTTGCGGGGGAAGTGCTTCATTGGGTGATGACGATGCCGGCATCCAAACCGATGGGGCTGGTGGAGGAGACGCGGACTCGGGCGCGGATCAACCCGTGGGGATCGTCGAGGAGTTTGACGTCCCCTATACGCCTCCCGCGGACGGGGATCAGAACATGGCGGTCTTGGACATCTACTACCTGCCCGATGGATCAGCGAAACATCTGATGGTGTTCGTTCACGGCGGGAGTTGGGTCGGCGGCGACAAGAGTCACCTTCAGGACACCGTGGACCTGGTGACCTGGTTCATTGATCGCGGCTATACGGTGGCAGTCCCGAATTTTCGCCTGGCCAGCCGACCTCCCGGGCTGCGCCAGGTCACCTACGCCGATCAAGCCACCGACCTGGCCTTTGCGCTGGCCTGGCTGCACGATAACCGCGCCAGGTACGGCGTCACCGAACCCGGGGTATTGTTGCTGGGCTTCTCCTCCGGCGCCCATTTGGTGGCGCTGCTTGCCGCCGACGAGAAATATCTCCAGCTTGCCGGGCTCTCGCACGATCACCTTGCAGCCGCGATCTCGTTTGATGTGCACGCCTACGATGTGCCGTACGCACTGCAGTTGATGCAAGGCAGTCAGTTGGAGCAGAACACCTCCCTGATCGAGTTCCTGTTCGGCAAGACTGAGGCGGAACAGCGCAGCGCTTCTCCCTCCACCTATGCCGGGACTGCTGCCGTTCCGCCCACTCTGCTGGTTTCGGCAGAACCATCCGCCGAGGAAGGCACCCATGGTTACATCGCCTCCCGGGCGACCCAACGATACGCAGAGCTTCTGCAGGCCACGGGTCACCGGGCAACCTGGAAACACTATGACGCCGAGACGCATTCGTCGCTGGTGCTGGACTTCGGAACGGCCGGGGACGAACCCACCCAAGACGTGGGCGCCTTCCTGAACGGATTGTAGTCCCGATCACATATTCGCCTGGCACCTTCCCGGGGCGGGGTCAGTTATTTCTGTCATGCCCGCGAAGGCGGGCATCCAGGCAGCGAAGACTGGATCCCCGATTAAGGCATTCGGGGATGACGTGTGCTGGGCATGTTCAACAACTTGGAGGTGAAAGTCCTCTATCCAACCTGACGGAGGTGAAGGATTAGCGAAGCGCAAGGGTAAATCCCAGTCACCGTGAGGTGATCCCAGTCACCGTGAGGTGGCACCTGAAGGAAGCGTGGAGCAAAAGTGCGAGCCGATGAACAAGAACCGAATATGAGGCGGCAGGTGTCGGACGAGCTGGCGTCACACAGCGAAGTCCATATCCGTCAAGGACACCAAGCGTATATTCGGCGGTTGTGCACGGAAGGTTGTTGAGCTTACCCCAGGAGATCTGCGTTGTGTTCCCGGAATCGGGAACTGAGAAGGTGTGGGAACCAACTGATCGCAACGCAGAAGTCAGCAGAGGGCATAGTACCTGGCGAAAGCCGGGAAAGGCCTGAACGGTAAAGGAGCTGTAAGTAGGACGTATTTTCTCATGGGCGGAAAGCGACAGAAAAGACAGCTTGAGCTGGCCTTTCCCAGAGAGGGAAGGGGTGAAGCCCCCGACCGTTTGGAGCAAAGGGTCGAACCATCCATGGTGAAATACGCTTCTGAAAGCACGGCATCAACCCAAGTCATGGAGGAGGTGTGCAGCCGAGAGAACATGATGGAAGCGTATAAAAGGGTGAAGCGCAACAAGGGCAGCCCCGGAGTAGACGGGCTAACGGTGGGAGAACTGCTGGAATATCTGACGAGACACTGGAAGAACATCAAGGAGCAATTGCTTCAGGGAACATACAAACCACGATCCGTGCGTCAGGTGGAGATCCCTAAACCAAGTGGAGGAGTACGGACACTAGGAATACCCACAGTGGTGGACCGGCTCATCCAACAAGGTATTCTCCAAGTCCTGCAGAAGGAATGGGACCCGACCTTTTCGGAAAACAGCTTTGGTTTTCGTCCCGGTCGGTCGGCCCATCAGGCCATCAGCAAGGCCCAGAGCCACATCCGGGATGGATGTGAGTACGTAGTGGATATGGACCTGGAAAAGTTTTTTGACCGGGTGAACCACGACATACTTATGAGCCGGGTGGCAAAGCGGGTCAAGGACAAGAGGCTTTTGAAGTTAATCAGACGGTACCTCGAAGCCGGTCTTATGCAGAACGGATTGGCCGGCATCCGAACCCAAGGAATGCCCCAGGGAGGACCCCTCTCCCCGCTTCTCTCCAACCTGCTGTTGGACGAGTTGGACCGTGAGTTGCAAAATCGCGGACATCGGTTTTGCCGTTACGCAGACGACTGCAATATCTACGTAAGAAGTAAACGGGCAGGAGAACGGGTTATGCTGAAGATAACCCTGTTCTTGGAACGCCGCCTGCGGTTGAAAATCAACCAGAGCAAGAGCGCGGTCGCCCACCCCTGGGAACGGAAGTTTTTGGGGTTTACTTTTTCTGTAGGTAGCACCGCATACGTCCGCGTAGCCCCGGCTTCGGTGAGGCGGCTCAAAACCCGAATACGAGAGCTGACTGCTCGCAATCGGGGAAGGAGTTTCCAGCAAGTAATTGGCGAAGTATCCCAATACCTGCGAGGCTGGCATGGCTATTATGGCATCGTGTTTCAACCCTGGCTCATGCGAAAGTTAGACAGCTGGATACGCAGGAAGCTGAGATGCTTGGCCTGGACCCATTGGAAGACGTTCAAGAACCGAATCCGCGAGTTGCGAAAACGGGGCATTCACACCCGGAAAGCCGCACAAACAGCGGCCACGCGTCGCGGCGCTTGGTTCATCTCTAAGCTTCCTGGAGTCCAGCGGGCGCTTTCAGTGAAACATTTTCAATCGGTAGGGCTCATCGCTCTTAATGGCTATGGATGATTGCATAACTTTCCGAACCGCCGTGGTACGGACCCGTATGCCCGGTGGTGTGGGAGGGGGGCACCGTGAGGTGTCTCCCTATCCCGATAACTAGTCGCCGGTGATGCTCTTTCCGAGGGCTGCTTCGACTTGCTTTTCTATGCGGTTGCGCTCGAGTCCCTTGAGGCGGGCTTCGACCTTTTCGTCTCGGACTAGATAACCATCCTGGATGAACTTCTTGAACTGTTCATCCATGTTATAAAGCCGGGAAACCGCTCCAACATCTATTGTGTCCATATCCTTTTTTATCGCTTTGCCGGCGCTTGTCTTCAGGTTGGTAAGATAATCTTGATTTCCCCGGCAAGAGGATTTGAATTCGAAGCAGGCATCATCGAGCCGTGTAGAAAACGCCTTGATCATGCGAACGGAAGCATTTCTGAATTCCTTTTTTTTAGTGAAGTTGTTCTGGATCACGGTAACCGAAGCCTGGGCGGCACGCTTGTGCCAGGCTGAGTCGCTGTAGAAAGCTTTCAGCTTGGCTTCTGCCGCCGGGCAATCAAGCTTAGCTGCCTGGTAGGCCTTGATCTCTTCTTCGATGACTTGCGTAAGCAACTCGGCGCCCGGGTGTTTTTCTCCACTGCAACCGCCAAGCCCGAAAAAAGCTGCAAGCGTAGCTAGCAGACACATTAGCTGACTTTTCATAAAAGCACTCCCATTGCCCTAGAGCTTGATCAATGAATCAGGCGATCAATCGATGACATTCACCAGGCCGTCGAAATACTTCTGGTTTTCCTTGAGCTTTTTTTCGTTGCCGTAGACGCAGATCACGCTCTTTTTCAAGATGTCGTCCAGCATTTTTGAAAGAGCTTGGATGTCAGCCTGGCGGGTGGCCAGGATCTCGTCGCGGGACTTCTGGCGGTCGGCCTGATTGATATTGCTCAGGTAGTAGGCAATGGCCGAGCGCCCTTTTTGGGCGGGAGTCTTGGGCCGGTCTCTCAGGGCGATGGTGCCGATGATGTAACGGGTCATCTCGGTCTCGCTGACTTCGAACTTTTTCAGGTAGTCGACCGCGCTGTCGTAAGTCTTGAGGGTCTTTTCCAGGTGCGGATCCCGATAGGAAGCCAGGTAGGAAAACCCGGAGCGGCCGAACACCGACCAGGCCCCGTAGGCGCCCCCCTGGACCCGGATCTTCTGGGTCAGATAATCCCTGCTGAGAATTTGCCTGAGCACGCTCAGGCTGCCGCTGTATTTATGCCCCAGGTCGCGGAAGTTGGAGCCCTTGATTACGTACTGCACTTGTGAGGATGAAAGCAGACCCTCGTTTTTCTTTTCCTGGGCGAAGGCGTACTTCTGCGGTTCGAGTTGCTTGTCGCCTAGTCGACCGAGCAGTTTTGGAATGTTCTTTTCGAACACTTTGTAATCCTCAGCCGAGCAGGTCACCCCGATGATCAGGTTGTGCTTGTTGAACAAGAGTTCGGCAACCATTTGCAGGTCGGCGATCAGGTTTGTTGGGTTCTTGTCGAAGTCCTTGACCAGCTGGGATATGAACCGAATATGAGTCAACCCGCCGGTCAGTTCGTCGAAGCGTCCGACCTGGGAGAGATAGGAGGCCAGCCTGGAAATGGCCAGCATCACACCACTCCGGCGGGCCACTGACTGCAACCCGGAGTTGCGTTCGTTGATGACTTCTTTTAAGCGTTTCAGGCTGCCCAAGCGGGTGCGGGTGATGATCTCGCCGGTCAACTGCATCAGCTTTTCGAACTTGGGGGTGAGTACCTTGGCGCCGGCCGATAATTTCGGGTAGTAAGCCTTGCCGTCCTTGACGTCCAGGTAAGACTGCAGGCCGAAACCCAGGCCGCCGGTGTGGATGTTGAGTTCGGTGTTGAGCTCTCCGTAGCTGTATTCGGCAGTATCCAGCTTGGCCAGCAGCCCGGCCAGCAGCTTGGCGTGTGGAATCAACTCCTGGGGTATGGTCCGGGCGTCAAACAGAAGCTGCAGGTAGATGATCCCGTTGGTGGGCTGCTCAACGAACAGGACTTTGGTGCCGGCTACCTCGCGCTCGGTCAGCTCGAGCTTTTCCTCCTGGGTGTCCAGATCCTCGAGCGAGAGCATCGGAATCTTGGCCAGATCCTCGGGCTTGTCCTCTCTGGCCTGGTACTCCTTGAGCGCCTTGGTCTGCTTGACCAGCTCGTCGAGCTTGGCGTCGGAAAAAGAGGCCTTGATCTTTTGAAGCTTGTCTTTGAGCTTCTTGGCGTATTCGTCCTCCAGGCCGGGCTTGGGCTTGACCATCGTCAGCAAAGCGTGGGGATTGTTCAGCAGGTGCTTTTCGATCAGGCCTTCTAAGTAATTAGACGTCAGTGCCTCACGTACTTTCTCGAGGCTCTTTTCGTACTCCAGAGTCCTAATCGGGTCGTCGGCGAACATCCAGCTGCGCTGCGACAAGTAACCATAAACCAGACCCTCGGGAAACCCGCCGTAGTCAGCCTCGCGCATGACGAACTCGGTCCGGTTGATGACCCCCTCGATGTCTTTCTTGTTGAGGCCTTGCTTGACTACCCGCTTGAGCGTATCGAAAACCACTTGTTGGAACTTGTCCTGGTCTTCGGGATTGGCGTTCTTGGCCACGATCGAAAAGACTCCCTGCTTTATATTGTCGTAGGTCGCATAGACATCCTTGCCAATGCCTGCCGCAAGCAGCGCCTTGCGAACCGGGGAGGCCGGCAGATCGACCAGCACCTCGGTCAGGATCTCCAAGGACATGGTCAACTCGGGCTGGGCCCCGCCGCCGGCTACGAAATCCAGAGACAGGTAGGTTTTGTCTTTGACGCTTTCTGAACTGGCGACCGGGTATTCGCCGGCCACCTTTTTTAGCTGCTTGAAGGGTTTCTGCAGGGCTATGCTAATAGCGTGCTTGGATCTCTTGTACTTGGACAGATAATTGGCGTCGATGAACTTGAGTTCCTCGAGGGTATCTCCGTCGCCGTAGAGGGTGATGTAGCTGTTGCCGGCAAGATAGTACTTGCGGTGGAAATCCAAGAAGGTCTTATAGGTCAGTTCGGGAATCTTGTCCGGATACCCGCCTGAAGAGTACCCGTAAATGGTGTCCGGAAACAGATTCTTGCTGACGATGTAGTCGAGTACCATAGAAGGTGAAGAAAAAGCGCCCTTCATCTCATTGTAGACGATCCCGTTGTATTTCAACTCGCCCTCTTTCTTCTCCAGGCTGTAGTGCCAGCCCTCCTGGGCAAAGATCTTGGGCTCGGAGTAGATCATC
>JAFDKH010000352.1 GCA_019307065.1 Deltaproteobacteria bacterium
AAGTTCAGGTGCCTACCAGCAAAATCAGGACAATATCGCTCAAAATCAAACCGATTTATCCACTTGTCTTTTGTTGCTGCCTGAAAAAGACCCTTACTTCTCACGAATCATTACCTGAGACCGTCCCCGTTTTGCGTTTTGCGCGCGTTTTGCGCAGGTAGCGGCGTTTTTATCTGTGGTTTTTGCGGGACGAGACGGAATCCATTCAGATCGTCAAAGGCCCCGGGTAGGCGGCATCACTTCTAGCTGGGTACACAAAATTCATCTGCATTACAGGGTGGGCTACAAACCGGAAGTTCTTTACAAGTACCGTCACTACAATACTCGTCCATCGTGCAGGAAGGATTGCATTCTCTAGGTAATGTTATACAAGCTTTTTCACAAACATCGCAGACTTGGGATAGCCCACATTCTGGCTCGCACATTTCTAATATAGTGCAAGTAAAATTGCAGCATACCTGTCCAGTCCCGCAGGACGGAGAACAAACATACGGATTCCTTTGGCATTTTCCAATGTTCGATTCCGGCACACAGACTAAATTAATACAGGTTAGACCCTCGATACAGTCGTCACGTTTGGAACAAGACTCGCCTTCGCGACTTGTACCGCGGTTCGCGCCGCATCCACTTCCTAAGGTAAATAATAAAATAATCGTTATTAATCTGGAATTCCCCATTTCAAAAGTAACCTCCTTCGACAACCCAATATGCTTTGCAAAGATAACATCGATAGCCAAATAATAGCTTCATCGAAGTCGCCGCAGCAAGGGTTTTTTGATCAAGCATTTTTCATAGCAGTGCCTATAAAGTACCGCTGCTACCAGACCATGTAGCCCTAAGCGGCCCGATGCAACCCGGTTTTACCTTTTAGTTTCTGATTGCAGCAAGTTGCGCCGGGCCTTTTCTGGCCTTGATGAACCCCGAGTAGCCCGCAAAAAGACCGCCCCAGGGAGAACTAACTCGCAAGGATCGCGCCGGTTATAAAAACCACCGTCACGTCCCCTGCCGTTCATGCCTGGCATTCAATACGCATGCTTCGCTTTCTTTTTGTGTTTCGCCTTCCGTTGTTTTGCGAGAAGGCAAACCACCAAAAGAAAGGATACTCTGAAATTAAAAGGTTACATGTAGAAACAAAGGAAATTCCCGAAGCCGGAGTCTTCAAGGGTGTAAAAAAGTATCTGATTGAAAATCCGGCGTGAAGTGCCAGCCGAATGGTTTCCCGGGGTTATAAACATTTTAGGGATGTCCGCCTTACAAGGGGCGCAATTATGATCCCTTACACAACGAGTTTCGAGTAATTATTTTCGCGGCGCGAGAATCGCGAAAAAAAGCTTGAGCGAATCGAGGAAATCTGCGTATCTTATTGTTATGATAAATTTTATTAAGATAAAACCTGACTATGGGACCTCGTAAAAGATCTCAAGAACATGATCGAAAAAGGTCGCCTGGAGGTCTTCTTTAGCCTTCTGAGTTCTCGTGCCTTCCAACGATATGACTCGTCGCGAATCAATCCTCGAGTCGGTCCAGTTTCCGGCGGCCCAGGTACATCGGCAGCCAGGCAGCTGCCAGGGCCAGGATAACCAGCGCAATCAGAGACATGACCAGCCAGTCGAGATGGCCGACCGGGTTGTCCAATCGGCGCGGTACCTGATAGAGGACAAAAGTCGGATATACGCTTGCCAGAAGAAACAGCATGACGAAGGCCATGGAGGTGATCATATAGATCACTCCGCCGATACCAGTTGGAATTTTAGCCGGGTTTTCAACCGTAAACCGTGGATGGAGTGCCCCGATCCCAATCCCGAGAGCGCAGACACCTAGCGCCATAGCCAATACCAGAAACACCGACAGACTTGTGAACACAAGCGGTACGCCAATCACCGTACAGGACAAGACCGAAAGCAAAACCCCCAAAGATGCCAGAGGAAATAAATGAATTAATAACTTACTGTGCA
Source organism: Deltaproteobacteria bacterium (assembly GCA_019307065.1). Classification (GTDB taxonomy): domain Bacteria; phylum Myxococcota; class B64-G9; order B64-G9; family B64-G9; genus JAFDKH01. Next base: position 1,956 of record JAFDKH010000352.1, read on the forward strand.
AGAAGTCCCTGGTTCTGACTGGAGCGGTTCGGACTATCCAGAATGCGCGACCCTCGAGACTGACCGCCGGAAACACAAACCGAACCGCAATACCTGAAATAACCAGACCCATGAGTACATGATTGACAGTATAGAGCACAAACCAACTAAAATTTGCTGCTCGAAGATAGACGAAATTGAGAATGTAAACAGCCGCCAATGCGCCTAAAAGCATCAATTGAATCCATTGACTGGTATCACGCAAAAAAACCCTGAAGTCCTTGACCAGCAAGGGACCGGTCAGCCCTCCCAGAGACCGGCCGACCCAATCAAGCCAACGGCCGAGCAGCCTGCCCCGATCCTTGAATGTACTGCTGCCGGTCGTCCAACGAACTCTACCCTCCTGGGCGCGGGTGAAACCAGTTCGATAAATAGCCGTTCCGATCCAGCCGCTAATGACCGCCAGGGCTGCAGCCGTAGTCCACAGGGCCATGATCGGGATTGCAACCGGGGTCGGCTTGCTTTCCAGGAGAGGAAACAAGGCATTCGTCATCCAGACGGTCGGCAGGTAATTAGCCTGCTGGGCTTTGAACATGTCCAGAAACTCGAGCATGCTCCCGAAAGATTCCTGCTCGAGCAGCTGCTCCGGCTTCATTGCCCTGAATAGTAGATATAAAAAAACAAATCCAGTAACAACCAATACAATCAATAAATCTCGTGAACGCCGGGCAGAGAAAATACTAGTAAGGACCGCCGCCAGGATGGCTCCCAGAGCCCCGGGAATCAAGATCAGGGCCGGAAAGAGCAGGGCTACTCCAAGATAGTAAATAACTGGAGCATTGTAGACATCCCCATAGGCCAGGAAGACTGGCAGCCCAAAAAATAGCACCATCCACGACGAGTGCAACATCATCTCGAGAAACCGGGCAAAGAATAGCGGCCCGAGAGGTATCGGCGCGCTGAACAATAAACTCAAATCGTCCGACAGAAAAAAGACCGAGAAGGAGCTAATCGTCGTAGAAATCATTAATATTGAAAGCAGAATGAGCAGAACCAACGACATCAGTTTCCTGGGAATCAGAACGCCGATTAACTCGACCGACATGCATTGCCGCAAGAACCAGGCAGAAACGAGATAGACGCCCGCGGCACAGACCAGCCCAATACAACCAAAAAAAACGAGCCGGAGAGTGTTCCGTTTTTCTTGAGCCAGGCTTGGACGCAGTAAACCGCGCGCTTTGGGACCTAACAGCAACCAGAAGGTTTGCAGCGCCGATATCAAGGACTAAACCCTTCCAGCGACTTGGACACATCGACTCCGCCGGTCAAGCGCAGAAAGAGTTCATGCAAGCGACCCGAGCCATCGTCCCCGACTTGCTTACGAATCTCGTCCATGGTGCCCTGGGCAATCACCTGACCTTTTTGAAGGATGGCCACTCGATCACAGAGTTCTTCGGCAACCTCGAGAGTATGGGTCGACAAAAACACCGTGCCCCGGCCGGATGCGCAGATATTTCTGAATATTTTCTTGACCAATTCCGCTCCACGGGGATCCAGTCCTACCATCGGCTCATCGACGACAACCACTTTGGGCCGATGAATTAGGGCGGCCGACATTACCAAGCGCTGCTTCATTCCATGAGAATAGCTTTCAATAAGTTCGTTGGCCCAGGGCTGCAAATCAAACAACTGCAGCAATTCGTCTGCGCGGCTCTTGCCCAGGTCGGGGTCCATTGCGTAGATGCCTGCCGTAAACGCCAAAAACTCGCGCCCGCTCAGTTTTTCGTACAGAAACGGTCGATCGGGAATATAGCCGATTATCTGTTTGGCCCGGATCGGATCTGCTTGAATGTCAATCCCGTCTATCGTGACCTTGCCTCGGGTTGGCT
>JAFDKH010000353.1 GCA_019307065.1 Deltaproteobacteria bacterium
ACAGCTGCCTTTGCCATCGCGGTCAAGGACACCGGGATCGGCATCCCGTTCGATAAACAGCAAGAGATCTTCGATGCTTTCCAGCAGGTAGACGGAACCGCCACCAGGATGCACGCCGGCACGGGCTTGGGGCGCTCCATCTCCAGGGAGTTGGCCCGGCTTTTGGGTGGGGAGATAAAGCTCGCAAGCGAACCTGGTAAGGGGTCGACTTTCACAGTCTATCTTCCGCTAAGGGCAATGCCCGAAACGGCGGATCAGAAGGCGATGAAGGACACAAGAACCAAAAGGAAGGCTCCGGCCGCAGAAGAGATCCCCGATGATCGCAACAGCTTAGACAAGAGCGACAAGACCATTTTGGTCATCGAAGACGATCCGAAATTTGCTCAGTTGCTAAAGAAACAGTGCCACGACAAGGGATTCAAGTGTCTGGCCTCGGCCACCGGCGAGGGCGGCCTCGAACTAGCCGAGCGGTTCGCGCCCCAGGCCGTCATACTCGACCTCAAGCTTCCAGGCATCGATGGTTGGGCCGTTCTGGACGCACTCAAGGGTGATCCAAAAACCAGGCACATTCCCGTACACATCATGTCGGTCGAGGAGTCCACCGTCGACGCCTTTCGCAAAGGAGCCATCGGCCATCTGACAAAACCGGCCAAAAAAGAAGATCTGGAGGCGGCGTTTTCCAAGTTGGAAGAGATGTTCAGCAAGGGAGTCAAGAAGCTTCTGGTGGTGGAGGACGACGAGAAACTGCGCAGGAGCGTCATCAAGCTGATCGGCAACGGCGACGTCGAGGCCCAGGAGGCGGCCACCGGCCAAGAGGCCCTCGCTCTGCTCAGAGCCGGCAAGTACGATTGCATGATCCTCGATCTGGGCCTGCCCGACATGACCGGTTTCGAACTGCTCAAGAAGCTCAAGGCCGACGAGGATGTGATCGTGCCCCCGGTTGTGATCTACACCGGCCGGGATCTCACCCGCGAGCAGGAGGCGCGGCTTCGTGAGTACACCGAGTCGATCATCATCAAGGGCGTCCAATCCGACGAGCGCTTGCTGGACGAGGCCTCCTTGTTCCTGCACCGCCTGGTGGACGCCATGCCGGAGAAGAAGCGCAAGATGATCACCGATCTGCACGATCGGGATCGCATGTTCGAAGACAAGCAGGTGCTGGTGGTGGACGACGATATGCGCAATGTGTTCGCCCTATCCGCTGTGCTGACCAAGAAGGGGCTCAAGGTGCACAAGGCCGAAAACGGCCGCAAGGCGCTTGAGATTCTGAAAAGCGAGCCCGGCATCGACATCGTGCTGATGGACATCATGATGCCGGAGATGGACGGCTACGAGACCACAAGTAGGATAAGGGAGCAAAAGGCCCTCGAGAACTTGCCGATCATCGCGCTGACCGCCAAAGCGATGAAGCGCGATCGGGAGAAATGCTTTGCCGCGGGCGTGAACGACTACCTGCCCAAGCCTGTAGAAGTGAACCGCCTGCTCTCGATGATGCGGGTATGGCTGTACCGCTGATGTAATGTGAGAAACGGATGATGAGAGAAACCGAGATCGAGAACCTCGAGATCGAGCTGCTGCTCGATGCCGTCTTTTACCGCTATGGGTATGACTTTCGGTCCTATGCCCGGGCATCAATCTCGCGACGGGCCAGGCAGTTCTTGATAAAATCCGGTTGTCACAGCATCTCGGAAATGATCCCGAAGCTGCTTCGCGACGAGGCCTTCTTCGAGGGGCTGGCCCAGGCTTTCTCCATCACGGTTACCGAGATGTTCCGCGACCCGCACGTCTATCTGAGCATCAGGAAGAACGTTGTTCCGCTGCTGAAAACCTACCCGTTCACCAAGATCTGGCACGTGGGCTGCGCCACGGTCGAAGAGGTCTACTCGCTGGCGATCGTGTTCAAAGAAGAGGGGCTCTACGACCGGGCGACCATCTTCGCCACCGACTTCAACGACACCGCCCTGGCTAAAGCAAAGGAAGGCATCTACCCGCTCGATCTGGCCAAGAAGTACACCAAGACCTACCAGCAGGCCGGCGGCAAGGATTCGTTCTCCAAGTACTACCAGGCCGACTACGATTCCATGGCTGTTAACCAGTCGCTCAAGAAGAACATCACCTTTGCCAACTACAACCTGGTGACCGACGAGGTGTTCGGCGAGATGCACTTGATCGTCTGCCGCAATGTGCTGATCTACTTCGACCGGGCGCTCCAGAATCGCGCGCTAAAGCTTTTCTCGGCCAGCTTGGCAACCGGAGGGTTCCTCTGCCTCGGCGACAAGGAGAGCCTCAGGTTCACGGGTGTGGTCGACGATTTCGCTACCGTGGACGAAAAGGGCAGGATCTTCAAGAAGCTGCCCGGGAGATCTGAGGCATGAGCCAAATGAGCCGGCATGAATACAAGGCTGTCGTGGTGGGTGTGTCAGCCGGGGGGCTTACCACCTTGACGGAGCTGTTTTCACTCCTGCCCGGCAACTTCTCCTTGCCGATGCTCGTTGTCCAGCACCTGCATCCGGAACAGGTCGAATCCATGTCAGACACGCTCGCTCGCTCCTGCGCGCTGACTGTCAAGGATGCAGTCGACAAAGAGGAGGTCCGGCCGGGCTGCGTCTACTTCGCACCGCCCAACTATCACTTGCTGGTCGAGCGCGGCGGCAGCCTGGCGTTATCGATGGACGATAAGGTCAACTGGGCCAGACCCTCGATCGACGTGCTTTTCGAAAGCGCCGTTTATGCGTGGGCGCCCGCTCTGGTCGGGGTCATTCTGACCGGCGCGAACAACGACGGCGCTCAAGGATTACGACAGATCAAAGAGCACGGCGGCCTGACCATCGCCCAGGATCCCAAGACGGCCGAGTATCCCGAAATGCCGCTGGCGGCCATCGACACAGGCGCTGTCGACATGGTTTTAACAATCGAAAAGATTGGTGAGCTACTAAAAGAGTTTGGAACACGGAGCACAGAAGATGAGTGACAAACAAAAGGTTTTGATTGTGGACGACAAGGCCGAAAACCTCTGTACGCTCGAGAAGGTACTCAAAGTGACCGACGCCGAGTTGATCAAAGCCCAGAGCGGCAACGAAGCGCTCAAAGCCGTCTTGAACGACGACTTCGCTTTGGCCATCTTCGATGTGCAGATGCCTAATATGGACGGGTACGAGCTGGCCGAGCTATTGCGAGCCGATCCGAAAACCTGGAACCTGCCCATCATCTTCCTGACTGCGACCTCCCCGGAAGATAAGCAGATATTCAAGGGCTACGAGTCAGGGGCGGTGGACTACATCGTCAAGCCCTACAACCCGGCCATCCTGGTCTCCAAGGTAAAGGTCTTCATTGAGCTGCACGCCCAGAAGGTCGAATTGCACAGGAACCGCGAGCAACTCACGGCGGTCAACAAGGAACTCGAAGCCTTCGCCTACTCAGTCTCGCACGATCTGCGCGCGCCGTTGCGCGCCATTGAGGGTTTCAGCCAGGCCTTGCTGGAGGACTGCCCAGACAAGCTTGACGAGCAGGAAAAAGACTACCTGCAACGCGTAGCGAGCGAGGTTCGGCGCATGGCCCGGCTGATCGACGACCTGCTCGCGCTGTCTCGTTTGACCCGCGCCGAGATGCGCATCGAGCGCGTGAACCTGAGCGAGCTGGCCCAAGAGATCGTAGCCCGCCTTAGAGAGGCTGAGCCCGGGCGGGACGTGAAGATTGTCATTGCCGATGATCTGTTTGCCAGGGGTGACCTGCGCCTGCTTGGCCAGGCCCTCGAAAACCTCCTTTCCAACGCCTGGAAGTTTACCTGCCGTTCCGAGCGGGCCAGGATCGAATTG
>JAFDKH010000029.1:0-35608 GCA_019307065.1 Deltaproteobacteria bacterium
TGCGCTGGCTGCTGAACTCTTGAGAAACTTTCTGCGATCAAAACGTTTAGACATAATAGCTACACCTCAGTCAGATTTGTCGGTCTTGATAAGCCAGACTTCGCCTTGCCCGGTTTTATTGTGTTTGAATACGACTAGCCGGTTCGCCTTGACTTCGAGCACGCTGAAGCTACCCTTGAAGTTTGCATAAACGCGCCGCTTGAGTCGATCGACGATGGTCAGTTCCTTGCCGTCGTTGGCGACCAGAAGCTTAGCGCCTGTGGCGACTATGTTCTTTCCAAGCCAGTCCATTTGCCAGGTGATCTCGAGCTTGTCCGAATATGAAATAAGTTTGTTACCAACCGAGAACAAGCCGCCCTGGCGGTCACTCAAAAGGCAGGTCTGACCCTCGATTTTAATGCTTTTTTGTACTTTGCCGCTGGCCGGGTCTAACAGTGCAAATTCAAGTGGTCCGCAGATATGCGAATAGCCGACTTTCCAGGCGGGGTCTTTTCTTCTCTCTTCGACAAGCGAAAGGCTTACACCGCGTGGCAGAGTATAGTTCTTGGCATCGAGTTTGATTTCCCAGCGGGCTTGGCCTGTGTCGGCGGCATACAGTCCGGCTTGACCCGGACGAATAACATAAAGACCCTTCGGTTTTTCAACCCAGGCTACCAGGGTTGGCAGTGTGTCGCCGCTGGATTTTGGGCCGCTGCTTTTTTGCTGCCAGAGCAGCTGCCCGGTTTGGCAGGCGAAAACTTTTAGTGCCCCGTCTAAATTCCCTAACCAGCAGACCCGGCCATCGGAACTAATACCGCTCAAATCGCGTACCCAATAGCTGAGGACGGCCTCCTGAGATCGCCAGACTTCCTGGCCGCTCCTGGGGTTGACAGCCACAACCATCTGGGGCCCGGCAAACCCGTGCCGCTCGTCGCTTTTGGGGTTCTCTACCGTGGCCAGCCATAGCTCGCCGGCCTGTCCCAGGGGCTGCCCCTGCGGCCCGAAGCAACCCGACGAGGGTCCAAAGGTATCGTCTTCCATGCAGGTGTAGCTCAGCGAATATTTCGGGCCCAGGACCGCCCCGTCGGCACATGAACAAAACTGGAACTGGCAATCGCAGTTGATCGCACAGGTGGCGGCTTGAGTATCCAGGTAGCAGCCACCGGGGTTGTTCCTTCCCTGTTGAGAAGGAACGTCGTAGACTGCAACTCTTTTTCCCGAGCGGGCATTGAAAGTATAAAGTTGATTGCCGGCGTAGACAAAAAGTCTCTTTCCTGCCAGGTACAACCGATGAATTCCGATAGCCTTTTTCTGAAACTTTCTTTTCCACAGGCGTTTTCCCGAAGTCAGGCTGGTTGCAGAAATATGCAGGAAGTCCTCGTCCAGAGTTATGATCTGATTGCCATAAACAACACTATCCCAGGCGGGGACCTTGCTGATGATTTTCAAACTCAGGTTCTTGGGTTCAACGGATTTCGATTCAGCCTGTGCAATCAGAGGAAGTAAAGCAGTTAGTAAAAACGCCAGCCATTTTGAACAAGGCTTCTTCATCGTCCCTATTGGACGGCATTTTGCAAAAGATTTCCAGAGGAAAGAAGTCTGGGGGTTATTGCTCAGGCCCGGCGCCTGATTGCTGCCAGTCCGAAAATCAACACAAGCAGTAGATACCCGGCCGGACGATTCGTTTGAGTGGCACAGCTGCATCCCTTGGGCTCATCATCCGGATTGGGATTGCCGGCCAAGACTTTCAGGGTAAGGTTTACAACTAATGCCTCGGCCCCATCGGCGGTGAGCAGAATTATACCCGAGTACTGACCGGCCGCCAGCTGCATATCCTTGGGGCTGACGGTCAGGGAGTCCCCGGCTGTTCCCGACAAGCTCGAGACCTCGAACCAGTCGCCCGATGGGGTTGCCGTCCAGTTGAGTTGACCGCCGCCCTGGTTTTCGATGCTGAGTGATTGCGGATCGGGCAAGGCCTGGCCGGCCGTCATTTCGAAAGACAGGGCTGCCGGGGAGATGGCAAACAGCGGGGCCGGTTCGGCCACCTCGAAGAAAATATCAATTGTCAGCGGTGAGTTTTTGGCGCCCGGGGCGATTACGGTGATTACTCCGCTATAGGTTCCCGAGTCCAGGGCACTCGGATCGGCTCGAACTTGAATCGAGCCCGGAGTCGTCCCGCTTGTTTCTGACAAGATGATCCAGTCGGCTGAAGTTTGTAAAGTGAAATCAAGCTCGCTTGCAGTCGTCACCTGGATATCAAGGTTGCTGGCGGCGGTCGGCTGGGTGCCGGCCTCGGCTGCGAAATTCAACTCATCCGGCAGAATGAAGAGTCGGTCGGCTTCCAGGCCGAGCTCAACGTCGCCCAGGAAGTTACAATAAGTTCCCCCGACTGAGGCCACGATACTTGGCCAGGCGGCGATGAAGGAATAGTCGGTGGGAGTCTGATCCCAATAGAGCAAACCCAAACCGATTGATTCGCCGGCCTGAAGCGCAAGTCGGCCGCTGGTCAGGTCGAAACTGATTTCGACGATGCGCATTCCCATTTCGTAGCCGAAGGCCACTTCGACTTCAGGGACGTCTTCACTGAAGTCGCCGTACTGGGCGCCACTGCCGTCATCGAAGACCGGAATGAAGTAGACCGAACCGTCGTCTGCCACATAGTAGACACCTTCGTCGCCAGGCAACTGAGGCCAGTGGTTGTCGTTATTGGCATCAATGTAGACGTTCAGGACGTCTCCCTCGTCGATGTCGTGATCGTCGCCGAGTAGCAGGGCCAGATACAATTTCTGATCATCGTGAGTCAAGCGCGCGGTCGATAACCCGGCCGCAACGAAGCCGACGTCGAGAAAACCGGCGCCCTCGTATTCTGAGCCGGGCACGCTTCCGTCAACGATTGGAGAAGTCGGAGTATGCGGAGCCGTTATCTTGGGAACGCTGTCAACCAGCAAATAGACTTCGATATATTTGGGCGAGTTGTCAGCATCGGCGGTCGTGACGGTTAGCTTGGCGCTGTGCTGGCCCTTTTCGAGCCCGGAAGTGTCAACCGACAGACTGATTTCGCCGGGGGCCGTGCCGGTTGCCGGGCTGGCTGTCAGCCAGGCCTGGTTGGAGCTGATTGTCCATTCCAGTTCACCGCCGCCATCGTTGCGGATTGCGATGACCTGGTCGGCCGGGTTATCTTCGCCCTCGACTCCCAGGAAATATGGAGTCCAGCTGGGAACACCCAGCACGGGCTGGCTGCTGTTGCTCATGTGCAGTGAAACCTCGGGGTCGCCGAACAGGTTCAGCGAGTAGACCTGCCAGCGGATGTAGCGATCGTCCACCCAACCGGCGACTTGTTCGCGAGAATAGGCGTGCATTTCAGAAAGTCTCTTCAGGCCTTTTCCGAAAGCGGCGTTCCAGAAATATCTCGGCAGTGTTTCACCGACCCCGTAGCGGGTGAACTGAATCGAAGCGAAGGCCCCGTGCTCGCCCAGCAGCAGGTGCTCGACAAACGAGTCTTGCGGGCTGACTTCATTTTCACCGTTGAGCGGATCGAATCGGTTGTCAAAGGATCCTGGATAGCAGCCGCCGGTGTACTGAAAGAAGTAGTCGCTGTTGTTCATTCCGGCGTCGATATCATCACAGGTCACGCGCATATTGTAGTTGGTATAAGAGTGGCCGACGTGGTGCAGGATATGTAGCGGGCCGTTCATGACATCCAGGATTTCTTGGGTGCCCCAGCAGTCTTTTTCGCAGACACCCGCATCGTACAATGTGCTGACTTCGAAAAACGGGTTTTCGGCAAAGCCGGCCAGGAAGCGGCCGCCGTCCCAGGTGCCGGTCCGCAGCGGCTCCATGTAGTGAGCCCCATAAGCTTCCGGGGCGAGCCATTCACCGGCCAGCCAGACATTCTTGATGTAATTGGCGGATCTTGAATTTTGGTAGGCCAGGGTCTTGCGCACGAAATTGGAAATCTCGGTGCAACTATCGGCCGGTACGCGGCCGACTAAAACCTCGGCCAGTAAATCGGGCTCATCTGTTTCTTCGCCGAAGACGTCATCCAGGTCGGCGTTGAAAGTGCCGTCTAGGCAGGCATAGTACAGATCCGACGGCAGGTTCAATTCATCACCACCGTATTCAATGTTCCCCCATAGCCCCCTGACCGGCACGATAACCGCCTCGGTTTCGCCGCCGACTTCTTCCAGATCGGCATCCCCGGCCAACAAAACATAATCGGTGGCGTGGTTTTCGTACATGTCGCGGATGAAGTTACGTACTTTCTCAGCGTCGTCATTGCCTTCATAGCCGCTGCGAATCTCGGCCATGGTTTTTATCAAAGTAGAAATTCCGCGTGAGTTCTTCTCGGTCGTCAGGGTTTCAAGAGTATAGTCGCCCTTGCACTCGGCAAGAGCCTGGCTGGTGACGATTACGTAGCGGTAGTCGTCGTCGAGCAGCGGTTTTTTCACGAATGGATAATCCTCAATGACTGCCGGGTTGACAACCAGGCGCCGGATAGCCGCGTTATCACGCTCGAGCCCGCGAAAACGAGCCCGGAAGTTCTTGATCAGACTGCCGGGGATGCCTGACTGCTCGGCTTCGAGCTCGGTCACGATCGTAATTTGCAGGGCCGGGGCGTAAGCAAGCCTGCCGGAGTGCGGTGCGAAGACTACCGGTCTTAGCTTGACCGGCAATATTTCGAATCCGCGTTTGAATTGCAGACTCTGCGCTTGACCGATCTTTGCAGGATAGCTGGCCCTGCTAGAGTAGATTGCCGGATCGGGGGCAGTGAATGGTCGCGGTCCCTGATGGGAGGGCGGGTATAACTTTTGAGCGGGAAACACAATATGAGTTCCCGACATTTGGACTAGCTCGGTCGGCAAAACGTTGACTGAAACGACCCTGTGCCCGGGGGGCAGCAAAACCTGAACCACTTTAGAGGGCAGGGCCGGGGAACCCGGCTGGGCCTGATTCAAATAGCCCTTGATGCGGACATGACTGTAGCCCTGACTGTCCTTGTATTCTTGGACAGCCGGAATAGTAACCTGGATATCGAACTGTTCGGCCTGGGCCATTGAAGTCCAGACTAGTCCGAGCATGACCAGCCCAATCTTGGATAGCAGTTTCATGGGTTCCTCCCTTTCCATTTCATTTCGTCGCATTCATCGGTTTCTGTTGATTCTGGCGTATTTAGGCGTTGCATACACAGATAGACACGTAAGCTAAGCAATCGGGCAGGTCGTTAGGAAAAAACTAGAAACAAAGGTCTTCGACGTGTTTTTCCACCCGGAAGGTGGGGAAAATCTCCAACTCCATGGGGAACTGCGGCAGGCATATCCGGTAGACCGGGTCACATGTGTAATCTTCGTCCTTGCGGCAATCGTCGCGCGATTCGCATTGTTTGAACCAGTAGCTGGTATAGACAATCAGGTAGGTGGCTGTTTGTGGCATGCAGCCAAACGAAGTATCGGCATGGGTGCAGTATCCATCACTGAAGTCTTCCCCGGCCAGTTGATGCAGGCAGTTTCCATCGTCGAACACGTTTGCACAATCGGAATCTTGCTGGCAGGAACGGCCCAATTTTTCGCCGCACTCCGGATCGGCATACCAGTTCTGGTAGACCGAGCAGTAGGTGTTGTAGGGGGGCGTGGCCTGGTAGGGCCAACAGGCTTTACAGGAGTACTCGAGTCGGTAATCAAGATCAATACAGGCGTATCCGGGCCGCAGACAGTCCTGATTGCTGACACAGCTTTTCAACCAGAAAGCTTCACCTGTTTGGGCAACTGTTCCGCCGGCCGGGGAGCAGCCTTGCTCGGTTGCTTCGAGTGAGCAATAGCCACCCGGCACTTCGAAGCTGCCCAGGCTTGTCAGACATTCGCCTCCGGCGCATTCTGAATCGGATTTACAGCTGGCCCCCAGTTCGGGACCGCAGTCCTGATCGCCGGTAGTCGGTTTAAATTCCTCATTGCAGTTGAGCGGGATCGGCACGATGGTGAACCCTTTGGGGACCGGCAGACCGGTCGGCGATTGCTCGCTGGTCAGGGCGCGGGGGGCATACAGCAGAACATGATCCCTGGCTCCCCCGACCAGTTCCGAAGGCTGGGCATCTTTGGTGAAGCGCCCGTTTTCATCGCGGTCTTCATAGACCAGGATCAGGGCCAGGCCGTAGGCTGGCTGACCATCCACCAGGTGGGCTGCCTGAGGCGGATAAAACACATTTATTTCAAAAGTAGACGGGAACTCGATCGTAACCGAGGCCGAAGTTTGCTCTACCAAATCTTCAGCCGCAACTCTGGTTTGGCCACTCGGGCTCCAAAACAGCGATACACGAAATTCATGTTGACTGTCCTGGCTGCCCAAATAGGAAGTTACTTGTCCTTTAAAACTGAACAGCGGTTCGCCCAGATATTCATGGCCGGCCAGTGGATTTCCGCAGCCACAAGCCAGGATTGCCAACAGGGTTGTCAGTCGGCCGAGCATCAGAACCTCCAGCCCAGCCCGCCGGCTGCCCACCAGGTGAACGGGCTGGCAGTTTTTGAACCCACTTCGGCACCGGCAACGACTATGCTACGGCGAAAGACGTTTGTCAGCGGGCCGCCTTCGATTAGAAGTGTCAGCTCGGGGATGATCTCGATTTCCATACCAACCAACCCGCCGAAGCCGAAGCTCCAGGTATAGCGATAGGGCGCCTGGCCGGAAGTCGAAAACTCCTGAGTCTGATATGCCACTTCGAGCATGATCCCGAGCGAGAAACTGACCCGCTCGAAGTCTATAAAGCGTTGGGCGGTCAGGCCAATCCCGTACTCTGAGTGAATCATGCTAGTCGGCCCGTCGGGGGATTCAATGTTTGCTCGCGAAAATCTGATCCGCAACCCGAAACTCAGCCAGGAAAGATCTAAAGAAGTGCCCAGCACCAGATGCGGGCTGACCGATTGGCCGCTGAGCATGGCGCCCCGGGCGCCGCCCAGGACATAGACCCCGTTGACAACCTTGCGATTACCGCCGCCTTTTCGAAGCAGGCGGGCATATTCGACGGTCTCGTGACTGACCTTGCTCAGTTCGACTTCCTGTCCCGATTTCAATTCGAGTTCGTATTCCAGGTAATGAGTCTGAGAACGTTTTTGAATGAAGTAGTTGCCGGCCGGTAGTACCAGACTGGTACCTTCCGGGCCGACCGAGACCTCGGCGGTAACCGGGCCGTTTTCGTCGTCTTCGATTACCAGGTAAAAGCCCGATTCGGCGATTACCAGGCGGCCGGAACGGTTCTTATCATTGGCCAGTCTGGTCAGGATCAGCTCGCCTTTGCCCTTGATGTCGTATTGATAGGTCGGGTGCTGGAGCTTCAATGTCCGGCCGCTCGAGCTAAGAGTTTGTTGATAGGTATAGCGATAGGCTTCGTCAAGAGTTACCCGGCCGTCACGATCACTGTCGGCTGCGCCGCGCAGCGCATTGGCCAGGTGATGAGAAAAGAACGAAGCCCGCAGTTGCTCGGACTCGTAACTGTCCTCGCCGGCCGCGCTGGAAGTGATGATGGCGAGGCCTTCGGCCGAGAGGCGGTTGTGCAATTTGATTTCGAACTCTGCAGCCTCAGTTGCGCCTTTGACTCGCGTCACTCCACCCGAGCGGCACGAATCGACGATTAGCAAGCGGACAGCCGCCGGCGATCCGGCCAGGATGGTTTTAATCTCGTCAAAGACCAGGCTTGTGTCGCCCAGATGCAGGCCGCTGGCGTCCGCGTGGCCCGAGAAATAAACGATCAGGACTGAATCAAGTGCCACGGCCTTTTTGGTTGCCCGGATACGGGCATTCATGTCCAGAATGACCTTGCGAAAAGTAGTTGAATCTTCGCCCAGAGCCAGGACGGTATTCTGAGCCGGAACTCCACCCAGACGTTGCATGATGGCGGCAATCTCGGTGGCGTCTTTCTCGGCATACCTTAAGGCTGGTTCGCCGGCCAGACCCAGATTGTTGCCGGCCGAAACCATATACAGATCTGTGGCCAGCGCATCGCTAGAAGCGATTAGCCAAGTGATTAGCAAAAAACTGCAGTATGCATTTCTCATTTTGCTTTTCGTATCCTGAATGAACGTACCCTGCAATCTGCGGGGGCTGCGATACCTCCCGGGCCGGTTATCTTGAGTTGGGCAGCCTCAAATGGTTGTTGACAGTGTACCAGATGAACCCACTCTTCGCCCAGCGAGTCGTCTAACCGAATTGCACCGGGAAGTTTTTGGCCAAGACCTTTTGAAATCGATTTGGAAGTCTTAGACCCGTCGGTCGGAAACAAGGTATACATCCGGCCCGATTGCTCGACTCCGACAATCAGGATATTACCCGCCCGAACCAGATCAACTTCGAAGCGCAGCCGGTCTCCGGGATTGAAAACGTCTCCATTGACTACTTGCTCAACCCGGCCTTTGTGTTCACGATAAATCGATAGCTGCAGGGTACCTTTGGTGCGCAGCTGATCCTGGCCGGGTTCATGCCAGACAGCCAGGCCGATGGTTACAAAAAGTATCAGGACGGCAGTTGCGGCGATGGCAATTTCCCATCTCAGCCAATTGAAAGTCAGAAGTCCCGGGCTGGATTTTTCCTCAGGTCGGCAGGCTGCTTCGATCTTGTGGCGCATGGTCTGCCGGTCGAGTTCGGTGAAGGCATCAAACCCTTTTTCGCGTAAGGTCAGTCTTTGGCGGCACTCTAAACAAGTAGCCAGATGCTCCTTGATTCGATTGTTTTCTTCGGCAGGTAGCTCACCGAAGTGAAAACGGTCCAGATTGATCTCCGAAGGGCAGTCCGGGTTGCGGCCCAATTTACTCACCAGGTTCAGATCATCCATTTGTTCCTCCAGCTAGATTGACACCTGGGAATATCTTTTGGGTAAAATCGCCGATCATCAGGCACCCCTATTGGACGGGGGTAGATTGATGAATTCGGCTGCCCAGTTCTTGAATCGCTCGAGCAAATTACCGACTGTCCGCCTCGACACACCGAGAATATCGGCAGCTTCTGCATGACTCATGCCGTCAATAAGAACGTAAATTGCCGCGCGACCGCATTCTTCATCAGCTTCGGCCAGCAAACGCCGCATCAAGATCAGACCATCGGGAGTCGGCGTGGCCGCAAAGGATTCCGGATGAGGAGGCATATTTTCTTCCCATAGCTCCTGGCGCCTGCGCCGATCGCGGATCCGGTTGAAACAGTAGTTGGTTGTGATTCTGCTCAGCCAGGTATACAGATCTGAGCGTTGCTCGAAAGACCCGGCATTTTTATATGCCCGGATGAAAACTTCCTGAGTGGCTTCTTCGGCGTCGGCATGATTGCCCAGCAGATAGCGGGCCCGACGATAAACGGCCGGGCCATATTTATCGAAGGCTGCAGCAATATCAATGCTTTTCTTCAATCCGGCCCCGGCTGGCGCCTGGCTACCCCGATCACATTGGGTATCGGCCAGAATTTTTTGTTAGTGTCACTTTCAAAAAAACCCGTTTCATAGCTGCCGAACTTTGCCAGCTTAGTATCGCCGGATGTCAGGAATAGAGAAGCCTCCGGGCCGCCTTCTAAGTACATCATGTTGCGAATGTCGAGCGGCAGTTTCATGAGCATCTTGATGAAATTGTGCACGCGATAGGGAGAGCGGCTGAAAATGAAGATAACCCGGTCGTGCTTGTCCATGGCGACGACGACCATGCTCCACTTCTTGGGTTGCAGGCTCCATGTATTTTTCTGATGGCAATCGACCATGCGGATGCCCTGGATCAGGGTCTCGTACTGTTTGCTGAGCTGAGCGAAGTTTTGACAACGCCGATCGATGATTTGGACAGCCGCCAGATCCTTGTTTTTCGGGTTGAAGGCTAAAAAGGCGTTTTGGCCTGCCAGCTTCAGGTTATTGACATGCTCGAAATTTTTCATGAAGAAAGTCGCTCTGGATTGATCGCCTTCGGCTTCGAACATGCCGGCGTTGACCACCAAGGTTAGATCGTGCTGCTTGGCCCAGGCCGGGGCTGTCTGCTTCCGGCCGCCCAATTGGGAGACCATCAAGAGTTTCAATTGCTGATGCTTAGGGTTGATGCGAACCAAGGTGAATTTTGAATCGGCGTGCGAAGATTTTTTTGAGGCGCTTACAAAAGCCAACTCCAGGCCCGGTTCCAACTCCTTGAACTGGATCGCTTCAGGGGCAGCCTGGCTGACAACGATCAACAAAAAAGCTGTAAAAAAACCGGCCATGAAAACCCTCACGAAGTATAAAACCAATATCCTTATTGGTGCGCGGCTCAAGTGCGTTTGTCAAGATGAACTGAGGTGCTATGCTAGGGGCATGTTCGACATTCTCAGAGCGATCCGGTTTGAAGAAGATCCCAAATACCTAAGATATTACCTTGATATTTATCCATGTTAGAGATATTATTACCTTGACTAAAGTGCCCGTTGATGCTCTTGGAGTTCATATATGTACAGGAACAAGCTGAAATATTTGGAAAAATGGAAGTCAAGTCCGGAGAGGAAGCCGCTTGTCATAAAAGGGGCACGCCAGGTAGGGAAGACTTGGTTGGTGCGGGAGTTTGGGAAGGGGTTCGAGGGATATGTCGAGTTCAATTTCGAGCGGGAGCCTGAGCTTAATGAGGTGTTTTTACGGGGGCTCGATCCCCGAAGGATTGTGTCCGAGTTGTCTGCGGTTGCTGCGGAGCGGATTGTTCCGGGGAAGACGCTGGTTTTTTTCGACGAGGTTCAGCAGTCTCTATCGGCTATCAAGGCTGTCAGGTATTTCTCCGAGGAAATGCCCAAGTTGCACCTAGTTGCGGCTGGGTCGTTGTTGAATATGGTGCTGGACAAGGTGCCTACCGGGGTTGGGCGGATCAGTTATCTCAACCTGTATCCTTTGAGCTTCTCGGAGTTCCTTGAGGCTGCCGGTGAGTCGGTGCTGGCCGAGAGGATCCGCTGTCAGGACGTGGACGAGCCGCTTCTCGATATCCATCACAAGAAGCTTCTGGATCATGTCCGTACCTACATGCTTCTCGGCGGAATGCCGGCCGTGCTGGAGAGTTTCTTTACGTCCGGCGACATTCTTGCCTGTCAGAAAATTCAGTCGGATCTGTTGCAGTCGTTCCTGGACGATTTTCACAAGTACTCCCGGGAATCGGGTATCCAGCACCTGGTCAATGTGTTCCGCTCGGTTCCACTGCAGTTGGGGCAGAAGTTAAAGTACGTCACTGTGGATCCGGCCGTGAAGAGCAAGACCATCTCAAAAGCTTTGACATTGCTCGAAATGGCCGGCCTGGTGCACAAGGTCTATCACTCGTCGGCGGACGGGGTTCCGTTGTCAGCGCGGATACGTTCTAATCGGTTCAAGGTGATCTTCTTCGATACCGGTCTGGCTCAGCGCCTGTTGAATGTCGACTTGAAAAAATGGATGACCACTGTTGACATCTCATCCGTCAACCGGGGAGCCATTGCCGAGCAATTCGTCGGCCAGGAACTGGCTACCTGGCTCGATGCCGGGCCGTTGAGCCCCCTGACTTACTGGCATCGAGAATCCAGGGGGAGCTCGGCCGAGGTGGACTACCTGTTGGAACACGGAGAGAGGATCCTCCCGGTCGAGGTAAAGGAGGGAACCCAGGGAGGCATGAAGAGTCTGCGGCGCTTCCTGGATGAGAAAAAGCAGACAGCTGGGCTCAAGATATCCAGGTATGGCTTTTCCAGCGATGGGACCGTCGTTACCATTCCTTTCTATGCTCTGGAACGGCTGTTTGTCGAGCCTTGGATTCTTTTGTCAAGATGAATTGAAGTGCTATGCTAATGGCATGTTCGGCATTCTCAGAGCGATCCGGCGCAGAAAGTACAGACGCCTGGAATTTCCCAGCCAGTGGTACGCCATTCTCGAGGAAAAAGTGCCTTTCTATCAGGCATACTCCGACGAGCAACGTGAGCGTTTTTGCACACTGGTCAAGATTTTTGTCTGGGAGAAACACTTTATTGGCGCACAGGGGATGGAGATTACCGACGAAGTCAAGGTAGTCATCGCCGCTTCGGCTTGTCGCTTGATTCTCAACCTGGGAATCAAATACTACAATCGCCTGACTGAAATAGTCGTTTATCCCTACGTCTACACTCATCCAGATCAAGAAGGCGTCATTTATGGTGAAGCTCACGCCTGGGGCACGGTCGTGTTGTCCTGGCCGGCTGTGATGCACGGTATTCAAAATCCCTACGATGGCGAAGCCACCGGGGCCCATGAATTTGCGCATGTACTCGATCGGGCCGACGGAGTCTTCGACGGTACGCCGCTGCTTCGAACAGGCGCAGCCTATGGACCCTGGGTACGAGTCATGAGCAGGCATTTTCTGGCGTTACAAAAAAGAAATAAAAAGCAACGAAAAGTACTGCGTATGTACGGCGCAACCAATGAGGCCGAGTTTTTTGCGGTGGCAACCGAAAGTTATTTTGAAAAACCCGAGAAAATGAAACGTCTGACCCCTGAGCTCTATCAAGTCATGCTAAGATTTTACGGGCCGGACCTGGGATCTTCTTCGCAAGACAATCCAGACTCCGACCAGGAGGAGGGCTAAGAACAACGTTCTGGGCGTTGTCGGCTTAGACGAACAAGCACAGGCGGTCTCGGCCACCGGTTCGCTGATACAACGGCCGCGGTTGCCGCAAACAAAGCCGTGCATGCACTCAGTATCGGTAAAACAATCCGACACGCAACAGGCGTCTCTGCAATAGCTCCCGCTGGGACATTGACTGTCGTAGGCGCAATACTCACACGCAGAATGATCGTTACCGGAACCAGGGTCGGATCCGGCATCTATACCTTCGTCGGCAGCGCTATCCGCTCCGGCGTCAGAAATACCGTCGGCCTGTCCATCAGCTGAACCGTCTTGTTCTTCCGGCACACAGCGACCGCGTTGATCGCACACAAAGGGAGCCATACAGTCAGAGTTGTCGTCACAGTCTGAAGTGCAATAGTCGCCGTCGCAGTAATTACCCTGGGGACACTCTACGTCGTCCGAACAAGGTATCAGCGTCGAGCCGCCCCCGTCCTGATCGCCACCGGCATCGACTCCGGCATCGGTTCCGGCATCGGTTCCGGCATCGACTCCGGGATCGGATCCGGGATCGGATCCGGCATCGATTCCGGCATCGGATCCGGCATCGACTCCGGCATCGGATCCGGCATCGACTCCGGCATCGATCCCGCCGTCTTGTTCGATCTCGAGACAATCGGCCCCACGGATGTCGGTGAAATGTGCAATCGGGGCGAATTTATTGTCATAAGAAGCATGTCCGCCGACGATCAATCCTTCACATAAACCAGGCCTGAAGGCTACCGCGTTGAGGTAGGTATTGTTTGTAGCGCCCCAGGGAGCGGCGTCGAAACCGGGGATGCTGACTTCCCTGAAGTCGGCATTCAAGAAGGTTCCATTGTCCGCCACAAATTCGTTGACCGTCCCGACCAGGTTACTTCCGTAGCAACGCCCGACAATCAGCGCCCGCGACCCGTCAGCGTTGAAGGCGATCCCGGCCATCGAGCTGCCTCCCGGAAGCTCGGCCTTGGTCCAAACAAAGCCATCCCATTTCAAGGCATTGTCAGACCAATCGACTATCACGCCGTAGCCTTCGAGCGGGTGATGGTCGGCTGCGGAAACATTCGAGGCGCTCGGGTTGGTCGATAGCAGACGGTTTTCCCAGGGGGCCGGCGGGCGATAGGCAACCACATCGGCTGCGTTTTCACAGATTGGTATCAGGGCTTCGAGCCCATCGGGCCGCCAAGATACGTCGCAGGGCCCCGAGAAATTGGCGGCCGCCCCGGTAGTCACCGTCCGGGTTTCGGGGTCGTAATCATAGGCATAGACTATATGGGCGGTGCTGTTGTAGCCGATGATCACGGCCTTGGCTGCGTCAGGAGTAAAATCCACTCCGCGCAGGGAAATACCTGGTTTGGAGCAGTCCGCAAGGAGATCGACTGAACCGGTTTCATGATCGTAGCGATAGACGCGACCCTCTTCGGTGTTGCCTGAAGCGTACCAGCCGACAATCAGGGCCCCGCTGCCGTCTGGATTGAAGTCCATATGATCGGGCCTGAAATTCGTAAGCTCAGTCAGCTGGCTGACGCTCCAGTCGGCGGCTAAGATTTTGAGGATTTTACCGCCTGACTCGATCGTCAGGGCATATTCGCCGTCAGGGTGCCAGGCCACGTCAACCAGATGGCCGATTGTGAACATTTGCCCAAGAGCTTCGTAATCATAGTAAGCGCCGGCCTTGTTCGACCAGACAACCAGCAAAGCAATCAGCAGCAGTTTGCGCATAACTTCTCCTCAATACTTCTACATTATCAGGAATCGGACGTCGGGGACAGGATAGATTTACGTCAGGCAGCGTTGTCTTGATGTCTTGTTGGTGCTAGGCTGTTTTGCTATGCGCGTGACTATTCTCGGTTCAGGGACATCTTCAGGCGTTCCAATGATCGGTTGTAACTGTCCGGTCTGCACCTCGGACAACCCCAAGAATCGCCGCTTTCGTTCTTCGGTGGCGGTCGAATTCAACAATCGGTTGGTATTGCTGGATACGGCTACCGACTTGAGACAACAAGCCCTGCGCTACGAGTTACCGCGGGTCGATGCTGTCCTGTTCACCCACGCGCATGCCGATCACATCCATGGGATTGACGAGTTGCGCGCATTCAATTTCCGTTTTCTGCGGCAAATCCCTTGTTATGGCAACCAGGATGTTATTCGGCGCATTTGTAAATACTTTGAGTACATTTTTGACGAGGGTGAACGCGAAAGCATTCGTCCATTTCTTACGATGCATGCGGTCGATGGTTCGTTTTCCCTCTTCGGGCAGACAGTCACACCGGTTCCTTTATGGCACGGCAGCCTGTCCGTGCTGGGTTATCGTCTGGGCGATTTTGCCTACCTGACCGACGTCAGTCGCATACCGGATGCTTCCTGGGAACTGCTGGGCGGGCTCGAACTTGTGATCCTGGACGCTCTGCGACCGCGGCCGCATAAGACTCATTTCAGCATCGATCAAGCCCTGCAAGTTGTCGAGAGAATCAAGCCGAAACGGGCAGTCCTGACCCATCTGTCACACATGATTGAACATGAGAAAGTAAACAAGGATCTTCCCAAGCCTGTCGAGCTGGCATACGATGGAATGGTATTGGATCTGACAGAATCGATTGAAACAGAAAGGAGCGAATCGTGATCGTCGGTGTTCCCAAGGAAGTCAAGGTAAGAGAGTACCGGGTTGGCATGGTTCCTGCCGGTGTCAGGCAGCTGGTCAACCGGGGACATAGAGTTATTGTCGAAACTCAGGCCGGAGTGGGCAGCGGCTTGCCCGACGAGTTGTATCGCCGGGCGGGGGCCGAGCTTTGCGACACGTCGGCCGAGGTCTGGAATCAGGCCGACATGATTGTCAAAGTCAAAGAGCCAATTGAAAGCGAATATGATCTGATTCGGGAGAATCAAATCATCTATACCTACCTGCATTTGGCTGCCGATCTGACTTTGACCAAACGCCTGATCGAATCGAAATCGATTGCGATTGCCTATGAGACAATTCAACGCAGCGATGGAGTCTTACCGCTTCTGAAACCGATGAGCGAAGTTGCCGGCCGGATGTCGATTCAAGTTGGAGCAGCCACTCTTGAAAAAGAGCGTGGCGGCAAGGGTATCTTGCTGGGCGGAGTACCGGGTGTTCGCCGCGGCCGGATCACGATTATCGGGGCCGGAGTCGTCGGGATGAATGCCTGTAAAATGGCGGTCGGTATGGGAGCCGAAGTGGACATTCTGGATATTAATCTGGATACCTTGAATTACATGGACGATATTTTCCAAAGCCGGGTGACGACGCTGTTCTCCGACCCTGACACCATCGCGCATTCTGTAAAAAAGGCAGATTTAGTGATCGGAGCCGTTTTGATTCCCGGCGCCAAGGCACCCAACTTGGTTTCTGAGGACTTAGTGTCCCAGATGGAGGCTGGCTCGGTAATTGTGGACGTTGCCGTCGATCAGGGGGGCTGTATCGAAACGGTCCAGCCGACTACCCACGACAACCGGACTTTTGTGAAACATGGTGTAGTTCATTATGGTGTGACCAATATGCCCGGGGCAGTGGCCTACACTTCAACTTTCGCACTGACCAATACCACCATTGGCTACGCAACCATGCTGGCTGATTTGGGAGTCTCTCAGGCAATCAAGCGCGATCCGGCTCTGGCTTTGGGAGTCAATGTGTACAAGGGAGGTGTGTGCTGTGAACCTGTGGCTAGCTCCCTCTCTTTAGAATACACTCCTTTGCCGGAACTATCGAAATAAACAGGGGAATACAATAGCTGGCAGGCCTGTTACATCTATGAACGACAAGAAAATCACCAGGAGTAAAAGGGTTGTTTTTTCATAAACATAAGAAATCAGCTGAAAAATTCGAAGAACAGACATTGGGATATCTGGATGCTCTGTACGGGACAGCCCTGAGAATGACTGGTCAAGAAGCCGCAGCCGAGGATCTGGTGCAGGATACCTATCTCAGGGCAACTCGTTTTCGCGACAAGTTCCAGCCTGGCACTAATCTCAAGGCCTGGTTGTTCAAAATGATGGTCAACTTGTTTATCAACAACTATCGGCGCGAGAGGCGTTCGCGTGAGATCAGTCAGGGTACCGAGCGCCAGGACATGGTCGAACGGACAGTAACTCCTGGAAAACTCAGCGCGGCATCCGCACCCGAAGAACACTTTTTCGAGAAACTGTTCTCCGATGACGTGGTCGCGGCTATCGACGACTTGCCGCACGATTTTAAAATGGTTGTCTTATTGGTCGATATCAACGAGTTTTCATATGCGCAGGTTGCTGCGATTCTGAGCATTCCGGTCGGCACGGTAATGTCGCGCTTACACCGCGGTCGACGACTATTGCGTTCGGCATTGTACTCCTTTGCGGTTGAGGAAGGCTACATCAAGCCAAAAGACGAGGCGATCGACCAGCCAGCCGATCTCGCCAGCTTTCGAGAGCGTAAACGTAAAATGTAACTTAGGGGCCAAGACGTGGATTGTCGGGAAGTTGAAAAATTTATTCAGGTTTATATCGACGGCGAATTGGATACCGAAGATCAAACCATCATTGAGGAGCACTTGCGTCAATGCCCTGCCTGTCTGGCCCAGGCGGATTACGAGCGAAGATTTGTTGAAGCCGTCAAGATACGGGTGCCCAAAGTCGCGGCCCCGGCTTCATTTAAGACAAAATTGCTTACGAACATGGAGAAAGCTCCCAAGCAACGGCCTTTTACCCGGCGTCTGATGTGGAGTTCAATTCCTGCGGCTGCAGCCCTGGCTCTAGTGATCACTTTCACCTGGACCGTAACCAGCGGATTTTCTCCCCTGGTTAGTGCGGCCGTCGAGCAGCATTCCCTGGAGCCGGATGTTGATGTCAACTCGTCCGACTCGGTAACGGTGGAAAACTGGTTCAAGAAAAAAGTGGATTTCAATGTAACTTTGCCGAGGTTTCAGGCTCGCAAAGCAAATTTAATCGGGGCTCGTCTGAGCCGTCTGGCTGAGCAACGAGCGGCCCTGATTCGCTATCAATGCGGGCTCCGTCACTTCAGCCTGTTCGTAGTTACCGATAACGGTGGAGAATTAGATACAAAAACATGTCAGCGAGTAAAAAACAGGGAATTTTGCGTAACCGAAAGAAAGGGCTATACGGTTGTAATCTGGCGTTCTCGCGGGCTTATTTATTCTATGGTGGGCGACTCAGCCCCTCAGGAAATGATGGATGTCATCTCTTCTGACTCTTCCTTCTGATTTATTTGCTTTTTTGTATTTCCGGCCGTTTCTTTTATCAAAAGCTTTAAGATCAAGATGTTGACAGGCATTTAGTTGTTCGACTACACTAATGCCGCGTAGTTTCGAGCCATTCACGGATACAAGGATTTTTGCACATGGCCAGTAAAAGGATATTAGTGATCGAGAGCGAGGATGAGTTTGCAGAATCGCTGAGTTCAATGTTTTCCGGGTACGACACCGAAATAAGTATAATCACCGACGGAAAATCTGGATTACAAAATGCCAAGCAAGATCCGCCAGATTTGACGATTCTATGCGTCGAATTGCCGAAGATGAGCGGGTACTCGATCTGCAATAAGTTAAAGAAAGATAAAAAACTCAAATCGGTGCCGCTGATCATAATGTCTTCGGAAGCGACTGAAGAGACATTTGAGCAACACAAGAAACTCAAGACCCGGGCCGAGGATTATATAATCAAGCCGTTTTCGGCCGAACAGATCCTCGAAAAGGTTACCGCCTTGATCGATCTTCCGGTTCTGGACACAAATGAAGACGAAGATCTTATTACGATTGATGACGACGAAGCTTTCAGCATCGACGACGAAGAAGCTTTTAGCGTCGACGAAGACGAAATCCTGATCGACGATCTGCCCGATCTGGAAGACGAAAACATCGATATCGAGGGCGAGGACTCAACCGTGATCATGGAAAGCCCTCTTGAGGCCGGCAGTGACGATATGGAGTCATTCGACGATGTTTTCGATGAACTTCAAATGGATGACGAGCCAACGACTACCGTTGCAGAATCAGAAGGAGTCGAGGCGGAAGCGCAAGGCAGTGATTCGGACGAGATTACCGATTTCGATGATGTTCTCGATTCGATAAATGAAATTGAAGTCGAGGACGCTGCCACTGATGCTGTTGGGGATGACGAAGTTGATGTGTCCGACCTGGATTTAAGTCTGCCCGATGAAGAAGATATTGCCGTCCCAGAAGAAGTTGTTGATGATCTGGAAGTTGCTCCCGATTTGGAATCCGGTCAGGCGGCAGATCTGGATGTCGATATCGAGGCTGTGCCCGAAGAAGAAGCAATCGAGAACATCGAGCCCGAACCGGCAGTTGAGCTTGAACCGGCCCCGGCAGAAGAATCTGAGCCACCCCCGGCGATCGAAGAGGTGGGAACCGAGGCTGCGGCCGCGGAGGATGCGGCTCCAGACCCGGTCTTGACGACCAAGCTGCAAAATGCCGAGGCCGAGTGCATCCATCTGAGGGAAAAGGTCGACAAGCTGGAACAGCGCCTGGAAGAAGCCCATCAGACCTACGAGAAACGCGATGCCGAGGCAGCCAGCCTGAAGCGGGATACTACAAAGGACAAAGAGTTTCTGGCGCTTAAGACGACAATCAACGCTAAAGACAGAGAGATTCTCGACCTCAAGGAAGAGGTCAACCGTAAAGAACAAGAAGTTCTCGATATCAAGGAGAAGATTCACGAGCGGGATGAAGAGATTGCAAACCTGCAAGAGAGTGTGGCCAAACGCGACCGCGAAATCAAAGAAAGCTCAGACCAGTTCGAGAGCATGCTCCGGCAGAAAAACGAGCTGGATGAGTTACATCAGACGAAAATGGCCGAGTGGGATGACCGCTATACAACCGAGACTGCCAAACTCGAACACGAACTTCAGGTTCTCAAGGAAGAGCATGAATCTGCGCTTCAAGGCGCTCAAGAAGAGACCAATGCCATCCAGGACAAACTCGACCAGCTCAAATCGACAGTGGAAGAGACCAAGCAACGCCACACAGATGAGGTCTATGGTCTGCGAACCCGCTATAAAAACGAGATTGAAACTCTCGAGGATAAGTATAACGTCAGCCAACAAGAGCTGGAGCAGACCAAGCAGGCTCTTGACCAAGAGCGTACAGAGCATGTTCAGACGCAGGAAACTGCAGCCCAGGTTCCCCAAATGACCGAAGATTTGGAGACAGCCAACAACACGATTACCAATTTCGAGCAGGAAGTGGCTGAATTGAAAGATACAATTGACCAAGGTGAGGAACGCGTGGTCAAGGCTTACCAGAAGATCAAAAGTGACGAGAAGATAAAAGAGAAAGCCCGCAAGGCAGTTGAAATTGCTTTTACTCTGCTGGCAGATCAGGTATCGACTGACGAAGGCGAAGAAATTTCAACAAGCGATCAGGAAGAAATTCATACCTAGTTCAGTTAAACTCTAGCGACGACGACCGCTGCGTGCATCAAGCAGCTTTTTTGCCGCCATGGCTACAGCTGAGGGAATATTTTTGCTCTTGGCCAGACCTTTTAAATCAACCATCCGGATTGTCTGGAGAAAACGCATCGAAAAAGCGATCGGTGTCTTGGGATTTTCGACCAATGCTTTTTTTACGGCGTAGGACCTGGTCCACTCACGATTTGCGCAGATGATCCGAATAACCTCGTCGCAGACTGCCCGACTGCTGGCAATCCCGATCACCTCCGATTCGGACACGCCCGGATTCTTGATTGCTGCCACGGCAACTATCTTGTTGCGATCTTTTATCAAAGAAGTTCGCACGGTCTTGTTGCCTTTAGAGGCCAGGACGACCTTTTGGGCGGGTGTCATTGTGTAGAGGCGTTGAAGCAGGGGTTTCCTTTTTGCTTCTAGTTCCGCGGCTTCTTCAGAACCAGGCTCGACTTCATCCTCTTCGCGCAGCATTTCTTCAGGCAAAGAATCTTCGACTACCTTCTGGATTCGTTTGGATTCTTCCGGATCGGGCGGGGCTGCAAAAATGCGCTGCCTGGCTTCCTCGAATGCATCCAGGCCGCGGAAGTCCATTCCGGTTCGAACCGCGAAATCCATCAATCGTTCGACTTCGGACTTGATAATATTGGGATTGTCTAAGACGGCCTTGGCTATTGGCGGGTGACGCAGAATGCGGACCTGATTTTCAGTGATCAGAGCAAGTAGCCGTTCTGAAACCCGGTCACCAAGATATTCAAAGGTTTCGTCAGGTGTGTCCCTGTTTGTCAGAATGGCTTCGAGATGGTCTTCATCTTCAGGCAGGGCCCTGGCCAGGTGATCGAGCACCAGGGGATGGAGTTTTTTTCCCAGGGCACCCTTGACGATCCGTTCGGGCAGTTCGGCCAGGCTCTTGTTCGCGGCCATCTCGATTTTTTCATCATCATCAAAAGTCAGACAGGTCAGGATAGTGACCATGTCACTGGGTCCCATCGGGACCATTCCGCGGGAAGCCATCATCCGCAAAGCCGGAGGTGACTTGGGATCAACGTGCTTGCGCAACGCAGTGGGAACTGTAGAGATCGGGATAGGGCAGGGACTCATGCTGGGGCCCCTTAAATTGTTTTTAAACTAGTCTTTACCTTCTTCATCATCGCCAGTTTTGTTGGCGGCTACAATTTTTACAACCAGTTGATTGGGGACTTCCTGGTAGTGTGAAAACTCTTGGGTAAAGCTGCCGCGCCCGCCCGTGCGCGAGTCGAGATCCGGGGAATACATCAGAATCTCGGCCAGGGGTACCTGGGCCTTGATAGTGCTGCGCTTGCCTTTGGTGTCCATGCCCGAGACTCGTCCCCGGCGGCTGTTCAGGTCGCCGATGATGTCGCCCATCTTGTCTTCAGGGACAACGATTTCCATTTCGTAGACCGGCTCGAGCATAACCGGCCTGGCATTTTCCATAGCAGCCTTGAAACCTTTGCTGGCGGCTCGCTTGAAGGCCATTTCCGAAGAGTCGACGTCGTGATACGAACCGTCGAACAGAGCAACTTTAAGATCGACAACCGGATAGCCGGCCAGAACCCCGAACGGCAGAGTTTCGTTCAAGCCTTTTTCGACGGCCGGAATGAATTGCTGAGGGACCACGCCGCCCTTGATGCGGTTTTCAAATACGAAACCTTCTCCGCGGGGCAAGGGTGATAGTTCCAGCCAGACATCGCCGTACTGACCACGCCCGCCTGTCTGGCGCTTGTGTTTACCGCGGGCCTCGGATTTCTTCGTGATGGTTTCCCGGTAAGCCACTTTAGGGGTTTCCAGGACAACGTCCACGCCAAAACGACGTTTCATTTTTCCTACCGCGATTTCAACATGCGGAGCACCCATGCCGGAAAGCAGAAAGTCCTTGGTGTCTTCGTGCCGGCTGACCCGCAAGGTTGGGTCCTCGCTGAGTAATCGATTGAGGCAGGTACCTAGCTTGTCCTCGTCGCCCTTACTCTTGGGTTTGACCGCATATGAGATTGCAGCCTGGGGGACTTCAATTCTAGGGAACAGCAATGGCGACTTTTTATCACATAAGGTATGTCCGGTTGAGGTCTTCTTGAGTTTCAATACTCCGACGATGTCGCCGGCGCAGGCTGAGCTAATCTGTTCCACTTTTTTACCGTTAATAGCCAAGAGCGACCCGAACCGTTCTTCAAAGTCGGTATCGACATTGTAGAATGACGAATCGCTGGAAAGCTTACCCGACAGAATCCGGAATATTGACAGGGTTCCGCCCTGAGCGTCATTTGTCTTGAATACAAAACCCCAGAATGGTTCATCGTCGCTACGGGCCCGTTCAGTTTCTTCGCCTTCGGGGCTCGACCCGGTAATCGGCGGCAATTCGCTGGGGGCCGGAAGAGAATCAGCTATGAAATCCATTAATGGCTGGCAGCCGATATTGTGACTGGCACTTCCAAAGAAGGTTGGGAACAAAGTGCCCGCTCGAACAGCGTTGGCAAACCCGCGCGCGGCATCTTCTTCAGAGAGCTCACCTTCCTCGAGATACTTTTCCAGCAGGTCGTCGTCACTCTCGGCGATTTTTTCCATAAGGGCTTCTTTGGCCTGGCTCAAGGTGTCGGCCAGGTCAGCCGGAACTTCGGTCGTTGACACTGAGCCGGAGCCGTCCTTTTTGAAGACGTAGGCCTTTGATGTCAGGACGTCGACAACGACCTCGAAACCGGCTTCGGCGCCGATTGGCAGTTGGACCGGAATTGCGTCGTTGGACAGGGCTTCTTTTATCTCGGCCATGACTTTTTCGGGGTCAGCCCGCTCGCGATCCATCTTGTTGATGAAGATTACTCGCGGAATACCAAGCTCATCAGCTCGATCCCAAACCCGTTCGGTTTGCACTTCAACTCCATCGGGAGCGCTAATAACTACAATTGCGGCATCTGCGGCAGACATGGAGAAACGCGTATCAAAGATGAAATTACCGTCGCCCGGCGTGTCGAGAACGTTCACCTTGTGTTTGTTCCATTCGAAATAACCGAGAGATGTCGAGATAGTCATCCCGCGATCCATTTCCTCCTGCTCGAAATCGAAGGTCGATGTCTTATTGTCTACGCTTCCAAGTCGGGTAGTAGTTTTTCCGTTAAATAAAAAAGCATCGGATAGAGATGTCTTGCCGGATCCTTTGTGACCGACAACGGCCAGGTTGCGGATGTCTTTTGCCTCGTATTTCTTCATACCACCCTCCAGCAGGGTATTGAATTGGTTGCTAAAAGGAGAATAACTTATGCCAGGCAGAGCGGACTGTCAAGACCTTGGGGGAGACTAGCTGGCCTGATTACGCGTATAAATGATTTGGAGACCTCGTAGGGTCAGCAAATTGTCGACTTCGCGAATGTGTCGTGAAGCGGTGGCAATCAGTTTACCCAGGCCTCCGGTAGCCAATACCTTGACTTGCTTATTCATTTCGGCAGCCATCAGGTCGATAATCCCGTCAACCATTCCGACATAACCGTGAAAAAGCCCGGATTGGATGCTGTTGACCGTATTGCGACCGATGACTGTTTCGGGACGCACGAAAGGTACCCTGGGAAGCTTCGAGGCAGATTGGAAAAGAGCCTCCATCGAGATATTTATACCGGGTGCAATAGCGCCGCCTAAATAGTCGCCATCCTCGTTGAGGGCATCGAAAGTCGTAGCTGTGCCAAAATCAACCAGAATCAAGGGACCGGGATATTTGTCCATTGCGGCGACTGCATTGACAATCCGATCGGCCCCGACCTCCTTGGGGTTGTCATATAAAACGCGAATACCGGTCTTCACTCCGGGACCGATTACTAGAGGAGTCGTGTTGCAATAATCCTCGAACATATGAACAACAATCCATTCGATTTGGGGAACGACACAGGAAAGCGCCGCGGCCTTTACGTCAGACAGCTTCAAATCCGCCGTAGCCAGGAGTTGATCGAGCAGGATGCCGAGTTCATCTGCGCTGCGGGCCGGGCTGGTCCCCACCCGCCAGTTCCGAATGAGTTTGTGTCCGTCAAAAACTCCGATGACAATGTTGGTGTTGCCGACGTCGATTGCTAAAAACATGTCCGTCCCCTTCAGTTTTCCTGTTTGAGATAGACCGTTTGAGTGGGAAAGGCGATCTCAAGACCCAATTCCTCGATTTTTTCCATTATCAATAGATTAACTTCCTGGCGCACATTCAGGTATTCAGCCCAGACTTTGCTCTTGGAAAAATAATATATAAAAATGTCCAGAGTAGAGTCATTGAAATCTGTGAAATAAACCAGCCAATAATCCTGGCTGACACCCTCGTGATTGCGTAAAATTTCACGAATGGCCTCAACCGCTTCTTTCATTTGCTTGGATTTGGCGTCATAACCGATTCCGATTGTCATTTTAATCCGACGGATCGGTCGGGCATCCATGTTTTCGACGACTGAATTGGCCAGTTTGGAATTGGGGATTGTGACAAGTGTTTTTTCGAAAGTTCGGATTCGGGTTGACCGGAAACCGACATCCTCTACGTAACCCTCTGCCCCAGGCAGTTTAATCCAGTCTCCGATCTGAAAGGGACGATCGGTAAAGATAGTCACCGAACCGAAAACATTGGCCAGCGAATCTTTGGCTGCCAGGGCGAAGGCCAAACCGCCTAATCCCAGGCCGGCCAACAACGAGCTGACCGAATAGCCCAGGTTTTGGATAATCATGATCAGGGCTAAGGCCAGAATGATTGCTCTGACTATTTTGCGTACAATCGGAATCAACTGATCGTCGAGCTGAGTTTCGGTTCTGTCGGTGAAACGGCGCAGGTAGACGACTAGAATGTCGACTGCCGAAAATAAAAACCAAGCTACCGAGACGATTAGTAAACTGTTGAACAACCCGTTCAAGAAGCGAGGCACATTGATCGGTTCGACCGGCAAGGTCAAGATCTCTAGCGCCAGGTAGAACCCGATTACGTAGACGGCAAACAGAAAGGGTTTGCGGACACTGGTGACGATTCGATCGTCGGCTTCGTTTTTGGTTCTCTTGGCCCATTTTTTAAGCCGCGAATCGACAATAAATCGGACGACTACCCGGACTATGAAAGTGGCTAAGATGGCCAGACAAAAAAGAAGATACTGCCATAATGAGTTGCCCCAGAACGTCTGATCGAGTGTTTCGGCAAATCTCTCCCACATGCCTAAATCCTCCCTCTATGGCCAAACAGGTTGCCACGAAAGGGATCTAGAATCAACGGAATGTGAGTGCCAAGGAATTTTTAGCGGGGGTCTAAGCGGCCGATTCTTGTTTGAGGTAGACTGTCTGCGACGGAAAGGCGAACTCCAGGCCCATATTGGCGAGTTTGCGCATGATTGCCAGGTTGACTTGCTGGCGAACTTCCAGGTATTCAGCCCAGACCTTGCTCTCTGAGAAGTAGTAGACGAAGATGTCTAAGCTGGAAGGCCCAAAGTCGGTAAAGTAAACAAGCCAGTAATCCTGATTGACGCCTTCGTGACTGCGTAGAATGGCTCGAATCGCCTCAAGAGCCTCCTCCATCTGATCGGCCGATGTGTCGTAGGTTACTCCAATGTTAATCTTGATCCGGCGAATTGGTCTGGCATCCATATTCTCAATTGTGGAACCACTGATCTTGGCGTTGGGTATAGTGACTAGGGTTTTTTCGAAAGTACGGATTCGGGTTGAGCGAAAACCAACGTCTTCGACAGTACCTTCTGTTCCGGCTATCTTGACCCAGTCGCCAACCTGAAAAGGTCGGTCGGTGAAAATAGTGATTGACCCGAACATGTTGGCCAGCGAGTCTTTTGCCGCCAGGGCGAAAGCCAGACCACCCAGTCCGAGACCGGCCAGCAACGAACCAACCGTATAGCCCAGGTTCTGGATGATCATGATGAAGGCAATCAGAAAAATGATGACCCGACAGGCCTTTTGCACGATCGGTACGAGTTGATCGTCGAGCTTTGACTCGGTTTTTGCCGTGAAGCGTTTCAGGTAGATGTCCAGCACGCCGGTGGCCGAGCTCAGGAACCAGGCTGCATCGACAATCAGAAGACTAGTAAACAGAGCGTGGATGAAGTGGGGTAAATTGACCGGCTCAATCGGCAAGGTCAGGATCTCTAAAGCTGAATAGAAACCCAATACCCAAACGAGAAAGAAGGCCGGCTTTCGAACGGCCGCCAGAATACGGTCATCCAGCTCGGTTTTGGAGCGTTTGGTCAGTTTTTTCAACCAGACATCGATAACATGCTTGATTATTACTCTGAATATAAAGGTGGCGATGACTACCAGGCCGAATCCCAGGTATTGCCAGAGAGAATTGCCGAGAACTGTCTTGTCGAGCGTTTCAGTTATTGTTTCCCACATTTGTTCCTCCTAACATGTATAAGGTTCGATTCTATCGGTTTCTTGAATGCCCATTAGTCCTGTGAGATACTGCAAAGTAGTTGAATTTGTTGTAGGAGATTCTGTGTCTCAAAGCAACAAGCCGAAGATTCTCATAGTCGACGACGACCAGCAAGTACTCGATCGTTTTGGCGGCCTGCTTTTGCAAGAAGGCTATGGAGTTGTCAAGGCTTGCGACGGCAACGAGGCTTTGAGCCAGGTGCGCAAAGAATCGCCGGATCTGGTTCTTTTGGATGTTATCATGCCGGGCCTCGATGGTTTGGAAGTCTGCCGGATTCTCAAGGCAAAAAAAAGCTTCGGGTTTCTTCCGATAATAATTCTGACTTCCAAAAGCGATATGGAGAGCAGAGTCCAGGGGCTGAAGCTTGGAGCCGACGACTATATGACCAAGTCGGCAGATTCAAGGGAGCTCCTTGCCCGGATCGAGGCCTTGCTTCGGATCAAGCAGTTGCAGGATCGGATTACCACTTCTTTAAAAGAAGTCGAAGATCAATCGGTGACCGACAAACTGACTGGTTTGTACAATGTTCGCTATCTCGAGAGTCGCTTGAAAGATGAATTCAAGCGAGCTGAGCGATATTCCGAGCCGCTTTCGTGCATTGTTATAAAAATAGATAAATTCGACGAACTGTCCGAGGAACACGGACGTGAGTTTATCGAAGAGGTGCTCAAAGATTTTGCAGAAATATTACGGAGCGGCACGCGTGAATTTGATATCGTCGTACGCAGCAAAGAAATCGAATTCGTGATTCTACTGCCGCGTACTCACTTTACCGGTTCGCTGTCGGTTGCGACACGTATCTGGCAGAGCGTCCAGGATTTTCCGTTCATGAAAATCGGCCAGAAGGTCAATGTCTATGTAAGCATGGGCGTGGCGTTTTTCCCCAATAAAGATGTTTCTTCCGCCGAAACACTCATGAACCAAGCCCACCAGGCTTTAGGCAAAGCCGCCGAAGCCGGGCCGAATCAGATATGTCTCTATCAACATACGGCTTACTTCTACCGGCCGGACATGGATAAGTAGCACCCGTCCCGATCAAAAAGCGTTATCTGGCAGTCTATCCAGGAATTTGATTCCGCGCGGAGTCAGAACCAGGGGTAAGCTGCGGATTGCGCTCGAATAGGCACCGCGGGTCAGGCGGTTAATCGCCATTAGGAGCCCGGGCACAAGTCGGTGACGAGTAACGGCTTGCCGGGCATAGGCAGCACAGGAAGGTTCGTGGGAACAGCGCGGACCGTCAATCCGGGTAAGTAGATCCGACCAGACCATGAAAGCCAGGCCGAATATATTGGCGTAAGGATTGGCCTGGTGGGCTTTAGCTGGCAAGGCCGATTCTATGATGACCGGGTGGTGTGGGTCGGCCGACCAGGGCCCGAAATCTTGCGCCATAGCCATAGAATGTGGCGCCACAGTCAACATTATCCCGATGGCCGCTGACCAAACGAACGGCTCGATTCTCTTACCGATTGCCGCCCTCACTCGTCTTCTTCCTCGGTTGAGTTCTTCCAGCCTTCAAGTCTTTTCTTTATTTCTTTTTCGTAGCCACTTTCGGCGGGCGTGTAATAGACGCGATTTTTCAATTCACCAGGCAAATAGTCTTCTTTGACGTAATGGCCATCGAAATTATGAGGATAGCGATATTCGCGGCCGTAACCGAGATTCCGCATTAACCCGGTTGGAGCGTTTCGCAAATGCAAGGGCACTTCAATTGCACCCTTTTCGTGGACGTCTTTTCGCGCACGAACGTAGGCAGTCAGGGCGCTGTTGCTCTTTGGGGCGCTGGCTAAATAGGTGACCGCCTGAGAAAGGCACAAGGCTGACTCGGGTAGACCCACCATTTCATGGGCGCTCAGGGTGGCAGTTGCCAGCTGTAATGCTTGCGGGTCGGCATTGCCAATATCCTCAGAAGCGAAAATGATCATCCGGCGTATAATAAAACGCGGATCTTCGCCGGCTTCCAGCATACGCGTCATCCAGTAGACGGCCGCATCGGGGTCCGATCCACGCAAGCTCTTTATAAAAGCCGAAACGACATTGTAGTGCTCTTCGCCGGCCCGGTCGTAGAGCAAGGTGCGATGTTGCACGGCTTCGGCCACGATCTCTTTCGAAATTTCTTTTGAGTTTTCTGAGGCGGCCAGATAGGCGGCTGCCGCTTCGAGGGTGTTCAATGCTCGACGGGCATCTCCACGGGCCGCCCGACACAAATCGGCCAGAGCCGGATCGTCGATTCGAAGCCCTAACTTGCCCAGGCCGCGCTTGCCGTCGGTCAGGGCGCGTTTTACGATGACTGCCAACTGGTCTTGGTCGAGGGGCTTGAGTACGAACACTTTCGCGCGTGACAGCAGGGCCGAGATGACTTCGAAAGAGGGATTCTCTGTAGTCGCCCCAATCAGAACCACGGTGCCCTTTTCGACGTGGGGCAAAAGGCCATCCTGTTGGGCCTTGTTCATCCGGTGGATCTCGTCAATAAACAGGATAGTGCGCTTACGATATGCATCCCGGCGGAGTGCGGCCGCTTTGACGATCGTGCGGACTTCCTTTACTCCGCCAAGCACGGCCGAGAAGGGGATAAATTCAGCACCGGTTGAAGCGGCAATCACCGAAGCCAGGGCAGTCTTGCCGCAGCCCGGCGGGCCCCACAAGATCATCGAAGGTAGACTGTCTGTTTTAATTGCCTGCAGCAACATGCGTCCTTCGCCCAGGATCTCCTCCTGGCCGACGAATTCTTCGATACTTCCGGGTCGCATGCGATCGGCCAGGGGGGCGTGGCGTTGATCCTTGGCCGCCTGGGCGCTGAATAGGTCACTGGTAGTCACATCCAGAGTCTACGCCAGCGGACTGCTGACGGCAATAGACACTTACTAATGACATATCGACTTGTCCTCTTGACGCTGATTGTTCAACGCGGGAACATGCTCGAGAAACCAAGATGAGTAGCTTCGCTTGACCGGTTGTGATAGGGATTTGGTGAAATTTTCGCTAAGGGGCTTTTTTATGAAGACTGTCGGGATCTTCGGTAAAGAAAAACACCCTGATGTAATCCAAGTCGCCAGCGTGCTTGCCCAAAAAGCGCAAGATGCCGGATGGCAAGTACTTATAGAGGCTTCGCTGGGGCCGGACCTTGGTTTTGGCAGCAGCCTTGAAAGCAACCAGGTGGCTGCCCAGGCCGATCTTGTTGTTGTGTTGGGCGGCGATGGCACAATGATTCGGGCGATTCGCCTACTGGACGATAATCAAGTGCCGGTTTTCGGAGTCAACTTGGGCTTCTTAGGCTACTTGACCGAATTTACGGTCGAAGAAGCAGCAGGGCAGTTCGCCAAAGTTCTTGAAGGGGATTTTGAGACAATTGGCCGAGTGCGGCTCAAGGCCGACTTGTTAAGAGCTGGAAAGTCGATCGTATCCGCCAAGGTTCTCAATGATGTGGTCGTCAATGTCAGCGGAATAAGCCGCATCATCGAGATTAAAACAGAGATCGACGGCAGCGACGTGACTATTTACCGGGCCGATGGCCTTATTGTTTCGACGCCGACAGGTTCAACTGCTTACTCCTTATCGGCCGGCGGGCCGATTGTGGCCCCAGGGGTCGAGGCTATTGTGGTTACGCCTATTTGTCCGCACACTTTGACCATGCGTCCGCTAGTTGTTCAGGCCGATTCCAAGATCAAATTACAGATCGAGCGGTTTACTGAATCTGTGCAAGTTACTTTTGACGGCCAGCAGGCAGAACACCTTCAAGCGGGCGATCAGGTAGTGATCGAAAAAGCAGCCAACCTGGTTAAATTGGTCAAACCACCGCGCGACTATTTTCAGATCCTCAGGGCCAAGCTGAAGTGGGGACAAAGCTGAGCCGATCATGCTCTCCTTCCTGGCCATTCAAGATTTTGCCATCATCGACAAGATGGACGTTGAGTTTACCAAAGGTTTCAACGTTTTGACTGGCGAGACCGGTGCCGGAAAATCAATTCTGATCCAGGCCTTGCATTTATTGCTCGGGGATCGGGCCAGGGCCGACATGATCCGTACCGATAGTGACTCGGCCGAAGTCACAGCTGAGTTTTTGTTGCCGGCCGGGTCATTAATATTGCAGCGTCTGGCCGAGAAAGAACTGACGGCTGACGACCAACTGAATATCCGGCGTATTATCACTCGCAGCGGCCGCAATCGGGTCTTCGTCAACGGCCATTTGATCAATCTGAACGACCTGATCGAGATCACCAGAGGACTGGTCGATATATCCGGACAGCATGAGCACGTACAACTAACCGACGAGGATATTCACCGGGACATCCTGGATGACTTCGGCAGCCTGGGCGCCCTGCGCGCAAAAGTCGCCAAGGCCGTTACGCAACTCAGGGGCCTTGAAAGAGACTTGCACGAATTGGCGATCAAAGAAAAAAGCCGGGCTGAGAGAGAAGACTACCTGCGCTTTTGTGTTGATCGGATCAACACCCTAGACCCGCAACCCAACGAAGACAAAGAGCTGCAAAACGAACGCACCCGGCTGAGGAACCACGAAAAACTCGTTGCCGGTCTCAGCCAGGCTGTTGGTCTGCTGTACGACAGAGATGGCTCGGTGGTCGAAACTCTGGGACAGATCAGCAGGCTGATTACAAACCTGGTCTCTTTTGACAATGACTTGAGCGATGTCAATTGTGCAATTGAAACCAATCTGCGTCAGCTCGAAGATCTTTCACGTGAGTTGGAAGGCACTCTCTCCAAGCTTGAATGCGACCCGGCCAGGCTGGAGTTTGTTGAAGAAAGATTTGCAGCTATTAAGAATTTATTGCGTACCCATGGTCCCAGTCTGGAAGCAATAATCGAAAACCGGGACAAAATGACTGGCGAGCTTGATTCTTTGTCGGATTTATCAACACAAAAAAATGAGCTTGAAAAAAAGTGTGAAGCCGCGCAGGAAGTGGCCCTGGATCTGGCAAGTCAGCTGTCCACCCGGCGGCGAAAAGTGGCTATTAGTTTGGCCCAAAAAATGGTCGTCGAGCTGAAATCGCTTGCCATGGATGGCGCCCAGGTGACTGTCGAAGTGGTCAGCGGTGAAGCCGGCCAGTTGCAAGAATGGGGCCTTGATCATGTTCGTTTTTTGCTATCGGCCAACCCGGGGGAGCAGGTCAAGCCTCTGGCACGAGTGGCATCCGGCGGGGAATTGTCGAGAGTATTATTGGCGTTAAAAGTCGTCCTGAGCGCAATCGACAAGGTTCCAGCCTATGTCTTTGACGAGGTCGATTCGGGAGTCGGTGGAGCAGTCGCCGAGATAATTGGCAAAAAACTCTCAAAAATAAGTTCTGGACACCAGGTTTTGTGTGTCACTCACTTGCCACAGATTGCAGCCCATGCCGACAGCCACTACGTTGTGTCAAAACGAACCGCCGGCCAGCGAACGATCTCCGAAATTACTCGTTTGCGCGACAACCAAAGAGTGGACGAGATGGCTCGCATGTTGGGCGGCACCAAGGTTTCCGAAAAGGCCAGGTTACATGCCAGGGAACTGCTGTGTCAGCGAGAAAAATAAGGAAGGCATAGGACTTTGATCAGATTTCAATCCTGTGGTATGTAACTGTGACAATGCGTAGTCGTCCCAAGAAAAAGAAACGCAAGCAAAAGCGAGGTTTGTCAGTCAGCAACGGCCGCGTGTCGCACTGGGCAAAAAGCGATGTAGGTCTGCGACGCGAGCTGAATGAAGATAGTTATCTGGCCGACTCAAACCTGAATCTTTACGTGGTAGCTGATGGAATGGGGGGACATGCGGGAGGTGACACCGCCTCGCGCATGGCAGTTGATACTGTTCGTCAGAAGGTACTTGATGCTCGTAAAGATTCTGATTTATTCACCGGTCAATCGGCGATTGACGAGAACCCGGCAATCTTGAGAACACTGAATGCGGCGATTGGTTGTGCCTCGGAAAATATCTACAAAGAATCCAGTCACAATCCGAATCTCGAGGGTATGGGGACTACGATCACCATGATTGTGACCCATGGTGTGCGCTGCTATATCGCGCATGTTGGGGATAGCCGATTATACCGCCTGCGCTCCAGGCAACTTGAACTGGTTACCGAAGATCACTCGCTAGTCAATGAACAGATCAAAGCAGGTTTTATTACAGCTGAGGAAGCGGCCCACAGTCGTTTCAGGAATATTATTACCCGCTCAGTTGGTTTTGAAAGCGAAGTGACTGCCGATACAATGAGCGTAGTAATGCAGCCCAATGATTTGTTTCTGCTGTGCTCAGACGGCCTGAACGGCATGATCGACGATGAGCAGATTCAGAAAACAATTAACCGCGGTAAATTGGCCACAGTGCCCGCCAGATTGATTGCGGCAGCCAACAAGGTCGGTGGAGAAGATAATATCTCTGTAATATTAGTAAAATACGAAGAGGATCTCGGCGGAGAAGTCCGGCGGGACCAGGGCAAAAAACGTAAGAAAAAGAGACAAAAACACGCCAAAAAGGGGCGCAAATAATTATTTTATTGACATCGACTCCGACGTATAGCAACAATTTCTATTCTGTACTGATGACTTAAGCTATAATAGATCCCTTACTGGGTCTTTATCGGAAAGTTTATGGGTAAACGCTATACCATAATGGTGGTTCCGGATCGTAGCTCGCGCGTTCGGCGAATACGGGTCTCGAAGAAATCGGTCTGGTCCTTCTTTTTGTTTGTAATTTTCCTCGTGGCCGGGATTTCAGTTGCGACTTTTCATTATTTCTCGGTGATTGAGAAGGTTTCCGAAAATAGAGATCTCAAAAATCAGAACCTGCAGTTACGTAACCGTTTGGTAATTTTGCATCAGAAGGTTTCCAGCATCCAGACTATTATAGATCGAGTCCAGCGATTTGACACCAAGCTTCGCACGATAACCCA
The DNA here is from genome assembly GCA_019307065.1 of Deltaproteobacteria bacterium. Taxonomy (GTDB): domain Bacteria; phylum Myxococcota; class B64-G9; order B64-G9; family B64-G9; genus JAFDKH01. Next base: position 33,250 of record JAFDKH010000029.1, read on the forward strand.
ACTACATGATCCGAAACGGCATTTAGCTCTGGGGCCGTTCGAGGCGCAGCAGACTCCCGAGGGTGTTGATGCAATAGACGGTGTTCCGCCGTTGGTACGGGCAATCGGCGATAATCCACACCTGGCAGTCAACTTGCTCGGAAAACGTCTCGACGAACTTGCCTCCGAAGCCGAGAAGCGCGAAGGCAGCATCCGGCAACTCGAAACATTTCTACGCGGACAGAAAGCCCGACTCGGATCGACACCTTCGGTATGGCCTGCTCGCGGTTGGGTCACTTCCGATTTCGGGACGCGAATTGATCCTTACACCGGCAAACGCACCATGCACCGGGGTATCGATATTGCCAACCAGCCAGGAGTTCCTGTTCTGGCTCCCGCCCGCGGAGTAGTTACTTTCGCTGCCAACAGCGGCGGTTTTGGCAAGATGATTGTTATCGATCATGGGTACGACATTCGCACCCGTTACGGTCATTTGAGCGAGATGAAGGTGCAAGTTGGCGACCATGTTGAGCGTGGAGAAATAATCGGAAGTATCGGAAACAGCGGTCGCAGCACCGGGCCGCACCTGCACTATGAAGTTGAAGTCAACGGCATGTGTGAAAATCCCAAGAACTACATGCTTGACGACTGAGATTTTCCTCTTAGATTAATACTCAAGTTATGAAAGGCTTTTTTCTTGTTTCCTTGTTTCCTTGTGTCAGGAGTGCTAGAGTTTCGCTCGGCCTCAGGGCGCAAGGCGCTCGATGACGGCGGAGGATTGTCTGGTGGGCTTGGCTAACTACATTTCTAAAAAGATGTTCGGATCAAAAAACCTGCGAGAGCTCAAGAAACTGGCCCCGTTGGTTACACAGATTAACCAACTCGAACCAAAGATTCGGGCCCTGTCCGATGCTCAGCTCAAGGGCAAGACTGCCGAGTTCAAGAACTATTTCGCTAAAAGAGTTGCCGATCGAATAGGTCGGAAAACCAATCTTGTCGATAATGCCCGTTACCTGGCTGAGTATGCTGTTCTCAACGATATGTTGCCCGAGGTGTTTGCGGTAGTGCGCGAGGCAGCTGTTCGTGTTTTGGGTCAGCGCCACTACGATGTGCAGCTGTTGGGTGGAGTCGTTCTACATCAGGGCAAGATCGCCGAAATGAAAACCGGCGAGGGCAAAACACTGGTGGCGACCCTGGCAGTCTACCTGAACGCCATGGCCGGCCGGGGAGTTCATGTTGTCACTGTCAATGACTATCTTGCTCGGCGCGATGCCGAGTGGATGGGTCGCATTTACAACTGGTTAGGCATGTCGGTCGGTGTCATTGTTCACGGTTTGACCGACCAACAACGTCAACAGGCTTATAACTCCGACGTCACCTATGGCTACAACTCGGAGTTCGGGTTCGACTACCTGCGCGACAATATGAAATTCCGCCTGGAAGATTATGTCCAGCGCGAACCTTACTTTGCGATAGTCGATGAGGTTGACAGCATTCTGGTCGATGAAGCCAGGACTCCTTTGATAATTAGCGGCCCGGCCGAGGAGGCCACCGACAAGTATTACCGCGTGAATGGAATCATTCCAAAGCTGAAGCGCGATCACGATTACACTGTTGACGAGAAGAGCCGCTCGGCCGTGCTGACCGAAGACGGTGTTGGACGAGTAGAGCAGTTACTCAATGTCGATAACCTCTATCACCCAAGTAATATCGAAATCTTGCATCACGTCAACCAGGCCCTGAGGGCACATACTCTTTTCAAACGCGAAGTCGACTATATCGTTTCGGACGACAACAAGGTCAACATTGTTGATGAATTTACCGGACGCGTGTTGGAAGGGCGCCGTTGGAGTGACGGTTTACATCAGGCAGTCGAGGCCAAGGAAGGCGTACAGATCGAGAACGAAAACCAGACGCTGGCCACGATTACCTACCAGAACTATTTTCGCATGTATAAGAAGCTGGCCGGTATGACTGGTACGGCCGAAACTGAGAAAGAGGAGTTCTCGAAAATCTACAGTCTTGATGTGCTCGTGGCTCCGACCAACGTACCCAATATCCGTATTGATTACCAGGACGTGATTTATCGAACTGAAGAGGAGAAATTTGCGGCTGTAATCGAAGAGATCCATGAATTGAACGAACGCGGGCAGCCAATCCTGGTCGGAACTATCTCGATTGAGAAATCTGAAGAAATTTCACGGCGTTTGAAAAAGGCGGGCATAAAGCACAACGTCTTGAACGCCAAGCATCACGAAAGAGAAGCTGAGATTGTGGCTCAAGCCAGTCGATTTGGGGGAGTGACTATCTCGACTAACATGGCCGGGCGCGGGACCGATATAGTCCTGGGAGGTAACCCTGAGTTCTTGTCGAAATTGCA
>JAFDKH010000029.1:35627-61788 GCA_019307065.1 Deltaproteobacteria bacterium
GTATTAAAGAAATTCCAAACGACTTGCAGCGAAGAGCGGAAAAACGTCATCGAGGCGGGCGGGCTATTCATTCTGGGTACCGAACGCCACGAAGCACGCCGGATCGACAATCAGCTCCGCGGACGCGCCGCCCGTCAGGGTGATCCCGGGGCTTCCCGGTTTTATCTTTCCTTAGAAGACGATCTCCTGCGGATTTTCGGGGCCGATCGTTTGAAGGGCTTGATGGAGCGTCTGGGCATGGAAGAGGGCGTGCCGATCGAGCACAAATGGGTGACCCGATCGATATCGAGCGCCCAGAAACGTGTCGAAGGTCAGAACTTCGAGATTCGCAAGAGTCTGCTTGAATACGATGACGTTATGAATCTGCAGCGCAAGAGTATTTACGAGTTACGCCGCCGGGTGCTGGCCGGTGAAGATATGCGCGAACAGATTCTCGAACTGATCGAGGACGTCTTAATTGCCGAGCTGGACGCAACCTGTTCAGAAGAAATCAACGCCGAGGACTGGGATATGAAGGGCCTCGAAGACCGGATCTATGGGGTCTTTGGACAAAGCCTGTCCTTGGAAAATATTAGCCGGTCCCGTGAAGATCTCGGAGATCATCTCTGGAATGAGATCGAAAGAATATACCTGGCCAAGGAAGAACAGATTGGGCCCGACAACATGCGCCGGGTTGAGCACTACTTCTATCTGCAAGAAATTGACCAGCAGTGGAAAGATCATCTCTTGGCGATGGATCACCTTCGTTCGGGCGTTAGTCTCAGGGGTTATGCCCAAAAAGACCCCAAGCAAGAATACAAAAAAGAAGGCTACGATCTGTTCATGAGCATGACTCACCGGATCAAGACCGAAATAGCCAAGAAGCTGATCCAGGTCCAGCTCGAAAGCGAAGACGAAGGTGAGCGCTTGATGCGGCAACGCATGGCTAGCCGGCAAACCACGTTCGAGGGCCGGGGCCAGGCCGCAGCGGCTTCTGGAAGCGGCGGCAAGGTTCAAACCTTCAAACGAACCGGCAAAAAAGTCGGCCGCAACGACCCCTGTCCCTGCGGCTCGGGCAAGAAATACAAAAAGTGCTGCATGCTCAAGGAGTTGCAGGCATAGTTTCTGTCTGCAGCTGCTTTTCCTCCCCTTGAATTTCCTTGCAAACTCGTATTGCCTATGTTAGCCATAGCGGTCCGGTGTGCTTTGCATGGCCACAATCTGTTTAGCGGCTAGTATTTACATCGGTTTTCTAATTCACACGCCGTGGTTTCGGACTCATGGGTGCCCGTAACAGGGTCGAGAAACCGTTGAAAGCCATGGCGGAGGAACAACCCTAGAAGGAGGAGAAGATGGGAGTTATTTCAATGAAGGCACTCTTGGAGGCCGGCGTTCATTTCGGACACCAGACCAGCCGCTGGAACCCGAAAATGCGACAGTACATTTTTGGAGCCCGCAATGGTATTCACGTAATCGACCTCCAGAAAACATCAAAACTGTTCGACCGGGCTTTTTACTTCGTGCGTGACATGGTGGCAAAGGGCGATAAAGTTCTCTTCGTCGGCACCAAGAAGCAGGCCCAGAACGTAATAGTCGAAGAGGCTAATCGCTGCGAAATGTACTATGTGAATAACCGCTGGCTGGGTGGTACTTTGACCAACTTTCGTACAATCCGTCAGAGTGTCGATAGGCTCAAGTCTCTGACCAAGATGTTCTCAGACGGCTCGATTGAAAAGCTGACCAAGAAAGAAAGGCTGCGCATCGAGCGCGAGCGACAGAAACTCGAGAGAAACCTTCCGGGCGTCAAGGAAATGAACAGGTTGCCTGGAGTATTGTTCATGGTCGACCCGAAAAAAGAACGGATTGCCCTGCGCGAGGCAAAGAAACTGAACATCCCGATCGTAGCCATTACTGATACAAACTGCGACCCTGATCAGATTGACTTCGTGATTCCCGGAAATGATGACGCCATTCGAGCAATCAAGCTGTTTACCGAGAAGGTGGCAGAAGCTTGTATAGAAGGTACTCGCCTCAATCAGGAACGGCTGACCGCTAAGCCGGAAGAGAAGCCGGCTGAAAAGGCGGCCAAACCTTCCGACGGGCGTGAGGGTGGTCCCAAGGTGGAAGTTGTCGGTCGGCGACACATGGAAGCGGTTGCCGAACTCTCCGAGAAATCAGAGCCGGAGAAATCTGAATAGGCAAACACCCGCTTGAACTACCAACCGCACATCAGCGGAACAAGAGAAAGAGGCAAGCCGATGGAAATCAATGCGAAAATGGTGAACGAATTGCGGCAACAGACCGGCGCCGGTATTATGGACTGTAAGCGAGCTCTGCAAGAGACCGAGGGAGACCTAAAAAAGGCCATTACCTATCTGCGCGAGAAAGGCGTCGCCTCGGCTGGAAAAAAAGCCAGCCGGATCGCAGCCGAAGGAACCGTCGAAGCTTACATACATATGGGTGGAAAAATCGGAGTTTTGGTAGAAATCAATTGCGAAACCGATTTTGTCGGCCGCGGCGACGCTTTCAAGAATTTCTGCCGTGAAATTGCCATGCAAGTAGCTGCCACTAATCCTACATATCTCAAGAAAGAGGATGTTCCCTCAGAAATCCTCGAAGAAGAACGCCAGATTTATCGAAAGCAAGCCGCCGAATCGGGCAAGCCCGATAATATTCTGGATAAGATTGCCGAAGGTCGTGTGAAGAAATTTTTCTCAGAGGTTTGTTTGATGGAGCAGCCCTATATCCGCGAGCAGAAGATGACGGTCGAGAAACTGCGCGAGGATTTAGTGGCCCAGACCGGTGAGAATGTGATTGTTCGGCGGTTTGTTCGCTATGAGCTCGGCGAAGGAATCGAGAAGAAGAAGACTGATTTGGCCGCCGAAGTTGCAGCCCAGCTCGAAGAAGCCAAAAAATAGAACGGGCGGGGGTAGTAAGGCGATGGAATCAAAATTCAAACGCGTCCTGGTCAAATTGTCCGGTGAGGCACTACGTGGCGAACAGCAAGGTGACGGACCGACGATTTCTGCGCCGGTGCTGGCTGGTATTGCCGGTGAAATAAAAGAAATTCATTCTTTAGGAATTGAGCTGGCCATGGTGGTTGGCGGAGGCAACATCATCCGCGGACTTGATGCCAGTCAAGCTGGTATTGATCGGGCCACCGGAGATTACATGGGAATGATGGCGACCGTGATCAACTGCATGGCCCTCCAGGACTCATTGGAGAAGCTCGGTGTGCCTACCCGGTTGATGAGTGCTTTGCAGGTAAACGAAGTTGCCGAACCATACATTCGCAGACGCGGGATTCGACATCTAGAAAAAGGCCGGGTGGTATTGTTGGCGGCCGGCACGGGTAATCCATATTTCACGACGGATACCGCGGCCGCCTTGAGGGGCATGGAGTTGAAAGTTGACGCCCTGATGAAGGCTACCCGTGTAGATGGCGTCTACGACTCTGACCCGCTCAAGGACCCCAACGCTCGACGTTTTAAGCGCCTGACATATATGGACGTACTCAAGCGAGACTTGAAGGTCATGGATGCGACTGCAGTGTCATTGTGCATGGACAACCACCTGCCGATAATAGTATTCAAATTGCTCGAGACGGGAAACATTCTAAAGGTCCTGCAGGGTGAAGATATTGGCACGGTTGTGGGAGAATTACCGGCTGAATAGACAAGCTGCGTCGATTTTCAGGAGAAGCCCATGATTGAAGACGTGATCAAGGAACTGATTGATGCCGTAACCAAGGCGACCGAAGCCTTCAAACGTGACCTGAGTCGTGTGCGGACCGGTCGTGCCAACCTGGCTATTCTGGATTCGGTCAAGGTTGCTTACTATGGCTCCAATGTTCCCCTGAACCAGGTTGCCTCGGTTTCCATTCCGGACGCGCGCCTGATATTGATCAAGCCCTGGGAAAAATCCACCATCCCGGATATTGAGAAGGCCATAAATGTCGCCGAAATAGGATTGACTCCTCAAAACGATGGAGAAGTTGTGCGCTTACCTATTCCGGCCTTGACCGAAGAACGTCGAAAAGAACTGGTCAAACAGACCAAGAAACTTAATGAAAGTGCAAAAGTCAGTGTGAGAAACCACCGCAGGGACAGCAACGATTTCCTGAAAGAACTCGAAAAGAGCAAAGAGATCTCCGAGGACGATAAGAAACGCGGTCTAGATCTAACCCAGAAGGAAACCGATAAGGCCGTGGCGAAGATCGATGAGATTTTTGCCGAAAAAGAAAAGGAGATCATGGAAATCTAGTTGAGTGGGAGATTTTCATGTCTGCAGCCCGGATCGACCGCGTCTTCGGCTTTGAGCACGGGTTGCCCCCCGTCTACGGAGCAATAACCGCAATTGTGGGATTGGCATTCTTGCTGCTTGGTTGGCGCCTTCATCGAGTCACCCTGGTTGTTACTGGATTCCTGATCGGAGCATTTGTGGGCAGTTTGATTGCTCGTTGGATTCAAGTCGATAAGGCTTGGGGCGTATTCACTGGAGGCACAGCTTTTGCACTTCTTGCAGAACCCCTTTCGCGTCTGATGGTTTTTTTATTGGCCGGGCTGGCCTGCGGTATTGCGCTGGGGGAGGGCCTGCGCTTGTTTGTGTCTTCTAAGATTTTTCTTTGGGGCTTTTTCCCTGGATTTGTCGCCGGCGGCCTTCTGAGTATCTGGCAACTCCGCTTTCTGATCATTCTCTCAACTTCCTTCTTGGGAACCCTGGCAGTTGCCTGGGGAAGCGCGGTATTTTTAAGTGAATGGATCAGGCCTCCCTTGACAACGTTTCATATACGCCACCCGCTTGCTACACTTGCGATTTTGGGTCTAGTCTTCGTGATTGGTATGGTAGTTCAGTTCAGGTTTGCACCACTAACCGCTAAAGCCAAGGTGGATTGAATGCCAAAACGTCGTCGCCCGAAGATTGACGGTGAGCGCTTGCCGAACCATATAGGCATCATCATGGATGGCAACGGGCGCTGGGCGAAGACAAAAGGTATGGCCCGGACAGAAGGTCATCGAGCCGGGAGCCTGGCGGTCCGCAGGGTTGTGCGGGCCTGTCGACGACTGGGAGTTTCTCATCTGACCCTGTTTGCATTTTCGGCTCAGAACTGGGGTCGCCCCGAATATGAGGTCCAGGCGCTGATGAATTTATTAGCCGAGTTTATTGCCAATGAATGGCAAGAAATCATGGATAAAGACATCAGAGTCATTCAGTTGGGAGAACTGCGCCGTGTCCCGGTTGATGTTCGTAAACAATTACAAGAACTTATCAAGGCAACTCGGACCAATCGCTCGATGACTTTGGCTTTAGCGCTGAGTTATGGTGCCCGGGAAGAGATTATTCATGTTATTCGCAAGCTGACTCGAAGGGGAATGAAGGGCAAGTTGAACCCGTTAGAGATCGATCAGGAGTTGGTTTCTGATAATTTGTATACAAGTTCACTGCCTGATCCAGATTTGATAATCCGCACGGGAGGCGAGAAGCGAATTTCGAATTTTCTACTTTGGCAAAGTGCCTATGCTGAGTTTTTCTTTTCAAAGAAACTATGGCCCGATTTTTCTGTTGAGGATCTTTACGGCGCCATTGCCGAATTCCAAAAACGTAATCGCCGATTTGGACTGACTGACGAACAAGTCGACCAGGTACAATGAGTTATCGGGAGATACTGGATTGAGCCGCCGGCAAAAAATTGCGATCCTGGGGGCAACTGGTTCGGTTGGTCGTCAGGCGCTTGAAGTAATTTCAGTTTTTACAGATCGATTCGAAGTGGTTGGCCTGGCTGCCAACGAAAATGCATCTGAAATGGCCGAGCTGGTTAAAAAGCACAACCCCCGACTGGTCGCGATGGCAAGCACTCGGGCAGCTGACCAGCTTCGCAATCTGCTCGATGACGACGATCGTGTTGAGATTATTGCGGGGCCGGACAGCTTGATCGACTTAGCTTGTGACGCGGAAGTCGAGATTGTCCTGGCTGCAGTTGTCGGGCGAGCCGGTTTGCCGCCTACCTATGCTGCCGTCCAGGCAGGTAAAACAATAGCTCTGGCGAACAAGGAATCGCTGGTCATGGCCGGTGAACTGGTTATGAAAGAGGCCCAGACCAGGCAAGTTGCAATCTTACCGGTCGATTCTGAACATGCTGCCGCCCACCAACTGCTGGCTTCGGTTGAGCGCGACCAGGTAAAGAAGATTGTCATAACGGCTTCGGGAGGGCCTTTTTTTGGCCGCGCGAGACAAGATCTTTCACGGGTCAGTGCCCAGCAAGCTCTGGCGCACCCGAAATGGGACATGGGAGCAAAAATCAGCATTGACAGTGCCACCATGATGAACAAGGGATTCGAGGTGATCGAAGCCCGCTGGTTATTCGATCTGGCCCCCGAACAAATCAGCGTTCTGATACATCCGCAGAGCCTGATCCATGCACTTTTGGAGACGATCGACGGGTCGGTAGTATGTCAGATGGCGGCCCCTGATATGCGCGGCCCGATTGCCTATGCACTCGGCTACCCGAATCGACTGAATCTGCCGCAACGTCTGAATAACTTTGATCCGCTCGACCTGTTTCAGATGAGCCAAATAAGCTTTCATCAGGCAAAGGAGAGAGACTATCCAGCCCTGAGCCTGTGTCGAGAGGCCCTTGAACAGGGAGGTGGGGCGGCCGCTGCCCTGTCAGTAGCCGACGAAGTCGTTGTGGCGGCTTTTTTAGAAGGTCGAATCGGGTTCAATGAAATAACCGATATTCTCAAAGGCACCATGGACAGGTTTCAAAACGCTCCAATCAGCAGTATTGCAGATGTCCTGCAAGCTGGTGAACAAGGCGCCAGTCTGGCCACCGCTCTGGTCAATGAAAGTAAGCAGTCGTGAACCGGATCGCCCAGATAGTCTTTCTGTCTATCGGGATTGGACTCCTGGTTGCAGTAGCCGTCTCCGGTCTCGATCCTAATCACCAGCCGACTCAATCACATCCAGGCCTGTTAATGCCGATTCAGCTGTCTGGTGCGGCGCCCGAGTTTTCTCTTGCCCAGCCTGACGGGAAAAGAATTGCCCTGTCTGATCTGAAGGGTCGCTATGTCCTGCTCAATTTCTGGGCGACCTGGTGTGAGCCTTGTAAAGATGAGTTGCCCCATCTGGCAGTCTTGGCCAATGCAATGAAGGACCTGCCCCTGACAATGGTTCTGGTTACGGTCGACGAAGATCTTAAACCTGTCGATCAGTTGATTCAGGAAATCGAGCAGGCGGCTCCCCAATCAGAAGGCCGGACCTTGTGGCTTCAGACTGCCAAACTATTGCGCGGGCAGACTGAAAATGTCGTCTTGCTGTGGGATCGGTCAGAGAAAGTCGCCCACAGTTATGGTACTACAAAATATCCTGAGACATATTTGATCGACCCGCTTGGCCGGTTGAAAATGAAATTCGTTGGTGCCAAACCCTGGGGGCGACCAGCCGCCCTGGATATCTTCAAAGGGTTTTTAGATCCCCCGGCTGCTGAAAACCTCTAGATTATTTCTTCAGAACTTTTTTTTTGAAGAGTATGAACGCCCCGACCGCCATCGTCACAGATGATGCCAGACACAAGACCAGCCCAATGCCGATGCTGGACCCCAGGGATTTATGCAATTCGGATCCAATATCGTCACCGCCAATAGAACCGAGACTGCCCATCCGGATCAGAATAAACAGGACAGCCAGGCCGGCGACGCCTAATTGAGCGTATAATATGTATTTTTGCTTGTCGCGCCAGTGCTTTTGATCGCGCAGAAATACCAACGAGATGATTGCCGCGCCCAATAGCAGGCTGAACCAGCCGCCAACTTCCAGGCCAATTAGCGATGCCAGGCCGGCGAAAGAGACCCAGGGAAAGAACGAAAACAAAACCAGACCAGCGCCGCCGCCAACCAGGAGCTTATCTGGTTTACTCAAGGACTTGAACATCTTCCAGTATTTGCCTAGAACGCCCTCGATATCTTTGGAGATCTTGCCGCTTTCTTCCTCGAGCGTCTGGCTTTCTTTGACTGTCGTAGTCGTCGGCACAGGCGTTTGCACAACCCGTCGACGTTCTCTGATGGCCTGCATTTCCTTTTCGAGTTCGTCCATTTCTTCGCCATCTTCGGGCTCTGGACGTCTCCGGCTGGATCGCTCGGGCGCAACGGCATTATCCTGGTCATCTTCAACAGACGCATGGTCGTCGTCATCAGTGAAATCTTGGCCTAGAAACGACTTGTCGAGTATGTAATCACAGTGATCACAAATACTACTATCGTCGGCCACCTGCTTGCCACAATTGGGGCATTCCATACCGGGCAGTTTACTGTCGGATCTGACACAAGTCAATGAGTAGATATGTCTTGAAGACTGCAGGCAATCTTTTTATGATCAACAAACGTACATAAGAAGAGGGTGTTTCATGATTTCGGACATGTATGACAAATCTTTGCGGGCTTTTTTAAAGCCCGTTCAGAAATTTCTCGATGACACTTCGGTATCAGAGATCATGATCAACGGTCCCGAAGATGTCTGGATCGAGCGAAGCGGGAAGTTGTATAGAACCGACGCAAAATTTACACCTGAGGGAGTCGAGGCCGCCGGACGCAATATGGCCCAGTTTGTCGGCAGAATAATCGACAATGAACGTCCCCGCCTGGATGCTCGTTTACCGGATGGCTCGCGTATTCACGTGGTAATGCCGCCGATCGCGCGAAAAGGCACGACCATCTCCATCAGAAAATTCTTTCCCGGAAAATTGACTATCGCCCAATTGATTGATTTCAAGTCGATGGCTCCGGAGTGGGCGCGCTTTATTGACGCCTGCGTCATTACCAAGCAAAACGTAATTGTGGCCGGCGGGACCGGTTCGGGAAAAACGACCCTGCTCAACGTAGTCTCCAGCCTGATTCCCAACGATGAGCGAATTCTCACGATCGAGGACTCGGCCGAACTCCAACTGGCTCAAGATCACTTGGTGCCGTTTGAAGCCCGTCCGCCGGACAAGCAAGGGCGCGGTCAAGTAACAATGGCGGACCTGTTGCACTCGGCCCTGCGCCTGCGGCCCGACCGGATAATAATTGGAGAGGTGCGTGGCGGTGAAGCTTTTGACCTGATGCAATCGATGAATACCGGTCACTCCGGTTCGATGTGCACCGTGCATGCCAATTCTCCGACTGAAACTTGTCGGCGAATCGAATCGTTGTGTCTGCAGAGCGAGATCGAGTTGCCGATGGTGGCCATTCGGTCCCAGGTGGCCGCGGCTATTAATATAGTTATCTGCTGTGCCCGCTTTTATGACGGTTCCAGGCGCTTGACCCACATTGCCGAAGTGTTGCCGCTGAATGAAAAAGGCGACTACCGCACCCAGGACTTGTTCGTCTACACGGTGACCGGCAAAGATGAGAATGGCAATATTCAAGGCTATCACGCACCCACCGGTATTCTGCCGACCTTCATGAAGAAATTAAAGGCCTATGGGTTCGAGGAAATGGACGAATCTTTCTTCGACCCGGCAACTTTCGGATATCCGCGTCCGCCGGTAGTCGCAATTGAAGAGTTCAAGATTTGTTGGACCCCGCGTCTGGCTGAAGGCAAGGAACAATGGGAGCCCAAAGAACTTGATCCTGAGAGGAAAGCTGTTCTGGATAGTGCCCTCGAGGCAGTTCGTGAAGAACGTGATTTGGAGCCACCGCCATTCTTTACAGATGAACCCGGGGCTGGCGAAGAAAAACCAGAAACAGTCAAGACCGATCAAGATGCTGCTGGCGACGATGCCAAAGGCAAGCCCGAAGCGGGCCGACTGCCGCCAAAAGAATCCAGTTCGGGCGGTAAAGAGGCTTCATCAGACGCGAGAAAGAACTCGGCTGCGCGCCTGTTGCTGAGACAAGGTGGCACAAATTCTGGCGCCCGATCAAAACGACTTCCTTTGGGTGTCAGGATTCCACAAAAGCCCGGCCGCGATCCTGGTAGAAGCAAGGAATGAACCGGTGAAGCAGTTTTTTTCGTGGATATGGAGTTTTTTTCTGGATGCCTTTGAGGGCATTGCGGACTTCGTCAGGGCGTTCATTGAAGATTTCAAGGAATCAAATCGCTATTTCAAGATCAAAATGGGGCTGATCAGCGGTTATGTGGCCATTTCACTGGTTACTATAATTGTCTTCATTCCGCCTGGAGAACTCAACCAGATCGACGCAGAAGTCCATATCAGTAAAACCGAAATTGTCGGTGGTAAATATTTTCTGGTGCGTAACGTGAGTTCGGATACTTGGCAGAATATAGTCATTACCATGAATGACAGCTATGCAACCGAATGGCCAAAACTCCGGCCTGGTAAGAAAAAAGCCTATTTTTTCAACCGATTCAAGGATGAGCGCAATAAAACCCCGGATGAAGAGCTTAGAGTTACCAAGCTGCGAATCGATTGCAGTGAAGGGTCATTCGAACGTGATTACACGAAAAAAAGGTGAAATATTTGTATTCATGAGATTATTTTGCCTGAAATTGAAATATTCTTTTTGAGTCATCCGTTAATCCTTAGTAGGAGCTGGATCAAGAATTGACAGATAGAGGACACGTAATGAGATTCAGAACTGTACTCGCAAGCATCTTAATATTGGCCATGTTTACGATGTTACCAGACGGCTTGGCCAAGAAGAAATCCAAGAAGAAAAAGAAAAAGAAACAGAATATTACGAAAATCATTCCCAAAAAGGAGTTTACCGAGGCGCTTTTGAAACTTGCCGACGATGAGCGCGTTCCTCGGGCCTCTTCAACTCTGGTAGAAAAGGGTCGCGGTGAAGATTATTACAGTGTTGAGAAAATGCTGGACGACAACCCGGAAACTTTCTGGGCTGAAGGTGCCAAGGGCTGGGGTAAGAACGAATGGGTGGCGTTTCACGTTCCTGATGGAACCACCCATGTCGAAATAACTTCCGGAGCCGGAAAAGAGCAGTTTGAAAATTTCAATCGGCCCCGAGAGCTCTTTGTTGACTATTATTTGGTGCGTTTGAAGCGAGACAAGGAAGAAGACAAATATAAGCCCAAATTCAAGTGGCTCGGACGAACCTTGTTCAAGTTCAAGGACAAGCCCGAAACGCTTCGGAATAAAGTCGGAATAAAATTACCGGAACTGGTTTTGGCGCAAAGGACTATGTACATTGGTGTGATAATAATACGGAAAGTCTATAAGGGTCAGTTCGACGATACTTCAATAGCGACTCTCAGAACTTCTGCTATTTGGGGCGAAGAGTAAATAGACGAATTATTTTTTGCGTCCACCCCGACCGCCTCGCTGGCCTCCGCGGTTTGAACCGCCTCCGCCGCCATCGAGATTCCGAACGTATTCGATAAAACTGGCCTTGTCGTCCATAATATCGAAATACTTCTTATTGTTTCGACGCCGGCCGTGTCGAGTTCCACGATCACGGCCGCGATTGTCTCGATTGGATTGTTGCTGGGCTACAGTTCTGATTGAGACACCGGCCGAGAGTAGCTCACTGCAGAGCTGGTTTAGTTCTACTCCGTCGCGTTTGGCCAAAAAAGTCAGCTCGCGGTGGAGAGACGGGCTGACTTCGAGGTTTACCTGACCGCTAAACTCGGCCTGATCGATCGGTTTCGGCAGCTCACTGCCATTTTCGGCGGCCTGGCGAAATGCCTTTTCAACTTCGGCTTCCGCGGCAGCAAGTGCCTCAGTCCGGGTTGTGCCGCTTACTTTGATGTCACCAAGCTCGGGTACTGATGCAACGAATTTTTCCTTGTTACTGTCGTAAATAACCTGCAATCTGTAGCCATCCGGAATCATTAAAACAGTCTCCTATTTGGCACTATCAATAGATGACAGTGAAGTTGACATTCAAAACCAACCCAATTATTTGGTTGTGCAAAAATTCAAATTGTGTTCCACGTAGTCTGGCGTGGGGGCTTCTGGTGGGAATGGGCCCCGCACACGACATCGAACAATTAGACATGAACTAACACAGCTTTTACAGGTTGTCAAAGCCGGGCGGGCTGGAATCTTCGATCTGCGGCGCAAAAAGCAGGCCGGCAGGTTCTGAATCTTGGCTATAACTCCAATAAATTCAGAGTAATTTGGCTCCGGCATAAACTGGCCCGCCATCAAACGGTATGCTACAATCCGCTCGAAGTGCGAATATTTTCCTGTCTGGGCACAACTGCACGGGTTTGTCCCCGAGTGAATGTTGCCCTGGCAGGTCAAAGGTCTTCATGGACGAGTCCAAAAGCATTGGTCCTGTGCAGATTGCGGCCGGCAAAGAAACAACTGGTGGCGGAAATCTACTCGGATTCTCCTTAGAGTTTCAAAAAAACACGGCTTTGGTGACCCTCCTCGATCGTAAACTCGATCAGCACCTGGATATCGAACAAATAACCCTGGAAGTACCGGGAGTACGATTTCCCTTCGACGTTGCCGGGGGAGCCGAGCAATTTCGTCACCATCGTTGTCGTTTGCGAACACTGGTGATTTCGATCGAGCAAGCCGGCTTGGAATCTATACTGGTCGGGCTGCTAGATCCTGCGCGCTATGGTTTTAGCGAAATAAAAGTAGGTCTGGATGGGGGTCAAGGTTGGCTGAGTGGCAATTTCAAAGTTGGCAATCAGGCCGCACCTTTCACTGCTCGATTTGTTGTTGAGCCGGGCCCAGAACAGTCGATCCAGGTAGGTTTCATGGATGTCCGCCTTTTTGGCTGGCTGCCCGTTCCGGCTACGACAATTGTAGTTCAACTGGGCAGGGCTCTGGCGCCCTTAGGCGCAAAACTTGTTGACGCAGCTTTTATTGTCTTTCACCCGCTAAAAGATTTAGTACGCTGGTTGTTGCCGATGCACGGATGGAAGATCCCTGAATTGTCGGGTTTGCGCATTGATCGTGTTGATCTCGATAGTGGAAAAATACGGTTGATTACCGTCAGATATCCCGACGAACTGCCCGAAAGCCTGCCGGCCGCGTCGGATGACTCTAAAACGCATAGATTGGTTGAACACCAGTATCTGGTTTTCAAAGAAGGGGCCGAGGCATACCAAAAGGCAGAGAAGGCCCTCAGGGACGGGCAGCTCGATCAAGCCCGCAAACTCTATCTTGGCAAGAGCAGCGTCGAACCGTCTCATCCTCATGCGGCCCGGCGGATGCTCGAGATAGGCGTAGTTCGCCAGGATCGGTTTGATGAAATTCAGGATTTGGTTCAAGATCTGCTTTCCAAGGATGCCGATTTCTTGCCGGCCCTCTTTGCTCGAGCAGCCATGCAAGAAAGACAAGCTGAGGCTGAGGCCGGCCGGACTTTCGCCAAGATAGGCAGGTTGTTGGCTGATCGGTCCGAGCGTCAAGACGCGGTTCGGGCACACATCAAGGCCGGAACGCTCTTGAGCGAGATTGACAGTGAAGCGGCGATTGTCAACTACGAGCGTATTTTAGAACTTAGTCCCGACCATATTCCGGCTATGGGTACGCTGACCGGCTTGTATGTGAATGCCAAGAAGTGGTACCGTGCGCTGCGGATGAATCTTCGCTTAGCCCATCACCTCGAAGATCAATCTGAAATAGCAGCTTGTCACGTCCGCATGGGGAACATCTTTCTCGATCGCTTTGATGATTTAGAGAAGGCTCGCAAGCATCTTGATGCTGCCCTGACCCATGACTCCGAGAATTTTGAGGCTCTGAGCGCCCAGGCCAGTGTTCAACAAAGACGTAACCGGCCAACCCGGGCAGTCAGATTGCTGCAGAAGATAATCGAACTGGGAGGCACATCTGAAGATTCTCAAGTAATACTGGATGTGCGTTTACGCCTGGCCGGTTTGTGGGAGGACGATCTTTCCGATCCCGAGAGTGCCTTGCTTCAATATGAGCATGTCCTCGAGGATCATCCCGATCACCTCCATTCTCTTTTCAGAGTTGGCTCGATTTCTGCTGAATTGGGCCGCTGGGATCAAGCCTCTGAGGCTTTCAGCCGATTGTTAGACTTGGAGGCAGCCGGTTTGGCGCTGCCATCCGGGGTTGTTAAATCGACGGTTTTACACCTGGGACGTATCTATCTGTCGCGACCTGACGGCGCCAATGAAGCCCGGGTGTTCCTGCAGCGAGCGGCCACGATTGATTCGGGCGACTTGACGATCTGGCAGGAGTTAGAAAAGTTAAATCGCGACCAGGCAGATTGGTCCGGGCTGGTTGATGTGCTTGAGCAAAAAGCCGAGTTGCTTTCTGATTCGGAGGATAAGCTGGCAGCCATTCTGGAAGCCTCTCGAATTACAGATCGGCAGTTGGGCCAACAGGCAAAGGCCGAAGAACTGTATCGTCGGGCGTTGGCGATTGATCCGACGGCGACCGAACCCATTGAAGGTCTTAGAATTGTATTGACTGGGCAGAAACGCTGGTCAGAGCTTGTCGAGATCCTGGTTGAAGTAGCTTCGGCCGAAACGGATCCCAAGCTGGCTGCACAATACTGGGCCGAGATTGGGCATATGCGAATAAAGAAACTCGATGACAGTCAAGAGGGCTTACAGGCCCTGGAACTGGCTTTTCAGTTGGATCCTTCGAGTCCTGACTATACCCGGGCACTTCTGCTGCTATACCGGGATCAGAACAAATTTGAAGAGTTGACTACCTTGATTAGTGAAGCCGAAGTAGAAGACTGGAACGTAGAAGAGCTTATTGATCTTTGGCTCGAACGAGCAGCTATCTTTGCTCAGAAATTGAATCGTACCGAGGATGCTATTGCCAGCTATAAGCAGGCCCTGGAGCTGGAGCCGAGTCTTTTGCAGGCTCACCGGGCCCTGGCCGATCTATATTTCGAAAACGAGTTATGGGACCAAACGCAAGAATCGGTGTTGAAGGTGTTGGAGCTGGCCGGAGACGGGGGCCTGTCGGGGCCCGGAAGGACCGAACTTCACCGAAGATTGGCTCGCGTCGAGCTTGAGCTGGGCAATCGCCAGGCGGCAATTGATCAGTTGAGAATCGTACTCTCGAGGTATGACGGCGATGAAGAAGCTGCCAGCCAGTTGGGTAAATTGCTGAGAGACGAGGAACGCTGGGAGGAACTAGCTGCTTTTTATGCCCGCCAGGCAGAACACAGTCAAGGCGAGCAGGCTGCCGCCCTGCATACGGCCGCAGCAACCATCTGGTGGGAGAGATTAAGAGAACTTGAACCAGCTGCCGCCCAGTACCAGGCCAGCGTGGACGCCGAGCCGCACAGTGAAGCGGTTCCGGCCCGATTGGCTTCTCTTCAAAGGGTATATGCCGGCCTGGATCACTGGGAACAAGTCGCCGAGGTAATCCGCAAGAGGATTTCTCTTGCGGTGATTGAAGATCAAGCTGCCATGTACATGGCCCTGGGCTCTATTCTGAGTTCACGCCTGGGAGATTCCGAAGCGGCCGGCGAATGTTGGCAAGCTGCCCTGGAAGTAGATCCGACTTACCGACCGGCGTTATTGATGCTGGCACGTCGATGTTTTGAGCAAGAACGTTATGCCGAAGCGTTCGATCTCGGCCAGCGTGCTTTGGACAGGGAGGTTTACGACCAGGCCTTGCCCATAGAACGCAGGGCCAGTGTAGCCCTCGATTCTGCCCAGGCGGCCTGGGCCCTCGAAAGAATCGAGGATGCTGCAGCTATGTACTTTGAGCACATGGAAGTATTTGCCCAGCGACAATATGCCGACGTCGAAGTTGAAGCTTTTGAGAGGCTCGAGCTGTTGCTGCGCAAGCTTCATCGCTACGAAGAGCTGGCCTTGGTGTATCGGCGCTGGTTGAATCACTCGAGCGCGGCTGAAAGAATTGCGGGTTTACGCAGATCCCTGGCTCTGCTGTTGTTCGAGCATCTCGATCTGCCGGATGAAGCTATTGAAGTTCTTTCAGAACAAGTTCAATCCAACCCTGATGACCAGTTAGCAGTCAACGATCTGTTGCAGATGTTGCGTAAGTCCATGCGCTGGGAACAGCTCGCCAATATACTCGATAGCCAGTGGCAGCGAGCTCCAAATAAGCATGAACAGATTCATCGCATGGAAGAGTTGGCCGAGTTGTTCCAGTTCAGACTGCATGAACCAGATCAAGCCATCGAACGCTTTAAAAAATTACTCGAGTTGGGATTTGATGTCGCCGCCGAGCGCCTATCGGTCATCTACCGGCAAGAGGGGATGAATAGCGAACTTGCGGCCCTTTTGAAGTCGCTGACCCAAGAGACTGACGATCCAGCCGAGGCTAAAACTTATTGGACCGATCTCTCCAGGCTGGCCCGAGCCGAACTAAACGACCCGGAATTAGCGCTGGAAGCCCGCCTGGCGCTATTTTCTGCTGAGCCTTCGGTCGAGAATCAGAATGGACTGTTGGACATTCTAAAAGAGATTGGTGATTTTGAGCGGCTGAGTGGTTTTCTCCAGGATTTCGCTGAGGAAGAAGAACAACCCGAAAGAAGGCGTGACTTATTTCTCGAACATGCCGAGCTGTGCTTTACCAAGGCCGACGATCGTTTAGCTGGTTTGCTCTCGCTCAGACAGGCTATTGACATCGAACCGGATGAGTCGTTGGTATTCCGCGCCCAGGAGCTATACGAACAAGAAGGTGATTTCGAAGGTGCGGCCGATATGCAGGAATTATTAGTTGACCTGGCCGAGGATCAGGCCTCGGCAGCCAGGAGAATTCATCGCTTAGGCAAGATATTCGCTAAACATTTACAAACACCTCAACGGGCAGCCGCCGCTTTTGAAAAATCTTGTGAATTAGATCCGGGTTGGCTTTTACCGATGACTGATTTGGCCGAGATACATGAGGCCGAGGGTAACTGGGAGAAACTGCTTGACCTCGAACAGCATATTGCTGTGGTTGCCTCAGAACCAGCCCAACAGGCTGATCACCTATTTGCAGCCGCCCAAATTGCATTCGATAAACTCAACGATCACGAGACTGGAATAGATCTGCTTTCCCGGGCGGTCGACGTGTCCAAAGAACCAGGCAGTCTGCTCAACGAACTGGCCGATCGCTGCCAACATGTCCAACAATTTTCTCAAGCGGCCGATGCCCTGGAGCGACTAGTTGCCGCCGGAGTTGAAATTACCGAGACGGCTCAAAGCCCAGCGGCAATCTATCGGCGAATTGCAGATTTACGGCTAAAAGCAGGTGACTCTGAAGCTGCCATCAGCGCCTTCGAGCAGACTTTGCGCCAGGAACCATCCGACGAGTCGACCGCCAGCCAGTTGGAATCTCTTTATCAGGCCGGCGATCGCTTCATCGATTTGGCCTTGATGCAAGAGAATCTAGCCCAACGAAGGACGGGTCAAGAGGCAGCCGTTGCTTGGGTGGCGGCTTCGCGGAGCTGGTTAGAGGCAGAGGATCCCAAGGCCGCAGAGATTGCCTTGGAACAGGCATTGAATTCCTGGCCCGACCATGCAGCCGCCAGCGTCTTGATGACAGATTTGCTTAGCGAACGAGAGGCCTGGACGGAGCTTCTCGACTTGATCAATAACTTCCCCGATCAACTCGTGGTGCAGGAAGAAATTGCTGCAGCCGCGCACAAGTGCTGGGCGAGCATCAAAGACGAGCCCGACAACCCTGCCCAGGAATTGACTGCCTGTCGCATGATGTTGCGAGTCGATTCTGACTATCTGCCGGCCCTGTGGCGGACTGCCCATTTATTGGCCGAAAGCGGCGAGGCAGACGAAGCTGAATCGGTATTGCGCAAGCTGGACATGCACGCCGATGATCTAGATCCCGAACAACGTTACGAACTTGATGAGACACTGGCTCGGATAGATTTCTCCCGGGGGAGAACCGAGGAAGCCGAGCAACGTCTGAAACGTTGTATCGAGGCCCGCCCGGACGATCCTGATCCACGCACCTTTCTTCACAAGTTGTATGCCGGCGGGCAACGCTTCGCTGACAGGGTAGCCTTGTTGATTGATGAAGCCGAGCTTGCTTCAGAAGATCTTGCCAAAGTTGAAAAACTTGTTTCAGCAGCCGAATTGATGGAAAAAGAACTCGGCGATCCAAAGGGGGCCGTTTCTGTCTATGAGCGGGCCCTTCAGGCGGATGTCGACAATTTAGATATTTGGCGAAAGGTTGTTGAACTCCACAGACTTTTAGACAATCCGGACAAACAGCGACGAGCTTTACTGCGGGTAGCTGAGTTGGCTATAGATGACGAGCAGTTGTTGGCCATAAGAAAAGCCGCTCGTCTGGCCGACGATCTTATTGAAGATAAAGCCGGGGCCAGGCAGGGCTGGTCGGAGCTTTTGGCCAAGTCGCCTGCTGATCTCGAAGCCCTAGATCGGCTATTGGATCTGGATCGTCAAGACCAGCTCTATGAAGAACTACGGCAGCATCTTCAGCAGCGGTTAGAGCTGAGCGAAGATCCGGCTTCAATAACCAGCCTCTTGCGAGAGCTGGCCGATGTCCTGATTGATAAACTGGACGAATCCAATCAGGCGATTGAATATCTCGAGCGTTTGTCACAACTTCAAGCGGCCGATGAGAAAATCCTTAGGCAGCTCGATGATCTATATGTTGGGCAAGAACGCTGGGATGCTGTCGCCAAAACGATTAACAGAAAGTTGGAACTAGCTGGTTCCGAACTAGAGCGGGCAGGTCTATGGTTGCGCCTGGCTAATATCCAGAGAGAATTTCTTGATCAGGCGGATCTGGCCATCGATTCCTATAAACAAGCCGCTGCTCTCGATCTGGAAGATTTAGGGGCTTTAGGGCGGTTGCGTGAATATGCGATTGCCACGTCAGATGACGAACTATTAATCTATGCCCTCGAAGCCCTGACTGCCAGAACTCCTGATCCGTCTGAAGAACTCAGTCTGCGTCGCGCAATAGGCCTGTTAAAATGGTCAGCCGGTCAATCCGAGGACGCCCGCCGGGCTTTCATGCGGGCGATCGAGTTGGACGAAAACGATGCCGTTTCGAGGCGTTTCTTGGCTACTATTCTCGAAAAACAAGATCCCCAGGAAGCGATTCCACACATAAAATGGTTACTCGACAATCAGAACTGCCTTAAACCGACTGATGTCGGCAAGCTGAAAAAACAACTAGTCAATGTTTTGCAGACAGACACACCCAGTGACAAGATCAGGGCCCTGGAAGACTTGCTGCTGACAACGCCTGAAGACCTGGATGCCGCTCGACAGCTGTTGGAGTTGTACAAAGAAAGTGGCAAGAATAGAGAGTTTGCCGACCTGATCTTGAAAATGGTCAAGCTTGAGCCCGAGGAGAACAGAGCCGAGCTGTGGATGATGCGCGCGAAGATATTATTTCAAGAGCACGATCTGGAAAAAGTCAGCGAAGCATACTCACAAGCCCTTGTTTGCCCGGGTGAGCATCGCCACGAAGTTGCTTGTAAGCTTGCCCAGCTCTTCCAAGAAGAATTGCATGATGAAGAATCTGCAGCCCGGACGTGGGAACTGGCTCTCGAGATCCAACCCGAAGATGAAAACGTCTTGGAGCGTTTGTCCGATCTGTATTGGTCGTTGGGTAGATGGAGTCGAGCCGAAGAGACTACCAGTAAGCTGCTTGAGCGAGCTGAAAATGAAGAGGCATCTAAACTTCTGATCAGGCTCGGGGATATTTATTTACGCCAAGGCATGTTGGCAGAGGCTCGCGAGGTTTTTGAACGGGCGATTTCCAGTGACGTAACCTTACGGGTTGCTTATCAACGTCTCGAGGAGGTTCTCAAGGCCGAGAAACAGGATTCTGAGCTGGCGAGCTTCTATCAACGCTGGGCCGAGTCAGCGGCTGCCGGGAATCAGCGAGTCTCATTGTTACTGTCTGCTGCACGACACCTCGAACGGATGGGAGAATTTATTGAAGCGATTTCGGTTTTACGTGAAGCGATCAAATTGGACCCATCCAACCCAGAAGCCTTCGAACATCTAGCGCCGATGCTTTCGAGAGAGAGCCGCTTTGAAGAAGTAGTCGAAGTGTTGAAGCAAAGACGAGAGCTGGCAGACAGCACAGAACGGCGTTTGAGCTTGTCATTCGAAATGGGTGAGGTATGCAAAGAGCATATCGATGATCTCGTCCAGGCCGCCGTTCACTTCGAGCATTGCCTGCAAATCGACAATGATCATGCTGGGGCCCTGGAAGAGCTGGCCGATATTCGGTACGGGCAGAAGTTGTATCAGGAGGCGGATGAGCTGTACGAACGTCTAGGTGAAGGAGGCCTGGCGGCCTCCCGCTTCGTCGTTTTCTTCAGACGAGGCGAGATTGCCGAAGAGCTGGGTGATTCATCAAAGGCAATCATGAGCTACACTCGATCAATCGAGTTAAATGAGACTTTCTTGCCTTCCAGGCAGAACCTGGTCGCCGCACTTACCAGATCTGGTCTTTACGAAGAGACCGTCGAGGTTCTCCAGGGCTTACTCGAAGTTTTACCTGACGAGGGTTTCGAGGATATGGCTGTAGAGTTCAGGCTGCAGTTGGGTGATACTTTCAGGCGATTGCTCAGGTTTGATGATGCAGTTGAGTGTTATCGCGAAGTATTGCTTCGCGATCCGAAGCAACTCCGGGCGGTGAGTATGCTCAGAGAGTACTATCTGAACTCTATGGATTGGGAGCAGGCGGTTTTATATTCCGTAAAGGAGCTTGAATTACTGCCCGAGTCTATAGAGCTTGCCGTGCGCTGGGCTATTCTCGGGGACATCTATTCACTACGGCTGAAGGATCTCGAGCGCGCCAAAGAAGCCTATTACTCTGCACAAAAGAGCGCTCCCCAGGCCTTGGGGCCCAAGTGGAAATTGTGGAGAATTCTTCGGTCCCAGGCTGACTGGGATGGTTTGCTGCAGTTGGGTCGCCAGTTTGATGAGCTGCAGCTCGAACAGGATCAACAGGACGAAGTCGATCGTGTAATCGGGCGTGCCCTTTTGAACCTGGGTGATCAAGAAGGGGCTCTCGAGCGCTTCAAGAAATTTTTATCACGCGGCAAGGCCGAATTGGAGTTGATTGAGGAAGTTGCCAGTTTGGCCCGCGATCTTGGTGATTGGTCCCTACACTGCTCACTGGCCGGACAAGCCCTGGAATCGAGGATTAAACAGGGTCTCGATCCGGAGGATGCCCTGGAGAGCTATTTAATACTTGCTGGAGTTTACCAAGAGCATATGGGCGATATCGATCGGGCTGCGGCGTGTATCCGGCGGGCTCTCGAACTTCACCCCCGCGAGCCTGAGCTTCTACGGCGCCTGGGGAATTTGTATGCCAGCGACTTTGGAACATATAGGGAAGCCATCGAAGTCTTTAGGGAGCTGGCCGGAATGGATCCTTGCGATCCTGAGCTCTACCGCTACCTGGCTCGCCTGGAGGCAGCCCGCGGTGATATCGATCGAACCGCCAGCTACTATAGCGGTCTGCGGTTTCTAGCGCCGATGGATACAGAAGCACGTAAATTCTTTGACTCTCTCGATCCAGCCAGCCCACCCGCTCGCCCGCTCGATCGAAGTGAATGGGATGAAATCTTATTGCATCCTTCAGCTGATTGTCTGCTGCAGCGAATTCTGTCCGTGCTGGCGCCATATCTGGAGAAGCTATTCCCAGCCGATCAGGCCTGGATCAAGGCCCAGACTCTGGTGACTCATGAGAACCAACCAGCTTTGATGAAAATAGCTGAAGGTGCTAATTGGCTGGTATCCGGGCGCCCGGTTTCGCTGTATCTGGCCGACAACGAGGAGTATCAGGCCTGGTGTGAGTGTAGTGACAATCCCGCAATAGTCCTGACAAAATCTATTCTCGAGCGCAGCACGCCCGCAGAACTCAATTTTTTTGTGACGCGTGAGATCGTTAATGTGGCCATGGGATTTGTATTGCCTCGTAAGCTCAAGCAAACAGATTTGATGCAGTTACTGGCATTGTTGTGCAAGATGGCGCGACCCGAGGCGTCGCCGCCGCATCCGTTGCCGGCAACCGCGCCGCAATACCTGGCGGCTCTGGCACAAGTCACTCCGCCGGATGTCATGGAGATGGTAGTTCCCTTGATTCGCCGATATGCACTTGAACCACGCGCTCACGATATTGAACGCTGGGCCAGCGGTGTGCGCCGAACAGCCAATCGGGTTGCCCTGTTGGCCTGCGGCGATCTGATTGCCGCCATGTCGGTCCTGACCCGCTTTTCAGCGGCCGCCGGCGGCCGCGATCTGGCCTTCATCCCGGACCGTAGCTCGGTCCTGACTCGCGATAAAGATATGATGGCTTTATTCAGGTTTGCGTTTTCAGAACAGTTTTTGATGCTGCGTAAGAAGCTTGGCTCGCTAGTATCCAGAAAGCCTACTAAATAGACCCCAATGTTGGATTAAATTTTGTCATCCCAGTATGTCTTAAGCTGGGATCCAGTCTTCGCGGTATGGATACCGGCTTAAGACATACCGGCATGACGGATTTGAATGCAACCTTGGGGTAGATAGTCCTTAATCCCGTTCGAGAATGATCATTTCGACCCGGCGGTTCATACTGCGGCCGCGTTTGGTCTTATTAGTGGCGATTGGTTTATCTTCGCCGTAGCCCTTAGCGACCAGGCGATCGGGGGCGATACCCTTTTTCTTCAGGTAGTTGACCACTGCCTCGGCCCGACGCTGGCTGAGACGCATATTGTAGGGCCCCGGGCCGACAGAATCGGTATGACCTTCGATCCTCAATTTCTTGATCTCTGTATATTGGACCAGAGTGGCTTTCACTTGATCGAGAATGTGATAAGATTTCTTTTTGATCACAGCTGCGTCAGTCTCGAAGTGGATCTTTTCTTTTAGCTCAATGGCTTTTTCTTTAATTCTAACCTTGACATGCGCTTTACTCGGGCAGCCGTCGTACTTGACCTTGCCGGGTTTGTCCGGGCACTTGTCAATGTGATCGGGAATAGAATCATCATCTTTGTCGGGGCAGCCTTCTTTGTCAATTGGCCCCTTTACTCTGGGACAGCGGTCGAGCTTGTCTTTGACGCCATCGCCGTCGGTATCAGGTTCAATTGGACAACCGGAATTCGAGGCCGGACCGGGTTCTTCGGGGCAATTATCCTCACGGTCGATTATTCCGTCAAGGTCGGTGTCCGGTTCGGGACAGCCGTCGTTGGATTCGGGTCCCCAGACGTCGGGGCACTTATCATCCTTGTCGGGGATTCCATCGTTGTCGCGATCTTTGGGAGGCTTGATCACCTTGACATCACCAAACCCGAAAGTGTAACGCACGACTGGGTAAATGCACAGGGCGGCATCACCCCGAATAGGCAAAATGTTGACGTTGGCCTCTAAGGCAATTGAAAAGTGGCGCAGGTTTGGAAAGTATTCGATGCCGCCACCGACGATTATTGCCACGTCGTCCGACCCGGCTACCTCAAAAGTATCGACTCGCCGCGGCGAGACAGACAAGTATCCGACACCAGCCTGGGCATAGGCATAAAACCGATGGGTAGCCAGCAGGGCCAGAGAAGCGCCGGCCCAAACCAAGCGACCTTGCCAGTCCATTGGTAGAGTTGTTCCATTGTTGTTGACTGTTGCCGAATAGTGCATGGTCGTCAAGCCTGCTTTTATACGAAAGACCCAGGTGATGTCGTAACCGATTTCCAGGCCGCCCATAAAACCAGGCCCCGGCTTATCTACGGGCGGATTGAAGTCCCAGCTGAAGCCGCCCTGCAAACCGAGTTCGAGGCCCCTTTCGACTTCCTCGAAAATCTGGATCTTTGGTGCTTCTGCTAACGACGGTATTGAAAACAATAATACCGAAATGATCGCTAGTGTACCTGGCAACGAACGGATCATCATTCTCCCATCTGAGTCTATCTTCTCAGATTACCCGATCAATTCTACCAATGTTTTCACGGGAATCAACAAAACTTGCCAAATTCCAGCCGATAGTGCAAATCCCGAAATTTTGGATATTCTTGTAAAGCCTTGCCAGTTGTGGCACCTTTCATTGGTGACTGTAAAATCTCCACGAAAAACCGGACGTAAAGCCGGCTCAAGGAAGAAAGCTGGTTTGAAAAAGAAAGCCAGCCCCAAAAAAGCGCCTGCTACCCAAGCAAGGCGTATCGAACGCCTGGAAAGTCTGGTGGAGCTGTTATTAGAGGTGTCGTTGAGAGGCCACCTGTTGCCGTCCGAACGGCGAGTAGTTAAAAAAGCGATTCAAGAGCAAAAAAAGGTAAAAATTCAAGAGCCACTTACAAAGAAAGAACCACGCTGCCCAGCTTGTCGATCATTGCTGGATAATCCCAGGGTAGAACGCTGTCCGTATTGTTCAGTCCTGCTGGGTGAACTGCGCAGGCTTTCGAAAAAGAGAAAAAGATCCTGATCCTTCAAGTCGGGATTGGGGCAAGCCATGCAGGTTGAGATACTCGAAAGACTCAGCGAAGGAAACCTGTCCGAGATATTTCTAGGACGGATTACCACCGAGCAAGGTTCCTTCCTGGTAACTGTACGCAAATTGCATCGGCTGGTAGTCGAAGCCGACGATGTAGTCCAGAGATTGTCTGAAGCTTCCCGGCAAGTCTTAGACCTTCGAAATGAGAATCTACTTAGCCACCTTGGATTTGGTTCTTTTGAGAAAGACCATTACTGGGTCGACCAGCGCACCGAAGGGTTTGACCTGGCAATGGTGCTAAGCCGGCTGTCTTCGCGCGAGGTGCATATAAGTCCGCTGCGAGCATTGCAAATGGGGCTTGATTTCACTAGTGGCCTGGCTGTTCTGCATGAGCGCAACATGCTGTTCGGCGGACTGAGCCCGGAATATATAGTAGTTGGATACGATGGTGTGGCGCGTTTGACCGGAACAGGTTTTGAAAACTGCCTGCTTGGGTTCAAAGAACTGAAGCGTAAATCCCGTCGGGGACGCGCCAATCACCTGGCGCCGGAAGTAGTCCAGGGTCGCAACCCATCACCGCAATCTGATGTCTTTTCTGCGGCCGCGCTCGTTTATACTCTACTGACTGGAATACCTCCCCTGGGCAAAGAAGAAAGAACAGGAATGGGAATGTCGGTTCGGCATGCCTCGATCCAGGCGCCTTCAAAATTAGAGCGAACGTTGCCTTTTTCTTGTGATGCCGTATTCATGAAAGCCCTCAATACTTCGGTCAAGGGGCGCCACGATTCGGCAACTTCGTTTGGCAATGCGCTCAAGCGTCTCAGATCAGCTATGCTCAAGGGCCCCGACAAGGGACACGCCGAGGTGGGTGAATTTATTCAGGGTCTGTTTCCCAACGAAGCCATCGTACCTGGAATGCGAGGCACTTTGGATCGCTCGGCTGGCGAGCGCATTATCGAGCTTCAACTGCAGGCTGTCGATCTGACTCAGTTTGATCAAGAACCGGCTGTAGCCAGTCTGGCGAGCCCAGCTGACAAAGAAGCGCCCGATCCCGACGCGCTTGCCAGGGTAGAGGCTTGGGAGGCCGCCTTTGGAAATAGCGACGGGCAGAAAACTGACCCGCAACAAGCTCCACCGCCGCTTCCTCGTTCTGAACCGGTCGCAGCAAACCAGGCATCCCCTGATGCAGAGTCTTCATCGATCAAAGTCGATTGGCAGAGCCTGGATGATGAACAGGAAAAAGAAGAAGATACCGATGAAGTAGACGCAGTCGAGCAAGAATATGAAGAGATGCCCACTCAAGAGATGGCACCTGTGAACATTCCTTCTCTGACGACCGATTATGCTGAACAGGCAACCCCGACCCGGGACGATGAACCGCCTGAAGAAAAACACGATACCGATCAGATGCCGGCTGTTACAGATGTCGAGCTCAGCCAGGCCAGCGCGACCCAGGTTACCGCACTGCCGATTTCCGAAGATCCCGCTCCGAGCGAGCCGGCTGGGTCGCAATCAGCCTGGACACGGCCGTCTTCGCTGGTTGCAGGCGGGTTGCTGCTGCTGGTGGTTTTAGTTGGCTTGGGCTGGATCTTGGGTCTCTTCGACTCTGAGCCGAAAGAGAAGCAGCCCAAAGACGAGGGCATTTCTCACTTAGGATTTCTTTCTGTCCAGACGGTAGTACCCGCCCAAGTGACATTGGACGGCGAGTTGCTCCCGGGTAAAACTCCGCTTACCAAGCGTGTCGTCCAGGCTGGGCAGCACCGCTTGTTTTTACAGCGACTGGATGGCGAGCCTATTTTTGACGAGCTTATTTCGATAGAGCCGGGTGAGCACAAGACTATTCAGCTGGTCAATGCCATAGCTCCCAAACAGGCCCAGATCAAGCCCGCTAAACCAGTAATCAATATGCAACCCAAGAAGAAACTTGTA
>JAFDKH010000160.1 GCA_019307065.1 Deltaproteobacteria bacterium
TTGAAGACAGCCGCACCTTCAGGTCGTTTCACGTTTTCTTCAGAATCCCAATAGACCAGGTAAGGACAGAAGATGTCTCCGGGTATGCCGGCATCGCAGCGATCTTGGGCTGCGCTTACGTCCACGTCGGCACCGGCCAACAGTATGGTGGTATATCCGCCAAAAGAATGTCCGGAGATTCCGATTGCTTCGAGATCGATGACCGCATGAAAGTCATTCTCGGATTGAGCATTCATTGAGATGATTTGCTCCATGGCGTAGACGATGTCCAGCGGCCGGTCGAGCGAGATTTGAGCGACCTCCTCGTCGCTGGGGTTGTCGAAAATCGTGTTGCCCTCGTGATTGGGAGCCACCACCACGAATCCGTGGCTGGCCAGGTGCTCGGTCAGACTAAAAGATTGCATGCCGAGGCCCTGGTTGCCGTGGGAGAAAAGAACCAAGGGATAAGGTGCTCCAGATTTGTCCAACTCGAGGTCTTGGTAAGCTTGTCCTTCGAGAAGTTCCAGGTAGAAGAAAGGATCGGCACTTCGGGGAGGTTTTTTGGCCGGGTACCAGACCTTGGTGAAGACTGATCTTTGTCGTTGACTGTCGTAAAAATCGAATTCTCGCAGGCCGACCGAATAGGTTCCGAACTGATCGGGAGGGTAGGGCGTAGGTTCGGCAAAACCATTTGATGAGCAAGCAAGCTCACACAATACAAGAGCGGCAAGCAGAAAGCTTCCGGTAATTATGAGTTTTAGCTGGCTCATTAAACACAAGCTTACGCGGACCCGGGCCAATCATCAAGGCCCGGTTGTTGTGGTCGAGGTCTTGCGGTAGTGCTCGCGGTGAACTTCCATTTCCGGGTTCATGTAGACAGAAAACGGCCACGATTTTGAACTCAAATACCAGAACTTGTCACCGTGCACTGAGCCACTTGACTGAGGCGTGCGGTACAATCTGTTGGTGATGTAACACCAAAAGGCCGTTAAAAAATCCTGAGTATCATTACAGGTGCGTAAGAAGCGTTTGGCGATTGCCTTGCGGTTGAAAATCTGGGCGCCGATATGTTTCATCATTCGACGGTATTCATCGACATCCAGTCGTCCGGGCTTAAAAAGCACTTCAGTCAGATCGTAACGGTCCCAATCGGCCGGAAAGTCAGTGTAGAATAGCCGGCCTTGTTCGTATATGCGCTTGAATAATCTCGTTCCGGGGTAGGGTGTCAACGTGCAGTACTGAATCACATCGATGTGACTCTCCAATACGAAATCCAACCGTTTTTGTAACATGTCCAGGTCATCTTGATCGGTACCGAATATCAGTGACCCGTGGATGCCAATATGGTGGTCGTGAATTTTCTTGAAAACTGTATGATAGTCTCGCTGAATGTTTACCTTTTTGTTCATTTTTTCCAAAACTTCGCGATCTTCAGATTCGATTCCCAAAAAGAGTAGGCGACAACCCGATTCTTCAAAGGCTGCCAGAACCTCTTCGTTGTCGGCGACATTCAAAGCCGTTTGGCTGTACCAGATGAAGTTGAATTTCCTTTCGATCATGCCGTGTGCTAAGGCTATCGCCCTTTGTGCACGTTGCGGACCGGAACCGACAATGTTGTCGTCGACAATGAATAAAAACTTCTTTTCAAGAGTTGCCATCTCGTCCAGGACTTCTTCAACCGGGCGTAAGCGGTAGGCAAACCCGTTGAATTGTGAAACAGAACAAAATTCGCAGTCATTGGGACATCCTCGGGCTGTCTGGATCGTGTCGCAAAAATAATCTTCGTGAAACAAGTCGCGCCGCGGGTGAACCAGGTCTTTGAGATCAGTCTGGCTACCTTCGTATTTTTGTTTCAAATTACCGGATTCGAAGTCGGCAATAACACTTGCCCAGACGGATTCTACTTCGCCGACCACAACCGTATCCACGAATTGCAAGGCTTCATCCGGCATCATTGATGCGTGAATTCCACCCATGACAACCCGAACGCCTTTGTCTTTGAACATTCGTGCAATTTGGTAGGCTCGATTTGCCATGGCTGTAAAACCGGTCAGCCCGACCAAATCGCATTCTTTGAATCTGGCGATCTCGAAATTCTCGTCGATAATCTCAATGTCCCAATGTTTGGGAGTTAGGGCTGCGACATAGCCAAGTCCGAGAGGAGGGAAGCCGGGAAACGGGTTCGACAAAGTCGGGTTTACTAAAATCAGTTTTTTTCTATCCATATAGCATTCTCATTTTGTCCGCATTCGAGATTTTCGTTAGATAAAGGCGGGACAAATTCGACTTAATCGATCTGAGGCGGCTCCTCGACGGTAAGTTTCTTACGTTTCTTTTTCTTCTTCTTCTTTGGTTTCGGTTTGGGTTTGGGTTTAGGCTCGGGCTTTATTTTCGGTTTTGGTTTGGGCTTTGGTTTCGGTTTTGGTTTGGGCTTCGGTTTCGGTTTTGGTTTAGGCTCGGGTTTCGGCTTTATTTTTGGTTTCACTTTCGGTTTTTTCTTGGGTTTCTTCTTGAATTCTTTAAAGACCTTAACCATCTGATTGATTCTAATGTTATGGGTCTTGATTTTCCTGCCCAAATTGAAGGTGTCCTCGCGCACAAATCTCTCCGAGTTGGAAAAGAACAGACGTGTGGTCAGCTGAATTTCCTTTCCCTTCAGGCTGAATTTAGCAAGCAGGACAGCATCAACTTTGTAAGTCGAGGCCACCGTTTGCAGCTGAGCCAGGGCATCATCGGAAAAATCTTCACCTTCAGTGAATTCTTCAAAAAGGTCTTCGGGCGGATCTTCACCTGGCCAGACGGGGAACAGCCAGGCCTTGATCGAGGCCGGGGGCGCTTTATCGCCAAGGTTCATCAAAAAAGGAGCATGTCCGGCAAGTTCTATACGGATAAAATGCTGCCCAAAATGTAGCGGCAGCGCTGGAATCGGTGTTTTCCCAATTTCTCGGCCGTCAAGAAATACGGTCCCGCCTTCAGGCCAGGAGACAATTTCGAGTTGAGATGGGTTGGCGCTCAGCAATTGCCGTCGGGCACGTTCAAAAGCTTCGGATTGTTCCGGCCGCATTAAATCCA
The DNA here is from genome assembly GCA_019307065.1 of Deltaproteobacteria bacterium. Taxonomy (GTDB): domain Bacteria; phylum Myxococcota; class B64-G9; order B64-G9; family B64-G9; genus JAFDKH01. The sequence continues at coordinate 3,052 of JAFDKH010000160.1, forward strand.
GTGACGGCCTGAATTCATTATCTAGTGAAGCTAGTTGCCTGAAAGCGGCCTCGGCCTCGGTGACTTGTTCGAGGGTGACCAGGATCATGCCGGTGTATAAAAAGACGTCCCGTAATTGCTCGCTGCTCTTGATTTCCGAGCCGCAACGCGGCAGTAGATCGCGAGCTTCTTTCAGTAGGCGCAGGGCCTTACCGAACACCAGCCTTTTGTGGGCATCTCTAGCTTCGGTCAGGGTCTGGCTGAACGTCTCGGCGACTGCCGCGCTGTCGGAAACCAGGCTGCCCCAGACAGAAAGGCCCAGGCTGAGGCCGGTCATGGCAGGGATCTTGTAGCGCTTAGTGATTGCCTCGGAAAGCTTAGTCAAGATCAACTCTTGTTTGGTGCTAGCAACGGATTTGCTGGGAACCGGCAGGATTGCCACAGAGGTAACGACAATGTATTCGTCATCGGCTGCGCCTTCGTCTCTTTGCTGCGTCGAGCTACAACCTACAGCCGCGAAGGTCAACCAGACCGTCAATAGCTTCACTTTCCATTTTGTTCGCCAACTCGTCATGATATCCACTTATAATACCTCTATTGGGCACATAGTAAAATAAACAACCTAAATATTCTATGGCTCGTCAGGAAGGGTTGTTAAAGATTTACTAGCTGGAGGTTGTTTCGACGTCTATGGTTTTAGGCTTGTCTGATTCGAGGTTTTTCTTTACTAACTCATCCAGAAAGTCAAAAAGGGGCCGTTTGGGGAAAACCTTCTCGATGACTTTAATGATCAGATAGCCGACTGCGGCCATGAAGAAAATTTGGTCGAGTAAGAATGGGATAGCAAAGTGCTTGCTGCGTACAGCCCAGTAGCCGGGCACGAACCACAGCCCGCCGATTATCACCATCCCGATTACCACTCCGATCCACTTAGTTCGATTGTCGTATTTAGCCCAGGCGCGTTGTTCGACATCCTGTAAGTAATAAATAGTTTCGGGATTGGATAGATCATGCAGGGCTGTATCGCCGCATTGCTCACATTCTTCAGAGCCAGCCTGGCGCTTACCGCATTCTATGCAAACAAAGTTCATTTCTAGCTACCTCCAACTCCGAATTACTTAAAGTTACGGAATAAGATCCCCAATTCGACTCAATCTTCGAAATAATCCCTATCCAGTAGATGGCTGGGAATCACATGACCCAGGGCGGTCAGCATGCTGCTCTTGAGCCCGGGGTAGTCGCAGTCGAGTTGGGCCAGTAGTTCTTTTACATTTCTGCGTTGCTTGTTGTCGCGCTGGCCGCAGGCCGGACAGCAACAGCAGATTATCGGGAAACCTTTCTTTTGGGCGTAGGCTGCAATATCTGCTTCAGCAACGTAGGCCAACGGGCGAATGACAGTGTTGCGCCCATCGTTGGATTGCAGCCGGGCCGGCATGCTTTTGATCTGGCCGGTGAAAAACAGGTTCAATAAGAGGGTTTCGATCAAATCATCGGCGTGGTGGCCCAGGGCGATCTTTGTGCAGTTCAACTCGGGAGCCAGCCGGTAGAGGGTCCCACGCCGTAAACGCGAACATAGCGGGCAGCGACTCTCAGCGGGCTTCAGTTTTTTCTCCAGTATTCCTGCGATATCGGTGCCTTGCCGGTGAAAATCTATGTTCTGTGAGGTTACATACTGTTCGATGATTTTCCACTGATAGCCTTCAAAACCTTGATCGACATTAACCGCCAGCAGCGTAAAAGACACCGGCGCTTTGCGCCTGAGCAAGTCGAGTATATGCAGCAGGGTGTAAGAGTCTTTGCCGCCCGACAGGGCAACCAGGATGCGATCTCCATCTTCGATCAAGTTATAATCGGCGATCGCCCGCCCGGTTTTTTCGAGAATTCGCTTTTCTAATTCACGCTCACTCAGCTGACTGTTCACCTTGAGAATCGAATGGTATGGGCAGGTCCTATCGAGCAAGGCAGGGTACCGCCAGCCTAAAATACCTGGCTGAGTAATGAATAAAGTCCATAAGCTACCAGGCACGACAGAGTCGGGGCGGTAACCCAGCCGATCAATATTTCAAAAATTTTCCTGCGCGAGACAGTTTTGATTCCGTGAACCAGGCCAATCCCGAGCAATGCACCGACGACTGCCTGTGAAGTCGAGACTGGAATTCCAAGCATCGAAAACAAGTGCAATCCAAAGGCAGCCGAGATCTGTACGGCAAAGGCGCTCTGCAAGTCCAATGGGATGATGGATTTGCCGACAGTCCTGGCCACACCTTTTCCGAAAACTAAAGCGCCAATCGCGATCGATACTGCCCCGGCTACAATCAGGTAGCGCATGTCGATTGGGTTATCGCCCAGCGAACTAATCGGCCCGATTGCGTTGCCCAAGTTGTTGGCGCCCAGTGAATAGGCTGAATAGGCGGCCGTAACCATGACCAGGATAGTCAGGACTCGTTCGCCCCTGGTTGCCCAGTTGAAGCGGCGCATGCTCCAGCGAGTGAGCCGATAAAGAACATAAGTCAGCGCCATACTCAAAATAGGACATAAGATCCAGCACTCAACAATAGTTATTATCTTCGAGTAGTCGACATTCAAGTCGGCGGCAATACCCACGCCGGCCACCGCCCCGACAATCGCCTGAGAAGTCGAGACCGGAACCTTGAAGAATGTGGCCAGGGTTACGAAGAAGCCGCCGCATAGCAAGGCCGACAGTACTCCCAGCGGTGAGATCGGGTTGGTGACAATGCCCTTGCCCACGGTTTTCATGACGTCGCCGCCCTGGAGGAGCGCCCCCAGAATTACGAAAATGGCTAGCATGACGACTGCGGTGCGATAACGCATCAACCGTGCGCCGACGGCCGGGCCGATACAGTTGGCGGCATCGTTGGCTCCGATGTTGCCGCCGACCGTCACAGGTCAAGTGCACAGGTTCTATCAAGGGCGCTTTGACACAATCAGGCTAAAGCTGTCACTGGCGTCTTCTATGCGGTTTGAAATGGCGGCTGCGCGATCGAACAGCATTTTGACGTGAAGTTTACTGGCCAGATCAATGTCTGTTTTGAACAGATTACTGACAACTTCGGCGTATAATTTATCGACGTGCTGCTCTTGCTCTTCGACTTTGTGGCCCAGAGTGATGATCGCCTGACCCTCGCCGAACTGGTCGAACATTTCAACGATGAATTGATAGCAAGTGACCGTGGCTTCCATAATCCGAATCAGCCCTTCTTTATCTTCAGAACTCAACTCCGGACTTGTCAACATGACGAATTCTGCAACGGCTTCACACTGATTGGCGATTTTATCTACTCTTTCCACCATGGCCGCATAGTCGCCGCGCTGGATGGGCATGAAAGCACCCTCATAGAGGCGCTGCTCGATTTCCCGCCGCATATCGTCGGCTTCCGACTCACCATGCAATACCTCGGAAGCGCGCTGTTTGAATTCGGCGCAGTCAGTGCAGTAGTCTTGGGCCGCCTTGTACATGGAATCCACCACTTCACCGACTTTATCGATATGGTGCTTGAACAGTTCTTCGATTTGACGTTCCTTTTTTCCTCCAAACAACATGACAACCTCCCGTGACTGCCAGACGGCAGATGAGCGCTGATGAATGCCAGTACTCGATAGTCCGAAAGTACTGTATTTTTCTCAGTAATTACAAGTTTTAGAGGCAGTCTGGCTGGTCGGATCAACCGGGTTTCATTTTGTTGGCTGGCGGTCTTAGTCTGAGGCAGTTACAATAGCTGGATGAACCTTGGAATTACCTGGCCCGGATTCAAGACTCTTCTTGGAGCTTTATTGATTCTTGGGATGTTTGCCCCCGAGATTGGGGCCGTCAGCTTAGAAGAGGTAAAGCACGAGCGTCATTCTGCAGTGGCCGGCATGCCCGAGTTTGGCCGGGTAGGAAAGGCCGGCCAGTCGATATTGATCTTGCGCGGGCATTTATCAAAGACTCGCGCCAAGCAAATGCAGAAGCTGGCAAGCTCGCTCCACCGGGACGTCAGCCGGCGCTTTCTCAAAGGCAGGGATAAATCCGGGCTGCGCCCGGTTGATGTCTGCCTGTTTAGCTCGACCGAAGCCTATCGCAAGTTTGTCTCCGACGTGATCGGCGATGACACTTTTCATGATGATCTCGGTTTTTATGTGCCTTACAGAAGGCTGGTGGTTGCCGACATCGAACGCAACCTGGGCAGCCTGCGGCACGAATTGGTACATGTTTTGCTGCGCGACGATCTTGGTTCAGTGCCATATTGGCTCGACGAAGGCATAGCCTCACTGTATGTCTCGGTCAAGCCGACCAAGAAACGTCTGCGCTTTGTGGTCAACTATCGCCTGAATCAATTGCGGGCGGCCCGGGCCGCCGGGCGGTTGCCGGATTTGAAAAAACTTGCGTCTTCGAACGACCGCGATGTTTATGGCAGCAATCACCAGGCTTATTACAGTTTGGCGCAGTACCTGCTGCTGTACCTAGAGCGGCAGGGTAAGCTCGAGAAATTCGTCCGCCGACTGCTCTCAAAGCCCGCCAGCCCCAAATGGCAGTTGGCGGTTCTTACCCAATACATCGACTATAAGAAGTTTTTAGCCTGGACTGAAAAATTGAAGATTGAGACTCGTTAACCAGACCCATTGAGTGTCAGAGTTTGTACTCGACTTTATAAGCCGAGTCGGCGCCCGGCGGAACCTCGTCTATCTGGGTAAAATTATAATCCTTCAGGGCATGCAGTTCCTTGCGGACGTTGTCGGTGACCAGAATTTCCCGCGGCCCGGCGGTGTCCTCTCCCAGTTTACTGGCGGCGTTGACTTCGGCCCCGAAGATGTCTTCGTTTCCAATACGCAGCACCGGCCCGAAACCAAGCCCGATACAAACTATGATTTTCTCGGTGTCGGAGCGGGAGGTGTTGTACTCGGCCAGAATTCGTTGCATGGCCACTGAACATTCGAGGGCTTTGGCCACGCTACGGAACATGACCAACATGCTGTCGCCTTCCAGTTTCAACAAGACGCCGTCGTGATCGTCAATACAGGGTATCAACAGGCGCTCCGATTCGAAGATCACCTGCAGGAAATGGATAATTCCAAATTCGGCTACTTGCCGCGAAAATCCCGATAAATCGGTAAACATGACCGCCCACTGTTCGCCGAAAAGGTTCCAGATGCGTTCGTCGATTTTTTCCTTGTCGGCGCCGGGTTTCAGCCGTTTCTCGATCAGTTTTTCCAGCCTGTCCATCGAGGCATCGGTTCCGATTCGGCCTGCATATGCCATAGTTTCCTCCCCGCTTACCGGGTGTTTTTCTATTTTGCTGCCTCTTCGTTGAAAATGAACTGGTCGTTGTGCAGTAGCTCGAGAAACACATCGGTAACTTCAGGATCGAACTGAGTGCCGCGGCAACGTACGAACTCACTCTCTATCGCTTCGAGCGGAAGTGCCTTGCGGTAAACCCGGTCAGCGGCCATTGCCTCGTAGGCGTCGACGGCATGGATTATTCGGGCAGCTAAGACAATCTCGTCTCCACCAATTCCGGTCGGGTAGCCGCTTCCGTTGTGATTCTCATGGTGTTGCCTGACAATGGCTGTGATGTTCCAGGGAAAGTCGATTGGTTCGGTGATCGATACACCGATAATCGGATGCATTTTTATGTAGCGGAATTCTTTTTCGGTTAGTGCGCCGGTCTTGAGCAACACTTCGTCGGGCACACCGATTTTACCCAGGTCGTGAAGCAGGCCCCCGATCCGGATTACTTCCAGGTCTGCCTGATTAAGCCCCATTGCCTCTCCGACAATCAGGCCAAAAGCCGATACTCTTATCGAGTGGCTGTGTGTACAAGCATCTCGGGCATCGACAGCGCGAGCCAGTGAAAATGCCGCTCGCCTGGCATGTTCATGGACTTGTAGCTGAGCAGTCTCGCTGGCAACCTCTTGCGGGTTGGCCTTTTGTTTATTGTAGATTCCCAGGGCTTTTATAATTAGATTCTGAAAGATGCTAGTGTCCCAAGGCTTGGTGACAAAGAAATGCGCCAGCTGTTGGTTGACCACAATCTCGGCCAGTTTGAGGTCGGTCGTACCCGTCATCATTATACAAACAGTCATCGGACTTTGTTGTCGAATTAATGTCAGGAATTCGACGCCGGACATCTCCGGCATAGCCTGATCGGTGACACAAACTGCGATTTCTCCCTCGCTAAAAATCGGGATAGCTTCTAAAGGGCCATGCGCGACTTTGATTTGGTATTGGTCGCTGGCCAGCAGCAGCTTCAGGATTGACAGAACCATTGGTTCGTCATCGACCAACAGAACTATTGGCAGGGCAGTGGAAGGTTGGTCGGCTGAACCTGAGTTGTTAGATGCTTCCAAATTAGCCTCGGTCCTTGTATTCCTCTTTGATAGTCAGATTGTTAAAACTACTCAAATCATTGAAGACTGTCAATTTGATTAATATTGGCATGGGTTGACTGGGAATGCAGACCGTGGTTTTCTCAGCCAGAGTTACGGCAACCTGACGCAGGAGGTCTTTACAATGGAAGATTTCAAACAACCTTGTGTCTTGCAGGCTCGCGATCTCGATGATGCCTGGTTTACTGCTCTGTGGGCCTGTCTAGAGAAAGATGAAAGCGGCGATTTCAAATACAGCCAGAGATACCGAATAGAACGAGGTTCTTATGAAGGACAAGAGCGCCTTGAAATCGATACTTTTCTAATTGATATTCTCTATCCCGGCTCGGGGCCCTTAGTTCCCCAACTGCCTGCCGGTAAAGAGCATTTGGCCCCGACCACCGAAGAGGTGGCCCAAAAATACCTCCTCTACCTTTTGACTGCCGAGAAGCAGCCCGAAGAAGAATACACTTACGGAGAAAGACTGGTTGGTCCGCGGGCCCTTTTGAAAATCGACGAGCTACAAAAAGATAACGGCGAAAAGGTCGACGGCTCAAAATACCAGTTGATTGTCAACGGTCAGGCATTTGGGCTGGGCGATCTTCCGAAGACACTCGATCTTCCTTTTGGAATGAATCCGGTCGAAGAGGTCATTCGACTGTACAAACAAGATGGTTACAATACCAACCAGGCGGTCCTCGAGATTGGCATGCCTTCCGACATCATGCAAAAGGACCCGCCCTGTCTGCGCCTGGTGGACACTCGTATCAGAAACGGCAGATTGCATTTCGTGGTATATTTTCGTTCCTGGGATTTGTATAACGGCTTCCCGGTCAACCTGGCCGGTTTACAACAACTCAAGAAGTACATGGCCGATGAAATTGGAGTCGAAGACGGAAGCATCCGGGCTGTCAGTAAGGGGCTTCACTTGTATGACGATATGTGGGAATTAGCCGGCCTGCGAATCGGTAAAGAAGGTGTGATCGAAGCCGATAAAGGCAAATAAAACAAATGTCGCCCACGCGTCCCAAGAATATCGGCAGTTGCGCCCTGAAAGAGACTATCGGCAAGGGCGGCATGGCCGAAGTAATACTTGGCGAACAAGAACAACTCGATCGCAAGGTGGCCGTCAAGGCCCTACTGCCTGAACTGAAAAACGATAAGAATGCCAATGCCCGGTTTCATCGTGAGGCTGAAGCCCTGGCTTTGCTGCAACATGAAAATATCGTGGCTGTTCATGATCTAGTCGAGAAATACAACCGGCTATATATGATCATGGAGTATGTCGATGGAGTCGATCTTTTCACGATCTCACGTGAAGGGCCGGTTCCGATCGACATCGGCCTTATTATCGGCGTCAAGCTCGCCAGCGCTTTAGAGCATGCTCACTTTCGAAAAGTCCTTCACCGCGATATCAAGCCGGCGAATGTCATGCTGTCGAGAACCGGCCAGGTGAAATTGACTGATTTCGGTATTGCCAAAGACCAAACAAAAGACGACCTGACTCGCAAGGGTCTGGTAGTTGGTACGCTTGCCTACCTGAGTCCCGAGCAAGTCTCCGGCCAACGCGCCGACTGGCGTTCGGATATCTATTCACTCGGAGTTCTTCTTTTCGAAACGCTGAGCGGTACCAGGCTTTTTACTGGAAAAGAACAGGGTTTATTGGTGGCCTCAATCGTAAAGGGTGAACATGAAAAACTTCGCCAGCGCGCCCCGCGTATACCGCGCTCGGTCGAAAAGATAGTCCACCGCTGCTTGGAAGCCGATCCGGCCAAGCGCTACCAGCGCGCTGCGGATGTGCGCCGCAGTCTCGAGCGCCTGCTGAATGCCGTCCTCGAAGGAACTCCCTCGGCCCGTATAGTCGCTTTCTTGAAAGAGCGCGGTCAGATCGACGAGCAGGCCATGACAGTCATTGCCGGGCATGAAGTCGCCGCGACCCGGATAGTTGCCGGAGCCAGTGAAGTCCTCGACCAATCGAAGCTCGGCGAGCCACCAATAAAAAAGAGTTTCGCCCGCAAGCTGCTCAAGTTCGTCTTGATAATGCTGATAACTTTTTGTGTCGTAGCCGGAGGTTTGGCGGCGACTTATGCCCTGGCTCCGGACTGGAGCCGCCAGATAGCCGAAAAGGTCGTCGGCCTGATGAAGGCTGAGCCTGCCGAATAGCGGCCACAATAAATATACTGCCCATCTGCCTCTCGTAGTGTTAGAATATTATAGTTTTGGCGCAATTTCTGTCCCAAGGAGGTCACTTTGTCGAGAGTGTCTGTTTTGCCGCGTCTGACCATCTTGTCCATCGTTATCTTAGTCGTTTCGCTAACTAACGTGGCTCAGACAAAAGCGGGACATCGCCTGGGCTCTCAGCTCAGATGGATGCAAAAAAACCGGGTTACCGCGGCTAACCTCAAAGAAATCAGTCGCAACGGATATTTCAAGGTTTTCGAACGTAACAAAAGAATGTTCGTGACAGTAATTGCCGAAGCAACCCCGGCCGCGGATGTCTATCTGCGGTTTTACGGTGCCCAAAACCTGCGCCGCCATGGCCCGGTGATCACTGCCGACGTGCCGCTCAGTGCGCTCAATCGTTTGTCAGGAGTAAAAGAAATTCGCTACATGCGCGCGGCCCGCCGGCTCAATCCCCACCTGGATCTGAGTGTACCGACTCTTCCGTCGGGCTCGATTGGTCTGGAAGTCGATCGTACCATTGTGGTGGACAGTGGTTATTATACTTTCCCTCCGCCCTGGAGCAGCGGTTCCGGTCAGGGAGTTGTATTCGGCCTGGTGGATACGGGGATAGATTACAGACACGCTGACTTCGATAATTCCGACGATACTACCCGGATAAAATACATTTGGGATCATAACACGTCGGCGTTTTGTACAGAGGCGGATATAAACGACCTGAGTTGCAGCCACACGGATGGCAACGGACACGGTAGCCATGTGAGCGGAACCGCTGCAGGTAACGGGAGAGCGACGGGCAACGGATTGCCCGAATACCGTGTAGTGGGTGTAGCTCCCGAGGCTGATATAATGGCGGTGGCCACCAGCTTCTCTGATGCCAGCATACTTAACGGTATAAGCGAAATTTTCGAAAAGGCCGCAGAACTCGGGCAGCCGGCGGTAATCAATATGAGCCTGGGTGGGCACTTCGGACCTCACGACGGCACCGATCCTCTCGATGTCGGAATTGACGCCCTGACCGGTCCCGGACAGATCGTGGTGGTTTCGGCCGGCAACGAGGGCTCCGACTGGATACACAACCAGGGTGATTGGTCAGGGTCGAACGTCGACTTTACCTTCAATGTTGCTACCGCGGCCGGTCAGGGGTACTACCTGGATTTCGATATTTGGCATAACGGGTTGGACAGTTACCGGGTGCAGATCAGCGAGCCAAATAATGGTAATACACCCATCTGGAATGTTGGCGAATCTTCGGCGAAGAACCTGAAAAAGGGACAGGCGGTAGTGTGGAACCCAGCAGCTGATGAAACCGAGTACAATGGTGACAAGGAGATTGTTATCGAGCTGAGGAACGAGTTGCGTACCGGAACCTTTACCATCTCGCTGATTGGTGACGACGTCAGCTCAGACGACCCCAACCGGATCGACGCCTGGATTTGGCTTGATTATCGCGGAACCTACCTGGGAGCTTACACGACATTCACAAATGGCGATAACAACAGCAGTGTCGGCACACCCGGCACCGCTAAATCGGTGATTACAGTCGCGGCCTATACGTCCAAGGAGGTATGGGAGTCGATTGACGGTTTCTGGTATTTATGGGGAGAAGACGACGAAGAGATCTGCACATTCTCCAGCCTGGGTCCCACCCGGGACGATCGTTTAAAACCGGACATCAGCGCACCGGGCTCGGCTATCTCGGCGGCTTTTTCACAAGACAGCAGCACCGATATTGAACTCATATCACCGGACGGAGTCCACACCGTCATGCAGGGCACCAGCATGTCGTCTCCCCACATCGCCGGGCTGGCGGCCTTGTTGCTGGAAAAACACGCGACCTATACGCCCCAGGCAATTAAATCTATTTTGGCCTACCGGGCTGATCGCGATGGCTGGGTGGGGTCTGCCCCGAACAATACTTGGGGCTACGGCAAAGCCCACGCAACCGACGCTCTGGCTCAGGCGGCCGTCACCAACCGGCCTTATTTCAGCACCGCCGAGCAGCATCCCAACCCGAGCCCGGATGTGAATAACACTTTGGTTGCACTGGGATCGGGATTCCTTCCGCAAGGCAGCGGCCCCGAACGTTATGTTTACCAGTGGCAGAAACACAACGGCAATTTCTACGAAAATATTTCGGGAGCGACCTATAAGCGCCTCGAACCGCAACTGTTTTCATCGGGCGATCTGGTTCGGGTGGTGATTACTCCCTCCCAGTACATCAGCGGGGGGCTAGGCTATACCGGGCTCTTGCTGGGCGCCTCACGCATGGCCGCCCAGACTATCCAGTCTTCGTCTTCGCTGGTTTCGCACACCGGGTCCGAGGGCTGGTGCATGGTATCCGTTCCCAGCGAGGACGATACAGCTATATTGGGTGATTTCAGCGAGGACTTGTACGAGTGGGACGAGGACGCCCAGGGTTATGTTGCAGCCACGGTTGCCGAGCGCGGCAAGGGTTACTGGGTCGAGGTTCTGGGCGGCGAGGGCTATATGCATTCGGACGGCCTGGCTGTGCCGGCTGGCGACTTTACCTCACCTGCTCTGACCTACCACCCGATTTCTACCTTCAGACCCGGACGGCACTTGATCGGTAATCCTTTCAATAAACCGATTTACTGGGAGAATATTTATGTTTCAACCAACCCGGGTTCATTCACTCTGCGGGTAACCGACCCCGGGGCGGCCAGCTTGATCAACAACGTTTACTATGCCGAATATGACAACCTAGCCGGAGCCTATCGCTATTACGATCCGGATGACTTCGAAGAACGGGACGGTAAGATCTTTCCCTGGGAGGGTTTCTGGATAGCCGTCAAGCAAGAAGTCTATCTGCTGATCACAGAAACACAAACGGCGCCGACTGTCTCATACCTGCCCGATCCATACCCAATTCAACCGACCGTCAATCAGTCGGGCATGTTGGCGAAGATCAGCCGATTAATCACCAGTCAATTTGGTTTCGAAGATCCTGATTATTCGAGCCGGGAAAGCGTAGACAATTGGCGCCTGAAGATATCGGCGTTTAGCGGAGACCTGCGAGACGACTACAACTACATCGGTATTCATTCGGCCAGTTTGACCGGTCGAGATCAAAAAGACATCCCCGACGCCGGGACGCTCAGTTCGCAAAAACATGTCCTGCTCTATATGCTGCATGATGATTGGGGCAGAGACTCGGGCAGGTACTGCGTCGACATGCGGGCCAATCGTAACCCAGCCAGCGATGTAAAAGTTTCAGCCCGGCGGGCTTTACCGTTTAGTAAACCCAAGCCGCGCCCGGTTGAACCTCAGCAACACGAGTGGGAGTTGGTCTTGAAATCGAAAGGTCTCGATCGTCCGGTTACGTTGACCTGGCGTCAGCCGCCAGTTGGCTGGCGATTGAAGATACTAGACACGCTGACCGGCAACTGGCAGGCCATGGGGCGTAATAATACCTACAGCTTCACTCCTGAAAAGGAAGGTGAAGAGCGCAGTTTTGTTATCCAGGCTGTCCAGGTTGACCTGTAGACCAGCGATCTCCCACCAGCCTTACACCATTATATTGCAGATCAATTCGGCCGCCTCCGGCAAACTGTTGAATTCGAGCTGGTAGGCCGGTTTATCGGACGCGATTGTCGCGGTCAGGTCGAAGCCTCGCTCGAGTTGCTCAGCCAGATTCAGGGCCTGACGAGCCAGGCGCACTGCAGTCTGGCTGCCGCGCAAGGGCGTCAGCTTGGCCCGGCCGCCGGGTTTGTAGTGCGGGAAGAGTATACAAGCCAGTTCGACCGGCCGGCGCACTACTCGATCTTGCCCGACGAGGGCATACCGGGCCGGGTAATCGCTGGGGCCGTCGTCATAAGCTGCCATGCTAAGCGACCCTTCTGCGATTGACCTGTCCAGTGGGGAAGTGTCCTTGATATGGATAACCCGGGGTAGGGGTATCAGTTTTCTGGATTGGAAATTAATAGCGGCCGGTTCGTCGCTGCAGTACATAAATCCATGGCTCAGCAGGCCGGCTACCAGAGTGGATTTTCCGGCCCCTTTTGCGGCTGGAAAAATCAAACCCTTACCTTCGAAGGTCAGCGCGCCGGCATGCAGCAGTAAGTGTTCTTTCTCCAGGCTAAGCACTTCTTCGAATATCTTGAATTCCAGACTGGCTATGAAGTAAGCCAGGTGATCGGTTTCGAGAGTCAGCTTTCCATTCCTGTACAGGCTGCAATTTCCCTGATTCAGTTGAGCTTCAAATAAAACCCGGGCCGAGCGTGCTTCCGGGTCGGCCAGGTCATGAACAGTGAAGAAGCCCAAGAGTTCTTTGAGCTTGGTAAGTACAGCAGTTGAGTTGCTACAAACCTGAATGGTGACTGAAAGGATATCGATTTGCAGGCAGGTCACGATGGCAACCGAACCAGATCTCAGCGCCGAATAATTTCTTTGCCGTCGCGACTGACTCTGGATGACCGGGGCGGGTCCGGCGGCGACCCGCGAGTGCCCTGAGCCTGGGCGTTTAGCTCCAGGGCGAACGTGATGATAACCGGCGCAACGTAGGCTACTTTTTTCAGAAAGGTACGTCGGTTATCAGCGTTGTGATCGTCGAGTTGCGATTCTTGTTCTTTTTTCAATTCCGTTACCTCTGTAAAAGAGTAATTTTATCACAAACTTGCATTGGTTCCAAGGGGTAAGTTTGTTGAAGTTCTATCTATTGGTTAGCGTTTGGCGGGAGTATAAATTACTTGCGCGCCAAGGCGGAAACAGAATAGGTTGTGCCCATGAAAACTCTAAGAAAAATCCTGATAGCCTGTTGTCTTGTGGTTGTAACCTCTAGCCTGGCTTGCAAGGTTGCCGAGAGCAGATCCGAGACTGCCGACGAGAATAAGGTGGACCAGTCTGCCCCAATCAATAAGAAAATCTCGAAAGCCGGACCGCCAAAACCGCCTCGCTTGGCCCAGGCCAGACCCAAACCCGACCCGATTCCGCCGCCCAAAGATGTGGCCGCACCCCCGCCCGAAGCGACTAAATCCGCCTCCGGGTTGGCCAGCCTGATGATAAAGGCCGGGACCGGCGCTAAGCATCCTCGCGCCCACGATACCGTCAAAGTCCACTACACCGGTTGGACAACCGACGGCAAGATGTTCGACAGCTCGGTCAGTCGTGGTCGCCCGGCTAGTTTTCCGCTCAATCGGGTTATTCCCGGTTGGACCGAGGGATTGCAGTTAATGACGACCGGCGAAAAACGGCGTTTTTGGATTCCCGTAGAGTTGGCCTATAAGGGAAAACGCGGGGCGCCGGCCGGAATGCTGGTGTTCGATGTCGAACTGCTTGAAATCAAAGTAAAGCCCGATCCGCCCCAGACGCCCGCCGATGTGGCCGAACCGCCTCAGGATGCCAAGAAGACCCAGTCGGGCCTGGCCTACAAAGTACTCAAGCAGGGAACCGGCCAGAAACATCCGCTGGCCACCAGCAAGGTCAAAGTGAATTACTCGGGCTGGACAACTGACGGCAAGATGTTTGACAGCTCTATCACCCGCGGCCGGCCGGCCGGTTTTCCGCTCAACCGGGTGATTGCCGGCTGGACCGAGGGATTACAGCTAATGGTGGTAGGCGAGAAATGCCGCTTCTGGATTCCGCAAGAGCTGGCCTACAAGGGCAAGCCGGGTGCACCGGCCGGAATGCTGGTGTTTGACGTAGAGCTTCTAGAAATCAACAACTGAGTTCAGTCCAAGAAAAACATTAAACATTACGGGGATGGGTAAATCTGCCGGCCGTGATCGAATTCGGCGATCAATTCGAACTCATCGTCGAAGAAATGCGAGTTGGCAAAATGTCCCGGAGCGGTGGCCTCGATATCGACCCCGCGCATTTGGGTGTTCATGTCGGGAACATTCGGCCGCAAGGCCCAGGCCGGATCTTTGAACGTGGAAAAAAGGCGTTGCATTGAGTTATCGCCCTGGGCTTCAAGATGTTTGCGTACTTTTTCATAGGCCATTCGAGCCCCGACCGAGCAGACTTTACGGCTCTTGGCGGCATCGAAGATGCTGTAGTGCAGGACATTCGGGTAGCCCAGGCCTTCATTGATCATGATATCGAGCAGCTGGCCGATGTCGTATTTCGTCCCGATCAATTCTTCGGCGGCCTTGAACATGACTTCCATTTCCTGATCGGAAAAAGTGCGCTTGGTGTAGCGCCAAACCGTGATGCGTTCGTCGTAGAGGTCGGCTAATGCCCACCAGCGGCATTTGGGCGGTTCGACGCTCAGGCAGTGATCGTCATCCAGATAAACCATGGTATGCGTGTCCCGCCAGCGGCCCAGTCTGCCGAAGATCCTCTTTTGGTGGCGCCGGATGCCCCAATAGCCGATTCTGAAATGGATTTTGTACCAGGCAGCCTTAGAGTCGAAGTTGATTACGTCCGAACGTTCAATCAGCGGCTTGACTTGATCGTAGAATTCCTGTTTGGCAGCTGTGTCGTCGTTGCCCATGGATATCCCCTTGATTGTTTTCATGTCTTGCTCAGATGCAATTTGATGATTATACTTATAAATAGGTCTTTGAAAAGAAAACCTGATGGTTTGCATTTCATTCGAAACTTATGGGGGCGACCTGGTTTCGACGGGGGTGTGAAACCCGGGCCGCATGTCGGGGCTCCGCGGACCCCGTTAGAAACTGCGGAACTTTCATATCTGCCAACGCAGACTATGCATTGGCTGCTTAGAGCAGTCACGTCCGCCTGACTTTTTCTCGTGAGGTAAGGATCGGGCGTCATTTAGCGAGA
>JAFDKH010000354.1 GCA_019307065.1 Deltaproteobacteria bacterium
TCTGCGCGGCGCAAGTGTCAAGTGTCAAGACCCGACCCCATTGGATTGGAGGTTCGAAATTGGCCATCGACATGTTTGCGATGCTAAAATGAGATAATGAGTTGCCTGGCGATACATCTAATGTTTGCAGTCGTTTTTTTAACAAGCTCTGCAACACTATCAGAAAAACCGGTCACAAAGTTTGCGGCCATGACAGTTGCGCAAATCGATGTTTTTTTAAGCGAGGTTTCAAAAAACAGTAAAAATCAAGTGGCCCGCATGCTGAAGGTCAGTGAGAAATTTCTAGGGGCGGCTTTTTCGAACTCGCCGCTCGGCGAAGGTCCTGGCAGCCAGCCTGATCCTGACCCTCTTATTCGTTTCGATTCTGTGGACTGTACAACCCTTATCGAACAGACCCTGGCCCTGTCCCAATCCGTTAATCTTAAAGAGGCCATGGAGCTCTTGCGGCGAATTCGCTACATAGATGGTGAGATTGGTTATGTGACCCGCAAGCACTTCATGATGGCCCAGTGGATTCCGCTCAACCAGCAACTCGGGCTACTGGAGGATATAACCCGTGAAATCGGGGGTAATAAGGTGAAACTGGTAAAAAAACGGCTGAATACGGTTGTTTGGAAAAAGCGTAATAAAAAGAAAGCCTGGCCGCTCTTGAAGCCGGATCAAATCCCTCAAGGTCAGTTCCATTTGCCGATAATTCTGATAGACGAAGCACCAAAATATGTGAATCAGATCCCGGCCGGGACAATCTTGAACGTTGTCAGACGCGACTATCGCTCGATGCCGGTCAGGATTACTCATCAAGGGTTGGTAATAGTCAAAAACAAACGTCGCTATCTGCGGCATGCCGCGCGAGCAGGTTACCGCAGGGTTGTAGATGAGCTTCTCCTGACGTTTCTCAGGAGAAACAAGGCCTATTCCAAGTGGCCGGTCGACGGGATTAACCTGCAGCGCGTGACAATGATTGGGGGTAAGCAAAAGTAGTACATTTGCCTTGTGTGCCGAGTCGAAGCATGGTACATCATGAGAGAAGGTGTATATGATGTGCCCTGCGTACCGGTACGAAAGAATGCCGGAGGATCAGTTTGTTTAAGCTTATTATCGAAGACGACGAAGGACACACGACTGTTGTGCCTTTGGTGAAAGAGGAGATTACCATCGGCCGGAAAGAGGGGAATACTATCCGGCTGACGGAGCGAAACGTCTCAAGACACCATGCCCGTCTGACAAGATCCAACGGTTCGGTTTTCATTGAGGACCTCGATAGCTACAACGGAGTCAAAGTCAACGGCGACAAAATTACCGCCCGGACAACCGTTCGCGAGGGTGATTTAGTAGAGATAGGCGATTACCACCTGGCGCTTCAGAAATCCATACAAGAGGGAATGTCACCGACGCCACCGCCGGCTCCAGGCACTGATAGCGGGCCACCGCCAATCAGTGCCGCTCAGGCACGGGCGGCCACTCAGTCGGATGGCGCGACTGCTGTAATGAAGCTGCCGGTGGAAGACAAGAAAGACCCCGATAGCGGCCGGATTCGCAACATTCCGGCCAATGAGGCCGGCCGTTTAATGATAACGACGACCGAACTGTCCGGGGCCGAATTCCCTCTGGTCCGCACCGAGATGGTCATTGGCCGCACTGATGATTGCGATATCATGATTTCGCACCGTTCAATATCGAGTCGGCACGCCAAAATCGTTTTCGATGGAGGCATCTACCGGATCATCGATCTGGATAGCGCCAACGGCGTCTTAGTCAATGGCGAAGAGTATGCCCGGGTCGATCTGCGGCGTGGAGATAAGATCGAGTTGGGTCATATCAAGATTCGCTACGTAGCCCCCGGCGAAGTGTACCAGCCTGATGATGCAGTTGCGACTACGCCGCTGGGCCGCTCGTTTGTAGATGCAGCAGCAGTGGAGTTAAAAACAAGCACGTCGGGCAAGAAAATAGGCTTGATGTTTGCCGGATTGGTCGTCATCGGCCTGATTGGTTTCGGTGTGTACCACTTCACCCAGACCACCGAGAAAACGGATGACGGTAAAGTAGAACCGATTGACGATTCTGACACGAAGCCAACTCCGTCCGTGCCCGAAAAAGATCCTGCCACAGCATTTTTCAAAGATGGCATGGAAAAACTCAAGATTCAGGAATTTGACGCTGCCATCGTTGCCTTCTCAACAGCGCTTGAAGAGAACCCGGATTATCCCGGAGCCAAAAACATGTTGGAAACGGCCAAGACAAATAAAGAAGATGCTGGTTTCCTGGCCGACGCTAAAACAGCAATTGACAAAAAAGACTGGGATAGGGCCTGGGAGGCGCTGGAGCAAATTTCGAACGATAGCCGCTTTTCCAAAGAAGTGGCTGGGCTGAAACCGGAAGTAAAAAGGAAATACATCTCGGTCCACCTGAACAAGGCGAAAAAATATCGAGATAGTCGGTTGTTTGACAGTGCGTTGAAGCATGCCGATTCAGTCTTATTTGTCGATGAAGGCAACATCGTTGCGGCTGACTTGAAGAGAAGCATCAAGAAAATGCGTGAAGCCAGGAAGAAACCCGACCGGGTGGCGACAAGACCCAAGGATTCAATAGTCAAGAAAACCGGTACCAAGCGCAAAAAGAAAGAAGCCAAGGACTCAGTCAAGAAAGCCAATAGTCACTACAAGAATAAGAAATTTAGTGACGCAATCAAGCTCTTCGGAAAGGCTATCGAGCTTGATCCCAGGAACTGTGATGCCGTAATCGGGTTGGGCATTAGCTATGCAACCTTGGGAAGAGGCGCTCAAGCTGCAAAGTATTACCGGAAGTTCATCAAGATTTGCCCCCGGGACATGCGTGCTCCCCGGGTCCGCGAAACCCTGAAGCAATTCGATTCATCACGCAAGGGCATCTAGGTTCTGGGCGGGCTGGTTGGAACGGGGCCGCGCTAGGATATTGTCTCTACAATTTTTTGAACATTCAGATCTGGCTTACCCAGCTGGCGGGCAACTGAGTTGGCCAGGGCCAAGCCGACGTGCTTGCCCAGCAGGACCAGCAAGAAGTGATCGTGAGACGTCAGAGTTGCTTTTTGACTATACAGGTCATGGATCACGATCACTCCCAGTGTTTTACCGGCATAAAAGATTGGCGCTACCGCGACTATACTCCAGCCGCCGTCCTCTGACTGCCAGGGCTGGACGGGGATCTGGACTGTGCCCTCGGATATAACCTGTTTGATTGGCTCGGCCATGGGTTTTTGGGCAGCCAAGTCGATCGGCAGTTGCTTGGCGGCGATCTTGACCAGATCGTCTTTTTCCGAGTCATGGATGTAGATTCCAAAGGATTGGGCGCCTAATAGATCTCCCAGGATATCGCTGGCCACCGCCAGCAAATTTTTGGGCTCGAGATCCGAATGCAGGCTCTCGATCAAGGTCAACCTTGCAGATAACCGCATGAGCTCGCCTTGAATCTCGAAGAAAGATGTTTGCAGGGCCTTTTTCTCTTCACGCAAGATCTCGATTTCAGATCCCTCGTCAGACGTTGCTCCAATAGGAGTATTGTCTGTCTGAAAGCTGACCCTGGAAAAAACGCCGCCCTTGTCTTCGAACTCGGCCTGGGCATTGACCAGGGCGTCGATAACTCGTTCAGAATTCTCGTCTAAGAAAATGAACTTGGTGCCAACTCCTCCGGGTTTTCCGGGGACCGGCTCCACAATCCTGCCAACCCGGGCGTATGCCATGACGGGGTGATCGAAAGGCGCAGGTAAAGAAAAAGAAAGCCGTAAAC
>JAFDKH010000355.1 GCA_019307065.1 Deltaproteobacteria bacterium
CCCGAGGACAAGCCGGTAGTTGCCGAAGACAAGCCCGAGGACAAGCCGGTAGTTGCCGAAGACAAGCCCGAGGACAAGCCGGTAGTTGCCGAAGACAAGCCCGAGGACAAGCCGACAGTTGCCGAAGACAAGCCCGAGCCGCAAGTTGCCGAGGACAAGCCCAAGGTCCCGGTGGTCTGCAAATCTGCAGGAGTGACCTTCATAGACGGCAAGGTCCTCGAGTTCAATCGTAACAGGCTGGATTTACACATCGGCGATATGGTCGTAGTCGATAATCAGCGCGATCTAAACCTGGGCAAGGTAGTTTTTCTGGCAAACAACAGCACCGGCGAACCTCTGCGTAGAGTGATCAGACGGGTCAGTCCCGAAGACATGATGCTCATTCGGCGCAATAAAAAACGCGAAGAAGAGGGATTTCAGCTGTGCACGAAACTGATCCCGGAGCACAAGCTGCAGATGAAACTGATTCGGGTGGCTTACCTGCACGGAGGCAACAAAGCCATTTTTTACTTCTCGGCCGAGGGTCGAGTGGATTTTCGTGGCCTGGTTCGCGATCTTGCCCAGCAGTTACACGTTAGAATCGAAATGCGGCAGATCGGCGTCCGGGATGAATCCAAGATGCGGGGTGGAATCGGGATATGCGGTCAACACCTGTGCTGCTCGCGGTTTTTGCACAAGTTTGTGCCGGTTTCGATCAAAATGGCCAAGAACCAAAACCTGGCTTTAAACCCCCAAAAACTATCCGGGCTATGCGGACGCCTGATGTGCTGTTTGGTATTTGAAGACCAAATCTACCACGATCTAAGAAAGTTGCTTCCCAAAATCGGGACAAGCCTGGATTCACCCGGCGGTCCCGGCAAGGTGATCGACGTTGATGTTCCCGGGAGCCGGGTTCGAGTTCAACTCGAGGATCAAGTAGTCTACTACACCCTCGGAGAACTGTCAGGCGAGACGCCGGTTGAGAAACCGCCAGCGCAAGGAATTTCTAGGAGACTGGAGCCCCGCAGGGAAGCGCGCAAGCCGAAAGAAGAAAAGGGCAAGCCATCCCGTTCACGGGATTCAAGGAGCAGAAGAAGAAGGAAACCGCGGGCTGGTCAGGCAGCCCAAAAACCAGCCGAAGCGGCTCAAAAGAGTGGGGCTGCAACGCCTGTCGGCAAGGACGAGCAGACCGACGGCAAAAAGCGCACTCGCAAGCGCCGTTCTCGGCGCCGTTCGCGCCGGAAAAAAAGCGGCCGTTCAGGTTCGGAGGCAAGCGCCAGGCCCGGCCCGGCTGATAAGAAACCCGGCCCGGCCGTAAAAAAACCCGATCCCAAGAATAACTGATTTGATACTGAGGAATGCTATCAATGTCCGAGACTTTCTACGTCACGACTCCCATCTACTATGTGAACGACGTACCCCACATCGGCCATGCTTATACGACCATTGCCGCCGACGTCCTTGCGCGGCATAAAAAGACCCAGGGAAAACAAGTTCGCTTTTTAACCGGCACGGATGAACATGGGCAAAAGATCGACGAGGCCGCCCGCGCTTTGAATAAAGAACCCATTCAGCTGGCCGACCAGGTGGTCGAGCGCTTCAAGGCGCTCTGGAAAAAATTCAATATCAACTACGATGATTTCATCAGAACCACCGAGGATCGCCACCGCGCTACCGTTTCGCGCTTGTTCGAGCTGGTCAAAGAACGCGGAGATATTTATCTGGGAGAATACGAGGGCTGGTACTGCACCGGCTGCGAAGAGTACTACACCGAATCTCAATTCGAAGACAAGTGCTGTCCGGTGCATAAAACCCCTTTGGAAAACCTCAAGGAGAAGAGCTACTTCTTCAGGATGTCTAAATACACCCAGCCCTTGCTGGATCATATCGAGGCCCATCCCGAGTTCATTCAGCCCAAGATCCGGCGCAACGAGATAGTCAGTTTCGTCAAAGAAGGCTTGCGTGATCTGAGCATCTCGCGAACATCGTTCGACTGGGGCATTAAAGTTCCGGCTGACCCTGAACATGTCATCTACGTCTGGTTTGATGCCCTGACCAACTACATCTCCGGGCTGGGCTGGGACGGCTCTGAGACCGGGGGCGAGTTGTACCAGCAGTACTGGCCGGCGATTCATCTGATAGGCAAGGACATTCTTCGTTTCCATGCAGTCTATTGGCCGACTTTTTTATTGAGTGCCGGCTTGGAGTTACCCAAGACTGTGTTTGCCCATGGCTGGTGGACCGTCGAGGGCGAAAAGATGTCCAAGAGCCTCAGGAACGTGGTCGAGCCGAATGCTTTGGTAGACGCTTACGGTCTCGACCCGGTGCGTTACTTCCTGCTGCGCGAAGTTCCTTTCGGGCTGGACGGAGATTTCTCGCACACGGCCCTGGTCGGTCGCATCAACGCCGACCTGGCCAACGACCTGGGCAATTTGTTGCGCCGCTCAGTCTCGATGGTAATAAAATACACCGACGCGAAAGTCCCGGCCGCCGGGCAGGCGCAAGAACTGGAGCAACAGCTAGTCGCAACTGCCGCACAAGTTGCCGAGCAATCGGCCCAGTTTCTGGATCAGTGCGCCTTCCACAAAGCCCTGGGAAGCATTTGGGAGTTGGTCCGGGCGACTAATAGATACATAGATGAAGCCGCCCCCTGGGCTTTGAACAAAAAAGGCGAGACCCAGCGCCTGGCGACTGTCATGTATCACATCCTCGAGTCTTTGCGTTTTATCGGCGTCATGGTCTGGCCCTTCATGCCCGAGACGGGCAGCGCAATACTGGACCAAATCGGGGTAGCCCCCGACGATGAGCAACTCTCGCGTAAAAGCATCAGTCAGTGGGGCGGTCTGAAAGAAAACAGCCTGGTCAAAAAGGGAGAGCCCTTGTTTCCGCGCATCGATGAAGATCAGGCGGCCGAGTTGCGGGCCCGCTTCGAATCTAAGACTAAAGATCAAGACAAAACCGATAAACAGCCGCAAGACAAAAAAGAACCATCCCCCAAAGGACCCGCTATGATTTCCATCGACGATTTTTCGAAAATCGATTTGCGAGTCGGAATAGTTCGCTCGGTCGAGAGAGTTCCCAAGAGCGAGAAGTTGCTGGTCATGCAAATTGATTTAGGCGAAGAGCAGCCCCGCCAAGTTGTGGCCGGAATCGGCCTGGCCTACCAGCCCGAGCAACTGGTCGGCAAGCAGTTGATGGTGCTGGCCAACCTCAAACCGGTCAAGCTGATGGGCGTCGAATCGCAGGGTATGGTGCTGGCGGCCGGCCCGGGCGGCGCGGATGTCTGTGTGGCCCAGTTTGAATCAGAGCAGCCGCCGGGAGAGTCGGTTCATTGAGCAAAGCTGAAAGTTTACAAGATCTGTTGGTCAAATCAAAAGACAGCGACTCGGTGATTCGCGGGCAAGCTGCCGACCAGTTGGGTGCTTTGGGCGGACCCGATGCAATTGTCGAGCTGAAGGTGTTGCTTACAGACTCCGATGTAATAGTGCGCTTCAAGGCTGCCTCGGCCCTGGCCTATCTGGGTCACGCGGACGGCAGCCAGGCTCTGTTGTGGGCTCTGGGCCGGCTCGAGCTGAGCTTCGCCGCTTTAGAAGCCCTGACTGAATTGGGATCACCCCAGACAATCGACGGCCTGAAGCGTTTCTTTTCTCGCTGGCATTTGCACCCCTTGGAAAGACTGCAGACTGCGGCGGCCCTGCATCGCTGCGGTGTCGAAGAAGGCACAAAGTTTCTGAATTCGAGTCTTGAATCGAATAAACCCGAAGAGCGCGGGTTTGCAAT
>JAFDKH010000161.1 GCA_019307065.1 Deltaproteobacteria bacterium
CCTCGGGCAAGGCCGTCATCCGGGCCGATAGCCTGCATATCCTCGACAGTGTGATCGACGTGCTGGTCAATAAACCGCGCATCAAAAAGATTCGCATCGAGGGCCACACCGACAGCATGGGCTCGAACAGATCCAACATGTCCTTGAGCCAGAGACGGGCCGAAGCGGTGCGCGACTATATGTACCAGCAGGGAATATACGAAGGCCGCCTGACCGCTCAGGGCTTCGGCGAAGAAAAACCGATTGCGCCCAACAGTACCCGTCGGGGCCGGGCCCAGAATCGCCGAGTCGAATTTATTATCATCGAACAATAGAGCCACAATTAGATTAGACGGGTGCACGTCGCGATCTTTTACGGCCCCTACTTGGCTTGCTCGACCGACATCCCCTTGACGCGCTTCTGAAAGAAGTTCATCGACTCGTCGGTGGGCTTGAGTAGCTCTCCGTCGATCACATCGTCGTCGAAATCGATAACGGTTTTCTTTTTATACTTAGGCGCGGGTTGGGGCGGCCGGTCCTTGCCATCCAGATCGTCTTCGGACCCTTCAGTACCGCGGTAAAGACCGAATGAGCCGTTGTGCTGGGCGATTACGGTTACGGTTCCCATGATATTTTCTGCGATGAAGATTCCGCGCAGGTCGGTTTTTCCGGCGATGAAGCGATCGTCGTCCGAGCCCTTGAGCTGAACCCGGGCGCCGGAGATCGGCTTGCCGCGGTTGGTGCGCACGGTTACGCGTACCCGGCCCTCGTCGTGATCCTCGGTGACGTCGGTGGCCAGCGAGCCGTTGAGTGCCAGTGAATACAGCAGCTGGTGGCCCCCGCGCACCAGCAGCAAATATGCGCCCTTGCCGGGCAGGCGCAGCTTGTGCTTGATTTCGCGGGTCACCCCGATTTGTTTTGGATAGCGGATAGTCTGATTCAAGACCGGACGAATTCCGGCCAGATTGATTTCAGTCAGGTCGCTCAAAGAACCCTTGAGTTGATACAACCTCATCGGGTCGACTCGATAGGCGCGTAGATTGATTCGTTCGAGATTGCGCATGGTCATCGTAAGGATCGGGCGCTGCCCGGCCGCAACCGAGACAATCTCGGGCACTACAAGTAGCTGGCGTTCAGATTCACGGATTGTCTCCCAGGCGTCGCGGAATCGGTCTTGTACCTGGCGATAGAGAGCCAGGGCCTGACTCATCTGACCGCGCGAGTGATGAATCTGGGCCATTATGTAACGGGCCATTTCGCGGCTTTCCTCATCGGGTGAATCTTTGGCGACTTGCTGGCAAAGTTTCAAAGAAGGTCCGTACTGTCCCAGCTTGAAATGAGCGAAGGCCTTGAGATATGCCATGGCCGGTGCCAAATCCGATTCGGGATGCCGTTTGAGGCCGGTGTCACACCACTCGGCCGCCTGGCCCGCCCGGCCGCGTTCCAGCAGGGCTGAAGCCAGAGAATATATTGCCGGCGGGCCCTGGGGGTCGGTCGGGAAATAGCCCAGGTAGCGCGCCATCAACCAGATGACTTCCTCGAGCAGGCCGGGACGATCGAAACCTTCGGGCTTGTCTCCCTGGCGGGCCTGATCGGCGCGGGCGAAAACAACCTGGCTGAAGGCGTAGGTCGCCTGAGCGGCCGGGCGGTTGTCGGGATAAGAGTTGAGTTGTTCTTTTAGCATGGCGATTGCCTCGGCCATTTCGTCTTCGGTCTCGAGAATGCCGACGTTATGTACCTCGGACATAAAGCGCGCCTCGGCTACTCCACGGGCCAGCAGCAGGCCGGCTTCGTAGGCCTTGACCGTTCGGTAGGCCGCCTGGACCGGGGCGATTTTTGCAAATGGAATGACAAGATCGGGGTTCTTTTCTTTGGCCAGTTCGAAATATTTGACGATTCTCTGCTGATCGTTTTTATCGATTGACGCGAACAATAGTTTGGCCAGAACATTGCGGGCGATATTTTCGTTCAGTTTGTAGTGGTTGTTGAGCGACTCGAGTTTCAAGATGCACAGCTCGGCATCTTTCTCTTCAGCCGCCGCCAGGCCGACTAAGTACAATTCGTCGGGAGTCGGACGAACGTCGTCCAGGGTAGCGCTAGCCCCGTCGATAGTGAAAGCAGTCGAATCGGAGACTACCCGGGTCTTGGGATTGGCCAGGGATACCAGCCTGAGTGGCGGAAACTGATAGACTCCCGGGTTGATTGCTTGAAGTTGATACTGAACCTGCTGGTGATAGCCGGCCGAGGCCATGAAGAAAACCAGTTGGCGGCCGGCCTGCTGCATATGCGAGTGGTTGCCGCTCAACGAGCCGGGTACCAGCTCGAAACCGGGTGGCAGCCGATCGGATAAAACACAGTGATCGATGCGTGGGGCGAAATCACGCTGGATCTTGAGAGTCACCTTGATGCGCCGGGTAGCCGGAATGTGATCGATCTTGTTGACCCAGGTCTCTTCACCGGGGGCCAGGACGCTGAATCCAGCATTAATGTCATGGCCCTTGTACGGCAGGGGTACCGGTTCGATGGTTCTGGAAAGCTTGATCGGATCGTTTTTTGTATTTTCTTTGGCTTTTTTCCGATAGCCGCTCAGGGTGGCAGTGAAGAAGCAGCTGCCGCTGCCCTCCAGACTCAGTTCGATTTTGTTCTCGCCCGGCCTCAGAACTTGCGCCGCGACGTTGACTTGTTCGGTAGGGTTGCCGGCCTGGCCGCTGATTTGAACAGTTTTTACTTGTTGGCCGTTGACCGCAACTTTGACCCGGTAGCGTTGGCCAGATTTTTCGGCACCCAAAAGCCTTCGCAAGGCGGCCGAGACTGCCTCGGCTTCACGCGGAAATCTGAACCCGACAGCTTCGCCCTGGTCGAGCAGCCACTTGGCGCCTTTTTTAACCAGGGGATCGTTGGGGCGGGTAAGCGCCAGCAGTTCGAGCGCACGCGCCAGGTCGGCCGGTTCGGCTCCCCAGGTTGGCAGCCAGGCATATGCCCTCGGGCAGGGCACGTTGAATCGAACCTTGGCCATCAGGCTTTTAGCGACTTCGGCGGCTTTCTCGGGTCGTTTGAGGGCGTGCCAGGTCAGCCCCAGAAGCGCCTGGGCCCCCAGCGGGAGTGTGTTTCTCAAACGATGCAGACGGTGCAGGTGAACTACCGGGACGTGCTCTTTACCTTCGTGGGCCAAAGCATAGAGAATTGCAGCCCGCTGCATGAAGTCGTCGGGAGGCAGACCGGGCAGGCCGTTCTTGACGATTGTCAAGGCGCGCCCGTAACTTGCTTGCGGGAAACTCCAACTCAACTGACCGGCCAAGGGTTTGGCCCTGGCCAGGGCCCTGATTGCCCGGGCGGTGATTATCAAGCTTGTCGAACTCGAGCCCTGGCCCCAGCCCCAGCCGCCGTCTGCTCTCTGTACTAGAAGCAGATGGACCAATGCGCGCCGCAAGCGAGCTCTAACCATGCTGAGCATGGCCTGGTCGGCTTTTGGGTCGAGTAACTCGAGAATGTTCAGGGCCGCCAGGGCTTCTTCCGGGCGATCGTTGAATAAGACCGGATCGAGCCGGCCGGCCAGAAATAGATGGGTCATGCGGGGGTCGAGCCGGATCAAAAGTTCAAGATCGCCGATCTCTTTGTCAAGAGTCAAAATTCGCGTGGCACTCCTGGTCAGCCGGCCGGAGACCGATACGTCCTCGCGAATACCGCGTGGTCGGACCGGCAGTTTACGCAGCAGTCTGTCGGCCAGATCTCCTGCGTCGGCCGTCAGCAGCAGCTCGAGTTTGGCGCCCGGAGCACTGTCGGGAATTTCGAGCGAGTCGAAAAGAACTTCGGCCGTCTGGGCCGCGGCTACCTTGGCCTGGCGCGAGATCTTACGGCCGGCAACAGTCAGCTCGAGCTTGACGCTCAGATCTTTCTTGCTTTCGTTGAACAAACGCGCCAGGGGCTGCAGACGATCACCTTCTTCAAGTTCGGGCGGGACTACCAATTCGGCCCAGAATTCTTGGGTCGCGATCAGTTCGGTTGTTTCTTCGCCCAGTTGAGTGTCCCTGGTTACACCCCGGGCGGTTACCTTCCAACTGGTGATCGAATCCGGCAGGCGGAAAGTAACCGAAGCGACTCCGTCGGGGCCGGTCCGAACCTCGGGAAAGAAAGTCGAGGTTTGATCGAAAGTTTTCCTGAGCGGGGCCATGCCCAATCGGGATGCCTGGCCCATTCGTATACTGGCCCGGCCGCCGCCTCCGCGGCCGTAGCCGCGGGTGCCCAGTCCGCCGTAACCCATGCCCGAGCCGGCCCCGCCCATATGGATGCTGGGTACGTTGGCCAGCCTGGCGAATTGTTCGGAGGCTTCTTCGGTCATTTCCTTTCGCCTGGCACTCAAGGCGGTCATCGCGGCTGATCCTTCGGTCTGAAGAATTTCAGCTTTTTCAATCTGGCTGGCCATGGCTTCGGGAAACCTGAATGTATTCGAAGAGGTGGTGTAAACATTTCCTTCCGGGCGCAAGTAATGGAAAGTCGAGATCAGATCCGGCAGGTTTTCGGGGAAGATCTTGAGCAGGGCCTTGTCGACAACCGTAACGATCAAACGCGCGTCGACCGGTTTGTCGTCGAAGTCTTTGGCGATCAATGTCAGACTGACTTCGTCGCCGGGCTGGTAACGCATTTTGTCCGGGCGAATGGTGATTTTCAGCTTGCGGGCTACGCGCACCGAGCGCGAGGCCGAGTGGAACTTGTCGCCGTCCATGGCGGCCGCGGCCAGCGTGAAATTGGGTACCAGCTTTTCAGTCATCGGAATGTCGAGGGTGTTGATGCCTTTGACGACTTTCAAAGTTCGATAGTCGATGATCTGGTCGGTTTCGAAGGTCAGCAGGATGAGGGCTTTTTCCATGCGCGAGTTGATCGTCAAGCGCGCAGGTGTTCCCAGAGTTTGTTGATTGCGTGCCAGATCGAGAAAGAACCCGGGTTCTTCGACGCCGATTGTGTTCAGCCCGAGCTCGGCTGTAATCGGATGTTGGTTGAGGTCGTGGCCAAAAATCCTGACGATGTGGCTGCCGCCTTCGGGTAAAGTGATCGGGACTCGCAGAATACCGTCGGCCGGAACAGACAGTTCTTTTTCGACGACTCTGACTTCACCGGAGGTTCTACTCAGGCGGCGCAAAACGGTCAGTCTAAGCCGGGCCGAGCGGGGCTTGTTGTCCGGGCCGGAAACTTTAATTGTCAGGTCGAAGGGCTGGCCGGCGAAGAGGTTTTTCTGTTCGACTTGTAAATCGACCTCATAACCTTGAACGGCCACCAGGGCCTGGGCGCTATGGATCAGATTGTGCTTGGGCAAGTTGACATTGACTACCGCTACCTGGGTGGATTCGAACCCGCGGGTCGGGAAAGAAAAAGCGACCTCGCCCTTTTTATTGCTGGTGGCCTCTTTCCAGACCGATGAACTGGACAGCCGGTACCCGATTTTCATAAAAGGCGCCGCCGAACCGTTACGGTGACGTACACGGATTGTGCCCTTGAGCAGGTCGCCTCTGAAGACGACTGCCTGGTCGAAATCGACTATCAGATCGAAGGGATTCAAGCGATAGGCCGAGACATTAAAACTGCCGCTGAAGGTCGCGCCCTTGTGGCCCCGCAGCGTGAAGTAGTAGCGCCCGGGGGTAGCGGCTTTGTCGAGAGTGAACTTGTGATTGAAGACTCCAAACTCATCGAGGCTGACTTTGGTTTTGACCAGTTCTATGCGGGCTGGTGAAAAAACCGAAAGCTCGCATTGGCTCTTGGCTTCGAAAGTCGGGTAGCCGGCCGGGTTCCAGCGGTCGCGCACGATCCCGGCTATGCCAACCGGGTTGCCCGGCCTATAAGCCGGGCGGTCGGAAAGCAAAAAACCTCGGGCGGTCCCGGCGGTTTCCGGTTGTCCGGTCTGCGGGTCAATTTGGTTCCAGGCTATCTGGTCGCCGCTGATTGCCAGGGCGCGCAGTCCTTCAAGATCTTCATCGGCAGGTAGGGCGGCGCTGAAGACGCCATCAGAACCGGTTTTGCCCTCGACGACTATTTTTTTACCTGAGCCGATTACCACTCGGACACCCGGGTAGGGTTTGGTCTCTTTCAGATTCTGGCTGAAGACGAACAACCGCCCCGGAGTAGTCTTCATGATCATTCCCAGATCTGAAACGATGACTGCCGTGGTGGCCTCCATCTCTTTAGTGCTCAAATGAACCAGGTAGAGCCCCGGGTTTTTGATCCTCAAGGGAACCTTCTGAGTAATGCGCTCATATTTTTGAAATTTCTCGACCGGGACAGTCCAGGTCTGATCGGGTGTGCAAAGCGCGATATCGACATTGGTGACCTGATCCATCTCCAGGCGATCGCGGAAGAAGTCCTCGGCCTCGATCCGGTACAGGCGCATTTCGATCGCTTCGAGATTGCGGACGTGCCAGGTAAGCTCAGGAGTCACACCGATTCTGAAGGTCGGCGGAGATTCGACTACCAGGCTGGGTTCGTCCAGGGCCGCCAGGCGAGCGGCGGCCTGATAGCTTCCGCCCGGAGATTTTGTGGCTTGCTTGTAGGCTTCCCTGGCTTTTACAAAATCGCGACGTTTCTCTTCGAACAGCAGGCCGGTCTGATAAAAACCGGCCGCGGCCAGCTTGTCTTTGGGAAATTTGCCGGTCAGCGTTGAAAAGAGTGTCAGAGCTTCTTTTACACTACCCAATTCAGCCTGAGCCTGGCCGGCATTCAGCAGGGCCTGAGGAGTTCGTGTTGCAGTTGGGTAGGTATTAGAAAATCCGGAAAAGAGTTCAGCCGCTGGTTTCCATTTCTTGTCATTGTAGGCCAGCAAGGCTTCATTCCAGGCCATGTCTTCGATGCCTTTGAGGGCCTGCAGCCAGTGCCCGTCCGAGGGATGTTCTTTCAAATAGCTGCGCCAGGCTTCTCCTGCTGCGCTGAACTTTTCCTGGGCGGCCAGACAGACGCCCAGGTGGTACCTGGCAGTGGCCAGGTTTTCTTCGGGTCCGTTGGCTGCGATGTACTCGTTCAGCGACTCTATGGCTTCGGCATGTCGGCCGGCATGAAAAGCCGCCATGGCCAGTTCCAGGCGGGCTTGTTCGACGCGTTTGTTCTTGGGGTAAGTTTCGATGAACTTGCGCAAAGCCGCCTGTCCCCAGATCAGATCAAAACCGCTCTTGGGTTTGGGCATCGAGTAGGTCCTGGTCAGCCCGAAGGCCGCCCTGGCGGCGTAGACCGTGCGGGCATGTTCAGCCAATAGATCGCGCAAGTAACGCCTCGCAGCGACGCCGTTTTTGGCCTCGATAAAAGCTTCGGCGGCCAAGTACCTGGCTTCGGCCAGCCGGGGAGAGTCTTTGTATTTGTCGCAAAAGGCGACCAGGTGATTGGCTGCCTCGCCAAAGCGTTTTTGCTTGGACAGACAACGGGCGATTTTGATCTCGGTCTCTTCGTCCAGCTTGCCGCTAATGCCGGTTTCTAAAGCGGCCATATAAAACTGTTGAGCCCGGGCAGGTTCGGCGGCGTTCTTGCCTTCGGGCGGCTCGAGATGTTCATCGCCCAGCAGAATGAAGCGGGCGGCGATTCGCTCGAGGCGTTGATTCGAAGTGAGGTTTGTAAGCGCTTTGGAAAAAAGCTCTTCGGCCGATTTGAAACGACCGGTTGCGGCCTGGCATTCGGCCATGCCAAAGGTCGCTTTTTGGGCAAGGTAAGATCCCTTTGGTGCTTTTTTCTTGGCGGCCGCGTAGGCATTTTCTGCGGCTTTATAGCTTTTGGCCAGGTACAGCGCACGCCCCTTGGTGAGCAATGCCAGGCTGGCATGCTTTTTGGGGCCCGAGCGCAAGCCGTTCAAGATCGAGGCGGCCTTTGAGGTATCACCGCGAGCCATGGCCCGAAAAGCATCCTGAATCGGTCCGGCCTGAGAGTGCGCCGGAAGCGCCAGCAGCGTAGCTGCGAAAACCACAGATACAACAACCCTAAGTCCGTGCCGCATGATTCTCTCCTTAAATTGGTTGCAAAACCTTAATATTATACGGATCAACGATGCATGTTCGTATGTACGCCTTGAGATTACTGACATATTCCCTCAGACACCTCAAATTAGGGAAGGTTCTCGACGGTGACTGTAAACAAATACATGACCAAAGTCACTTCGACGCAGTCTTCCGGAATAACAGGGTTTTGTGTTCATCAGGCCCGGGCCACAATGATCTGGGTCAGGCTCGAACCATCGAAGGGGTCATTTTTAAAAGAGCCCAGTTTTTCGATGATTGTCATTTCCGCCAAACGCAACAGTCGGGCGATCTCGGCCGGAGTAAACATACGCAACCGCAGTCGGCAGCTAAAAGATGGTGAATCGATGTTTTGAGGCAGGTAGGTAAAGACAGTTTCGCTGATTCCGGTTTTTTGATCGTAGGTATGCCGCTCGCGTTGTTGGTAGGTGACTGAGCGGACTTTGATGTTTCGGACCGGCAAACCCTGTGGTTCACTGTATGCGGCCAGGACTTCTGCTTTGGGATTAGTGATATCGAAAATCAAACGGCCGTCTTCGGCCAGGTGTTCTCGAATGCACATCAGGCATGTCAGCACGTCATCTTCGGAATGCAAATGCATCAGGCCGTTGAGCGGGATAATAATCACCCGATAGCGGTGGGGCAGGGAAAAGCCGCGCATGTTGCCTTCGTAGAAATTGGCAAGCTCGCAAATAGGCTTGCCCAGGCTCATCGCCCGGCTACGCGCGAAATCGAGCATGGCCGCCGAGCCGTCCAGACCGTCTACTGACAGACCGGCATCGGCCAGATGAAATAAAACCCGTCCGGTGCCGCAGCCGAGTACCAGGGCCGGGCCGCCCTGCTCTTTGGCTCGCTCGCGGTACCAGCCGGTATCGGCCGATAGAAATGCATACTCGGCATTGTAGCGTTCGGGATCTGAATAGTAATCGACTTCCTGCATTTGGTACCTAAATCTCGGCGGTCATCAGATAAATGGCAAAAGACGCCAGCCAGTGCTCACCGCCGTAGCCGCTTTCGAACATCTGGCGCAAGGCTTCGTGACGGTGCAGCCGGGCAAGTTTTGTAAAAACCGCCCGGCGTAAATCTGTTTGCGGTAAAGCTATGGCAAGGCCCTCAAAGCACCAGGCCCGTTGCAGAGCCAGGCCGATCAAATGACCGATCTTGGGGTCTTCTAAGTCTTTTACTTCTACGGCTTTACGCAGCGGCGCGAACTGGTCCGAGTCTAGGGCCGGCAGGAAGTCGTCCAGCCATTTGATGAATTCGACCGGCGACAAAACCCGCCGCATCAGATCGGCCTCAGCCAGGCAGGGCGATATAAAATCTTCGCCGGATGGCTCGTATGCGGTCGGACAGGCCCGATCGTCTTTGAAAAAATCCAGCGCGCGGCGCTCGATCGCGCGGCCGAGTTTTTGATTGCCGACGGCCCGGGCGTAATCCAGGGCATGCACCAGGGCGAAAGCCGTGTTCGAATGAGTGCCTTCCCGGACCGGGACACTCAGCTTGTCGAGATAGTCGGTGATACGGCCGGCTAAAAAATCGGCCAACGGTTTTAGGGCTGCGGCCCATTGCCTGGCGTCGGTGTCGTCGAAGGTGTGCAGTTCGCAGGCCAGGCGCAACAGCCAACCCCAGCCATAGGGCCTTTCGAAAGTACGATTGCGGTCGAGCTTGAAATAGGCCAGCTCGGCCTCGAGTTTTTCGGCAGTCAAGCGAGCGCCTAGTTTTTTACGAATGGCTTGGGCCTCGGGCAGATCGGGGAATGTTTTCAAGAGACGTATAAGCGCCCAGTGCCCGTGGACCGCCGAGTGCCAGTCGAAACAGCCATAAAAGGCCGGGCTCAGTTTTCTGGGGGGCAGCACGGTCTGATCGCCGTCCAATATATTCGAGGGCTTGTTGGGGTACTCGCGATCGATACAACCCAGTGACAGTCCGGCAAAGCGCGAGGCCAGTTTTTGATCGAGTTTCAATTCGCCTTTATCGGGCAAGCTATTTTGCAGCTGTTCGAGGCCGGCGGTTTTGGCGGCCGGTTTAGACGGCCTGCCCTGGCAAGCGCAGCCCAAGACCGTCAAAAACGATAAACCGAGCCAGGCGATTGATCTCATATTGCAATTGTTACTTGATCCTGTCGCGCTTGCAAGGCTTGCGTTTGTGGTGTTATTGTCTCCTTCGTTTCATAAAAATAAAACCAAGGAGGATAACCTCATGCAGACACGTACGAATAATATTTTGGCAATCGTGATTGTTGCAGCCGTGGCCCTTTCCTGGGCGAGCGGTTGTGCCAAGGTCGACGCCGGGACTGGCGGCGTTTTGTGGACGGCTTTTTCGGGCACCCAGGACGACAACTTCGTCGAGGGCTGGTATTTCGTGGCTCCCTGGAACAAGATGTTTACTTACAACGTCCGTACCCAGGACAAGCCCGAGCAGCTGCACGTTCTGGCCAACAACGGCCTGTCGATCGGCCTGGAAACTTCGGTGCGCTACCGGGCCGACCCGACGAAACTGTCCGAATTACACACAACCCTGGGGCCCGACTATTACAATGTGGTCATGGCCCCGGCCTTACGCTCGGAGGCCCGCAAAGTCGGCGGGCGCTACACGCCCGAAGAGATCTATTCGACCAAGCGGGCAGAGGTCGAAAAGGAGATCTTCGAAGAAGTCAAAAATTCGCTCGAGGGCCGGCCGATAATTCTAGAGGCTATCTTAGTGCGTAACGTGGATTTGCCCGACAAGCTCAAGCGCGCCATCAACGACAAGCTCGAAGAAGAGCAGCGCGCCTTGAAAATGAGGTTCACTCTCAACCGGGCCACCGAGGAAGCCAAGCGCAAAGAGATCGAGGCCAAGGGTATCGCCGATAGAAACCGGATTATCACCGAGAGCATCACCGACAAGCTGCTGCGCTACGAGGGCATCCAGGCCACCGAGCGCCTGGCCATTTCGAATAACGCAAAGATTGTAGTGATCGGCAGCGGCAAGGACGGCATGCCGTTGATTCTGGGTCAGTGAACGGTTTCAGGGCACTAGCGCTTATTGTCAGCCTGATTGTTTTGGCCGGCTGCGGCGGCGAGACTGAGCCCGAGCCCGACACGACTGCGCCGGGCATCGAGTCTACTTCTCCGACCGACAACCAGACCGGCGTGGCCCCCGATTGCGATATGGTTATTCAGTTCGACGAGGCCATTGATCGCAACTCGATCAACTCGGACATATTCCACTTCAGCCTGGATGGCACGCCGCTTTACGGCAATGTCAGCTACGATCTCGAGAAGCACAAAGCTACCTTGTCAACCATGGCGGATCTGCAGGCCGGCCTGACTTACCAGGCCGTACTCGAGGCCGGCGTCAAGGACATGATCGGTAATCGCCGGACTGAAGTTTATCAGTGGTCTTTCACTGTGGCTGACTAGAGATGAACCAGGTACGCAAATTTCGAATAGCAGTCTGTGGAGCCACCGGGGCCGTCGGGCGAGAGATGGTGAAAGTACTCGCCGAACGAGATTTCCCGGTGGCCAATCTGACCCTGTTGGCTTCCGAACGCTCGGCCGGCGAGCGGATGACTTTTGGCGGGCGCGAATTCTCAGTCGAGGTACTCAACAACCGGTCTTTCGCCGGCGTTGACCTGGCATTGTTTTCGGCCGGGGGCGCGGTCTCGAAAACCTATGCGCCTATAGCGGCCGAGGCCGGCTGCGTGGTGATCGACAACACCAGCGCCTTTAGAATGGACCCGGAAATTCCGTTGGTGGTTCCCGAGGTCAACCCGCAGGCGCTCGATGATTTTTCTAAAAAGAGCATCATAGCCAATCCCAACTGTTCGACGATCCAGCTGGTTGTGGTTCTCAAGCCAATCGAAGATGCGGTCGGGCTCAAGCGGGTCGTGGTTTCGACTTATCAAGCGGTCAGCGGGGTCGGCAAGGCCGGGGTCAACGAGCTCGAGGCCCAGTGCCTGTCGCTTTTCAATATGCAGCCGCTGGTCTGCAACAAGTTTGAGCGCCAGATAGCTTTCAACTGCCTGCCGCATATCGGAGACTTCGCAGAAGACGGCTACACTTTTGAAGAACACAAGCTGATCGACGAAACCCGCAAAATTCTGGGCAAGCCCGGCTTGCGGGTCACGGCCACAACTGTCAGGGTGCCGGTCTTCTACAGTCACTCCGAGGCAGTCAATATTGAGACAGAAAAGAAGCTGAGCGCCGATCAGGCGCGTAAATTATTGGACAACGCTCCGGGTGTCAGGCTGATGGATTCGCCTGAAGAACTTGTCTATCCGACCGCCCTGGATGCGACCGGGGGCGACGACACCTTAGTCGGCCGGATCCGC
>JAFDKH010000356.1 GCA_019307065.1 Deltaproteobacteria bacterium
CGCCACTCATAATGTCAAAGACTACACTCTGCGCCAGATCTTCGACTCGCGCTTCTTCGCCAACATTCGCAGCCGGCAACCCTATCACCCGAATCTTCTGCGGCCGTGTAAAATCATCGATCACCCGCATATATTGGCCGAAGTTGTTTCCAAATGCGATGCCCGTCCGACTTATCCCGGGGCCGACACCATTCTGACCGATCCGGCCATTCGCAAGCATCTCGAAAGCTACAGCGCCGAATACGCCAAAATTGCCGAGCGCAGCTGGGCCTCAGATGACTATAAATCAGGACACAGTGTTCGCGTGCCGTTTTACGGTCGCGTCGATTTGTATGAAATCTACGATTGGCTTTTCAAGGTAGCCCACCAACAGGTTGAAAAACCAATAGCCGAGCCGCCCTGCGAAGAAATACGGCGGCCTGAATATAACAAACCGCAGATAAAGAGTTAGGAATTTGTCTAAGGCCAAGACAGACATTATCGTTATATCCGACCTACACTTGCACGTCAGGTCCGACTCTTCGGTAGTGGCTGATTTTGCCCGTTTACTTCGTTCCAAGAAAGCGGGCAAACTTATTATCAACGGAGATTTGTTCGACCTCGACCAGGTGGCCGGCGAACGCAAAGCCGGCGAGGGTGCTTATCGGGCGGTCAACCGCGTCAGGGCGATTTTGAACCGCTTTGAAGACCTGAGCGCTTGTCTTTATGAATGGATAGACCGCGGCGGACAGATCGTCTGGCTGCCCGGCAATCACGACGCCGAACTGTGTTTGCCCGAAGTGCAGAAGTTGATCGTCAAGCGCATGAATCTCGATCCGGCCCGAGTTCGCTTCGAAACAGACGCTTATCGAGAAGATGACATTCATATCGAACACGGTCACCAGAGAGATCCCGACAATCGTTTTATCCCGGACACTAAAACAGCCGTGGCCAAGGAGCGTCTCTCGGCCTTCCCGTTGGGTTGTTTGACCACCCGCTTCTTGTTGTGTCGCATCCCGGCTTACACCAACCAGGGAGACAATCACCACACTCCCAACAAGGTACTCATACGGGTCATTCGCGACTACGGTTGGGCGACTCCCCGGATGGTCGGCTTGTATATTCTGGCGGCCCTGCGAATTTCTTTTCAGGCCATGCGCGCCCGCCGCCTAAGAGATGTCGAGCGCCAGTCGACCATGTTCAGCCCTTTCAGGGTTT
Source organism: Deltaproteobacteria bacterium (assembly GCA_019307065.1). Taxonomy (GTDB): domain Bacteria; phylum Myxococcota; class B64-G9; order B64-G9; family B64-G9; genus JAFDKH01. The sequence goes on from JAFDKH010000356.1 coordinate 1,198, forward strand.
TGAGCCGCATGTACTTAGATCGCGTGGTAGTCACGGCCCTGCTGGCGGGTTTCATCATCATGGGGCTGACCGGCATCCTGGCCTCGTCCGACTTGCCTTCATTGACTTCCAAGTTTGCATTGGCGGCCGGGTTGCCCTGCATAGCGATCTTGCTCTGGCCGCCAACCCGCAAACAACGTTACCGCCACCGCGATCGCCTGGGCTGCCGGTTGGCCTCGCGCGACCTGCGCCGCAAAGGGGCCAAGATCGTCATCATGGGACACACCCACTATGCCGAACAGCATTCCGGTCCGCATGGCACCTATTTGAATCCAGGCGCCTTTTTTCAGGCTTCGCCCAGCGGGCGGCCGTATGTGACTATCTCGGGCCAGGTCGCCCGGGTTGACAGGCTGGCCGCAGACCGGTAGAACCACCTGCATGGCACGTAAAAGGATGGGCGACACCCGTCGCAAGCAAATTCTCGAGGGTTTGCTCAAGGCGGTTGCCAAAAGGGGGCTGCAGGATTGTAACATGTCCGACGTAGCCGAAGCCGCCGGGGTGAGTCGCGGCAGCCTGCATTACTATTTCAAAAACAAGTATGAAATGATCGGGGCCCTGGTTGCCGATCTGCGCGATACAAACCTGGTCGCCTTCCACGACCAGATGGATCAAATCGACAAGCCGCTTACGCAACTCAAGGAATCACTTTGGTATCCGATTAAAGCTTTCGGCAAAGCCGGCATCCTCCTGGCCAAGGTTTGGATAGAGTTTTGGGGATATGCCTCGCACCACGCCGAGGTACGCAGCTTCATTAACGGAGTCCAGCAGTCATTACGCGAACGCTATGTTGAAATCATCAAGCACGGAATCGAGTCCGGGTCTTTTTCATCTGAGATCCAGCCCGAGCGGCTGGCCTCGGTCATCCTGGCCACGCTCGAGGGCTTAATCCTGCAATGGCATTTCAATCCCGCGACCTTCGACTTCGCCGCCAAAGTCGAAGAATTCGAAGCCATGCTGGTCGCTTATACAACGCCGCCTGAAGCAGGCTCCAAGCCCTCTTGAGGATTTTCGGCATTGCTGCTAATATGGCTTTCGGACTTTCGTTCAAGTACACAGATTCAAAGGGAGATCTCATGAAACGCTGGGGATTTTTAGCCTGTATTCTGGTTGCGTCTCTGACAAGTTGGACCCAAACTGCATCGGCTTATGACATCACAGTCGACGGCAATCCGGCTGATTGGACAATGGCTGCGCCGACTAATATCGATACCGGGCACATCGCCCGCAACGCTAGCCTGCAGGGCGAATACATCTGGACCGACGCCCTCGGCGATCAGCGAACCGACTTCGCCAACTCCGAGGCGGTCGATATTCTGCAAGTACGGATCACCGCCAACCAGACTCACATGTTCTTCCTGATCCAACTGGCCGGAATTGACATCCCCCTGGGCGACGGGGCCCCGCAAATACAGATAGCCATCGACGCCGATTACATCCCCGGCAGTGGAGAGCAATGGCTCGGCTCGCTGGCCGATACCCAGGTTGCCCCTCAGGCCAGCTGGGAGTTTCTGGTTGTTACCCGATTCGGCAGCGCTCAGGTGCCGGCCGTCTATACTCCCGGCTTTGTCGAAGTCGGCCTGGGCACCACTTCGGCTGTCCTGATGGGTGACTTCATCGAAATCGGTGTTCCTTTTTCTGTCGGTCTGGACGCCTTGCCTCCGGCACCCTTGCAGTTCACGGTCGTCTCGCTGCGGGCCAATGCTATTGACGAAGCCTGGGACGTTGCCGGTGTCAGCGACGTGATGGATGCCGTTACCAACTACGGCGATCCCGGCCTGCCCGGCAACACCTGGGACGAGGTCAGCGACGCCCTGGTCGACTACCATTTCAGTGTCTGGTTCCACCTCGATCCGGACATCGAACCGTCAGCCCCGCTGGTGGTCAACGAAGTCCTCTACGATCCGGTCATCGAGCCCGACGAGGAATGGATTGAGATCTTCAACAGAACCGGGATCGACGGCTATTCGCTGGACGGCCACAAGGTAGGCGATGAGGAAACCGTCGACGGCGCCATCGAAGGCATGGTGGCTTTCCCTGTCGGCGGGACAATCAACCTCGACTCGGTAGTCGTCATGGCAAATGACGGGCTGGCCTACGAGACCCTCTACGGGTTCCCGGCCGACTTCGAATTGAACGATGCCGGCGCAACGCCCGACATGATTGACTATCCGCTCTGGACCGGCAGCAACATTCTGTTAGCCAACGCCAGCGATCAACTGCTCCTGCTCGATCCCTTCGATACGGTCATCGACGCGATTGCCTATGGCGGCGGCACCTATCCAGGGGTAATCGCCGGAGTCAACGTCGTACAAGGTCATTCGCTGGAACGGCCTCAAGCTCGGGAAGACTCGAATGACTGTCTTCGAGACTTCGTAGATCGCTCGACACCCACGCCGGGCCAGGTTAGTTGGCTGCTGGACCTGGGCCAGGCCTGCGACGAATGGATTGAATGCCTCTCCGATTTTTGTGCCGATAGTGTTTGTTGTGAAAACGCTT
>JAFDKH010000357.1 GCA_019307065.1 Deltaproteobacteria bacterium
TGCTGATCCCGCTGCAGTAAAAGGCAGCGATGTAGTCGTTGCTTTGAAAAAGATTGCCGGCCGCCAGGCCGTTTTTGTTTCTCGCGGAGACGAATCGGGCACACACAAGGCCGAGAAACGTCTTTGGCAAAAAGCCGGCATTCTTCCCCAGGGCGAATGGTATCTCGAGGCCGGACAAGGTCAGCGCTTGACCCTGAATATGGCCGACGAAAAGTTGGCTTATTGCATTCTGGATAGGGCCACTTTTCTGACTGCGGCCGACCAGGTCGAACTAAAAATCTTGGTTGAAAACGATCCTCGCCTGCACAATCCTTACGGGATCATTGCCGTCAACCCGGCCAGGTATCCAAAGGCACATTACCTCGAGGCCATGGCTTTTGCCGGCTGGCTGACTTCGGCCGAAGGTCAGGCGCTGATCGGGAATTTCAGAGTCAAGGGTAAGATTTTATTTTATCCCGACGCAATCAAACAACCATGATACTCGACGGCATCCGCGAGGGATTTTCCCTCTTATTCAGTCTCGATCCCGAAGTTTGGGGTCCAATCAGGGTGTCTCTGACAGTTGCTCTGACTTCGACTGTGATAGCTGCCGCTTTAGGACTGCCTTTCGGTTTGTTGGTTGGCTTGGGGAGGTTCAGAGGCCGCCGGGCGGTTGTGACCGTCTTGAACACTCTGATGGCTCTGCCGACTGTTCTGGTCGGGCTGGTTCTGTATGCATTCATTTCCCGGCGCGGGCCGATCGGTTCACTCGATTTGTTGTATTCGCCGACTGCCATGGTGATCGGTCAGGTGATTTTGGCGTTTCCGATCATTGCCGCTTTTTGTGCCGCCGCCGTCGAGCGGGCCGATCCTCGAATTCAACAAACCGTATTCGGCCTGGGGGCCGGCCGCCTGCGGGCAGCTTTGGTAGTCGCGGCTGAGAATCGAGCAGCCTTGGCGGCGGCCGTGGCCGCCGGCTTCGGTCGAGTTTTCGCCGAAGTAGGCATCTCGATGATGGTCGGCGGAAATATCCGGGGCTACACGCGCAATATTACCACCGGGATAGCTTTCGAGACCGGTAAAGGCGAGTTCGCCCTGGGAGTGGCCTTGGGGGTGGTCCTTTTAGTGGTGGCCCTGGCGGTCAATCTGGCTGTCGGCATCTGGCAGTACCGCGGCAAGGATCAGACATGAGCCGGACCTTCATGCAATTTGAAAACGTCTGTGTAAAACGCCGGGGTCATACGGTGCTCGAGCTGCCTGACCTTTCGCTGCCGGCCAAAGAAATCACCGTTGTAACCGGTGAAAACGGGGCCGGCAAGACGACCTTCTTGTTGGTGGCTGCCGGATTGCTGGACTTGCAGCAGGGCCAGGTCAAAATGTTCGATGAATTGTTTCATCGCGGGCGAGCTCCGGCCCCCAAAAACCTGCGGCGCCGGATTGCCTTTGTCTTCCAGGACCCTTATCTGTTTCGCAGCTCGGTTGCTGCCAACATCTCTTATGGCTTGAAGATTCGTAAAGTTCCCAAGGCCGAACGTCGCAAGCGCGCCGAAGCAGTCATGCAACGCTTGGGGATTTTCGGGCTGGCGCAACGCCCGGCCAATGATTTGTCGGGCGGCGAGCGCAAGCTTGTTGCTTTGGGCCGGGCCCTGGTCATGAATCCCGAACTGCTGTTTCTCGACGAGGTTACTGCAAGCTTAGACGATGAAGCCCGGGATAAAGTTTTAACTTTGATTAAATCTCTGGTCGACCAGCACGGCACCAGTGTTCTGATGGCAACTCATCTGGACTCGATAGCCAGTCGGCTTTCGGCTAAGAACATTGTCGTCAAGGCCGGCCGGATTGGAAATTAGGGGAAGCAGGGAAGCAGGGGAAGCAGGGGGACGTTCTTTCAGTATTTTCATTGGTACCTAAACCCGGTTTCAAATAACATTGTAATCTGCAACATGATTTGAACATCAATGCAAATAGTGAAAGAACGTCCCCATTAAGTCGAGGCAAAGGCCGCGCTAGCCGGCTTCGCCGGCCGGGCTTTGCTGGTGATGCGAGCCGTTGGAGCCAAGGTAGATACTATCGACAATCAATACTGGAGTTGTGCTAGAATAAGTGCAGGAGAATATTATGACAACAGATGAATTGGAAAATGCAGCCTTGAAACTTGATCCGAAATCGCGTGCGCGGCTTGCGGAGAGACTGTTGGCGAGTTTGGAACGGCTTTCGGATGCCGAAAATGCACAATTATGGGCAGAGGAGGCTCAGCGACGCGACCTTGAACTAGACAAAGATCAAACATTAGCCCGATCTTCAGAGGATGTACTTAGAGATGTAAAGTCGAGGCTGAGTTGAAGCGTAAGGCTATATTCCACCACCTCGCCGAAATTGAACTCAATGATGCAGCAGAATACTACGAAAAGGAGCTAAGTGGCCTAGGTGTAGCTTTCTTGGGCGAGGTAGAACGAGCTATCAAGTACGCGTTACAATTTCCGGAGGGATCGCCACTGGTCGCAAAAACCGTACGACGGAAGCTGATTCGCAAGTTTCCGTACGGCCTTCTTTACTCCATACGTACGGATTGCATCAGAATTTTGGCCGTGATGAATCACAGACGCCGACCATTCTACTGGCGGGGACGGAAGTAACATCTTCATCTAGGGCGGCGGAATCAGCTTTTATCAGATCATTCCCTGCACACTCAGCAGCAGGATATTATCGTCCAGGTTGGGCAAAGAAGGATCGGCGATATTTTTGATGACGTAGTTCAGTTGGACCTTGATCAGATCCGAAAACAGGTAGTTGACTCCGACAGTCCAATTTTCTTCGGTCACTTGAACTCCGCTTTCATTCCAATCGCTTTGGTAATGGTCGAAGCGAGCACCGATTTCAAAAACATGCCGCTCCCAGAAGGCGGCCGGTAAATAGCGCGCCAGTAGATCATTCAGGCGCCACATCAGGCGGCACTCCCAGCCCGAGTAAGTCAAATCGGTGCGTTGATCGTTGTCGAAGTCGTCGAAGATTTTTCCCTGACCGTATAGTCCCGAGAGCCGCACACCGCTGTCGGGAATCTTTAGCGTGATATCGCCCGAGTAAGCGACGCGCTTGATGTCAAAAACAACGCGGCCGCTATTGAAGACCATGTTGTCGTGGTAGTTGTAGTTGATATGCCCCCCGATGGTGACCATGTCGAAAAGATCGCCGGCTTCGACGCGCAGGCCGTAGAAGAATTGCCCGCTGTTGGTCAGGATGTATTCCTTCTTGATGTTGCCGGAAATAAAGAGGTTGGCGCCCAGCCCGTTGCCGACCATCAAGAAGTAGCGCAGCCGGCCGATTTCGATATCCAGCTCGCCCTTGAGACCAATCCCGAAGTCTCTCAAGTATGAATGAACTCCGTAAAACAGCGACGAGATATAGGTTGATCTGGAGAGCGAGTAGTCGACAAGCAGCTCCGAGATGATTGGTCGGAATATGAAATCGAGCTCGCGCGAGTTGCGCAGAGTTTCACGCGGGGCCGGCACTTTGTATTGGCCAAAATACAGCTGCAGCCAATCGCAAAAATGAATACCAAGATAGAGATCCAAGATAGCCACGTTTTTTTCCAAGCGTAACTGGGTGGCCAGTTCGATCAAGCGCTCGAGAAAGAAGGCCTGGACCCCCAATCTGGCCCGGTTGAGGCTGAAACCGGAAGTAGTTGTGGCGGCTTCATCACCGCTGGGAAACTGAGTTAGTCCGCCGGCATCTTCCATTTGCTCGTAAAGG
>JAFDKH010000162.1 GCA_019307065.1 Deltaproteobacteria bacterium
TTGGAGCCCGGCAATCCTCAAGCCCATTCAATCTGTCCCCAGAGCGATGACGATTGGTGGGTCTTCACTCTCGATGCGAATTCTAGAATTGTACTTGAGACTTTCGGACAGTACGGCGACACCGTAATGTGGCTGTATGACGAGAACCTGAATGAAGTCGCTTATGACGACGACGGCGGAAGTGATCTGTTTTCGAGAATAGAAATATTCGGGCTGATGCGCGGACGATACTACGTGATGATCCAGGAGTTCTCCGACTGGGGCATCATCGAAACCTACTTCTTGCATCTTACCACTATCACCAGCTGCATCCCCGATTGTTCCGGTCGTGAATGCGGTCCCGACCCGATTTGCGGTGAAATCTGCGGCTATTGCGAGCCGGGCTGGTTCTGCACCGCGCAAGGTACCTGCACCTACAGCGGCCATCGTGAGGGCGCCGGCGATCCTTGCGGTTTCTATGACGGCTGCCCGGCCGACTGGAACGCCGCCTACACTTGTGTCGAATATCCCGGCACATTCGATGGAATCTGCTCCTATCCTTGCGACGGCCCCGATGATTGTGCAGTCGACTTCCCCGGAGGCTGCTGCCGCCAACTGGCTTCTGATTACTCGGTTTGTCTGCCCGGTGATCTTTGCTTCGTCGATCATCCCGGTTACCTGGATGAATGCAACATGGAATGCCTGCCGGATATGTTCTGCCTGTCGGGTTCCAGCGGTGGATACGAGGATGTCTGCATTTTCACCTGCGATCTGTCAATGGGCGTCTGCCCCATGGGCGGCGCCTGCCTGGATCCGTCCGAAGGCAGTTCAACCGGGTTCTGTATACCCCAAGGAGATGGCCAGTTCGCCGATGCCTGTTCGATGGTAGACGGCTGCCAGAGTGGATTGGTATGTTTGCCGCTGGATGAAAACCACCCGGGCTACTGCAATCGCCTGTGCTCCAGCTTGCTACCCTGCCCCAGCCCTTTCCAGTGCTTGCTGGACGACGGCCAGGGCGGCTTCTGGTGCGTGGCCCTTTGCGGGGACGATTCCGACTGTAGTGTCTTAGGTGACTGGAGTTGCGTGGTCTACGTAGGCGGCCAGGGAGTTTGTCTGCCAAACTAATAATTTCGCCCAGGCTGGTTCAGCCGTTAGTTCAGCTCGTTGGCTAACGACTCGATTCCTTCGACGGTCAAGGGCATCATCGGAAAAATGCGTCCGATCATCCTGACCGAAGGCGCGTGCCACATGCGCTCGCCCATTGGATTAATCCAGGCACATTTTTTGAAATGTTCGGCCAGGCGTTGCAACCAGTTTATTCCGGGGGTCTCGTTACGATCGTCCCAGTAGATTGCGCCATAGCGGTCGGTCAGCTCACCCGGGTACATGTAGGCATCGCCGACCATCACTAGCCGGGTCTCCGGTGAGAGTCGTTCGATCAGATTCTGAGTCGGAATCATGTCGTGAAAATTCGCGTCTTCGTAAACTTCTCCATAGATGCAGTTGTGAAAATATACATACTTGAAACTCTTGAAATGCCGCGAAGCATGTGCGGCTGAAAACAACAAATTGACCAGATGCCGATAGGGTTCCATCGAACCGCCAACATCCATCGCCAGCAGCAGGCGCAGATTATTGACTCGCGGCGGCCGGAAAACCAATTCGAGTTCACCGGCCTCGCGCGCCGTGCGGTCGATGGTGCCATCCAGATCGAGTTCGTCGCAAACCCCGTCGCGCTTCAAGGCCCGCAATTTTCTCAGGGCTACCGTCAATTGACGCGTGTCCAGAATCAGATCGTGGCGATGCTCTTTGAATCTGCGGGCGGCCGCAATTTGTACCGCCGAACCATGCCGTCCCTGGCCCCCAACCCGGATGCCCCCGGGATGATAACCGCTGTGACCAAAGGGCGATGTACCCCCGGTGCCGACCCAGCGGCTGCCGCCGTCGTGTCTCTCGTCTTGCTCTTTCAGGCGCTGCTCGAATAACTCGCGCAAACGTTCGACATCGACATTGTCGAGGACTTTGCGCAGAGCCGGATCGATCTGAAACGGCTGGATTGGATTATTCAGCCACTCCCAGATTTCTTCCTCGAGCGGGCTGAGATCTTCGATGCCTTCGAAATAAGATGCAAAGACCCGATCGAATTCGTCAAAGTAGGCCTCGTCTTTGACCAGGATCGAGCGGGCTAAAGAATAAAAACCAATTAATGACGAGCCATGCAATCCCATGACCAGGCCTTCAACCAGGGTCAACCATTCAGTCAGAGAGACCGGCAGCTTGCGTTCTCTAAGCTTTAAGAAAAATCCCAGAAAAATGCCGCTATGATCGTCGACCGCTCTTGTTGTGCCTGCCTCGAAAGCCATCTCTCGGCCTGTTTTATGGCCACATTCCCCGCGAGCGGGTTGCCGGTTTGCCGCCTTGTTCAACGAGTTCGATATCTTCTTTTCTCTTGATCAAGGTTCCCAGGAAGGGAATCGCTTTAGATATCTTGGAATGTGGAATGCCGGCATGAATCAGGGCGCCGATCCAGTCGATCAACTCGGAGGTCGAGGGGCGTTTACGCATTCCATCGAGTGAACGAATCCAGTAGAATTTCTGTAAGCACTGATCGAGTAACTTCTTAGTGATATCGGGATGATGCACGCGGACGATATCGGTCATGAGTTTCTCGTCGGGAAACTGAATGTAGTGAAAAACACAGCGCCGCAAGAAAGCATCCGGCAGCTCTTTCTCACTGTTGGATGTCACGATTACTATCGGGCGGTGTTTGGCCACATAACGGTCGCCGGTTTCGGTTACGGTGTATTCCATCATGTCGAGTTCGTGGAGTAGATCATTAGGAAACTCAAGATCGGCTTTATCAACCTCGTCGATCAGCAACACGACTTGTACATCGGAGATCAGCGCCTGACCCAAAGGCCCCGGCCTGATGTACTGGCGTATATCCGAAACATCTTTATCGTCAAAGCGGCTGTCCTGCAGACGCTGGACAGTATCGTAGACATACAACCCGTCGACTGCTTTGGAGGTCGACTTGACGTTCCAGGCAATCAGTTTCAGCCCTAGATCTTCGGCGACTGCGTAAGCCAGGAGTGTCTTGCCGGTGCCCGGCTCACCCTTGACCAGCAATGGACGACCCAGGGCGGCCGAAACATTCACTGCATGCCTGAGCTCCGGCGAAGTAATGTACTGATCCGTGCCATTGAAGCGATCAAACTCTTTGTTCATCTATCTTTACTCCTTCCCCCAAGTAATTATTGATATTTAGCATATCAACTCAAACAGAACAACCGCGAGTTGCGAAGCGGCTCGTATCTGAATCACGGGTTGACCATTTACCGGCTATGCCCCTATTCTTGGCAGAGTTCATCTAGGAGGTCGAAGTGGCCAACAGCCGACGACGCAGGATTATAGGAGTAATGGGCGGCGGGAAAGTCGATAAAGAAACAGCCCGCATGGCTACCGAGTTGGGACGCCGTGTGGCCGAAGCCGGATACGTTTTACTGACCGGCGGCCGGCCGGCCGGCGTCATGGATGCCGCCAGCCAGGGTGCCCACCAGGCCCAGGGTCTGGTGATCGGTATCCTGCCCGGGCCGGATCCAGACGATTCTTCTGCTTTCGTAGACATTGTTATCGCCACCAACTTAGCCGATGGGCGCAACCTGATTAATATCCTGTCTTCCGACGTGGTAATCGCCTGTCCGGGGGGGGCCGGCACTCTGACCGAAGTCGGTATGGCAATAAAAAATAAAAAACCGCTGGTCCTGCTGAACTTCGATCCCGGTCCAACCGTGTTGGACGCAGAAAGTCAAGGCCGCGTGATTCGGGCATCTACTCCGACCGAGGCAATGGCCGCAGTTCAGAAATTCATGGAAAAGATCAAATCTTGACCTGCGGCCAGTCAGGCCTGTGACGGCTTCTCCACCACTCGGTAGGCGGTTCGCGCTCAGAACAGCGGCGGTACGTAAGTGGAGAAGGCGTCTGGCACGATGTATTGCGCGTTGTTCCAGAAGTGGGTCATGACCGCCGCCTCTCCAATCTTCTTCTTCGTCTCCGTAGCGGACATTGGAACGTTGGCTTCGGCCTTGGCCGTCGCCTGGGACTCCCGGATCTGCGGCTTGCTCGGCTTCATGCCCTGGCTCATGCTCTGAAGAACATACGAGAGAACCACCACCGGATTGTAGTTCTTGAAGCTGGCATCTTTTCCGTAGATGTCCGCCCACAGGGCCGCCTGGCCGGCGGACAGAGCGAGGCCGAACCCGCTCATCTGGGTCCCGCCCTCTTTATAGGTAAACAAGACGCCGCGCAGATCCGGCTCCTTCGACATCTGCTTCTGCTCGACGACCTTCATGCTGGGATACTGCTGTTTCATCTGCTTCGCGAGCAGCTCGATGATCTGGCCGCTGGTGTACGCCGCATCTTTGAACTCCAGCACGAAAACGTCGATGTGCGCGCTGGTGTCATCGGCGGGATCCTGGGCGAAGGAGATGCCCATTTCCGAGGGCGCCGCCGTCCAGCCCTTCGGGTAGTATATGGAGAAGCTTCCGTCAGGGGCGGTATAGGTCGTCATCTCGAGCCCCGGGAAAGGCGCTTTCTTGCCCGCACCGGCAAGACCAGTCACCAAAATCAGCAACACAGCGATTATGATTCCGGATCTCATTTTCCCTCCTGTGTTCAGAATGTGAGGCTTTAGGTATAGGTATCAAACCCAAATCTGCCAGGAATCGACTCCGAGGTCAACTGGCCCCTTCCTCTGTTTCTCGCGTTGCGTGTTGCCCGGATAGTGCGCTAAAGTGAGCTGTCTGGAGAACTACTGATGACGAAGACGAGTGCTGGAATTACAATGCGCCTGTGCCTAATCATCGCCTGCAGCCTGGTCCTGGGCGCCTGTGCCGACTCAGAGCCGGAAAGACCCTGGCCTACCAAGCTGCCCGACAACCCCGAGGACGGCTATCACTACGACGGCAGCAGCGACCCCTACTATGAGGGCTGGTACTACAAGGTGGCGCTGCCCAGCCAGGACGATGCCTTCTTCTTCATCTACACGGTCTTAAACCCGCTGCCCGGCTCACAGATGCCGGCCGAGGCGTTTTTGTACTGCGGCCGGCAGAAAACGGGCGAGACCGTCTACCAGTCATTCCCGGTCGAGGCCTTCTCGGCCTCGCGCAAGGTCCGAGACGTGCGCATCTCCGATACGGCCCGAGCCACCGCGCTCAGGTTCGCCGGAGCGGCCGCGGACGCAGGCGGCGCCTGCGACTGGGACGTATGGCTGGATGAGGGCGTGGCCTGGAAAGAGACGATGGGCTGGCTAACCGGGCAAACGGGACTTGAGACCTCCTGGACCGTGGGCACCATCCGCGCAAAAGCCTCGGGCCGGATAAACTTCAATGGCGTAAGCTACGAGTTCGATGATGGTGTGGGTTATTGCGATCACAACTGGGGAATCATCTTTCCCCGCCAATGGATCTGGATGCAGGCTGCATCTTTCCCGGGCTCGGACGCCGCCCTGGCAGCCTCGGGCGGTACCCTCGATCTAGGCGGGACCGAGATCGAAGCTATGATGATCGGACTCTATCTGGATGGGGAAATGATCACTTTTCGCACCCAGGATTTCGACACGGTGGACAGGCAGGCCGAGAAGGGGCACTGGCTGCTAAACGGCGAGAGCGGCAACCGGCGCATCAGCATTGAAGCACACTGCGATCCAGCCACGATGTTCCACCTGCTGGCCCCGACCGAGACCGGAATGCAGCCGCGGGCCTGGGAATCTCTGGTGGGAACCGTCTCGGTCACCCTGGAGCAAAGGGCGAGTGAAACCGATGACTGGCTAATCGTTTTCGAGGAAAGCTCTGAGTACGCCGGAGTGGAGATCGGCGAGTAAGGAAAATGTCGAATGAAACCGATTCAATTATTGGTCTTGATGGTGGTGCCCTGGCTGTTGCTTGCCGCTGCCGGTTGCAGCAGTGGAGCTAACGGCGAGGTAGATGCCGGTGACGCCGGGTCCGACGCGGGGGATGCCGGCGATCAAGGGATAGACGCAGGAGATCAAGGCGACGGGGGTGACTCCAGCGCCGGAGATCCGGGACCGTCTTCGGGGTGCGCCTTTCCCCTGACTCCCTTGCAGATGCACACTTTCCAGGGACCCTATGGGGAAAGTCAGTTGTGGGATCGGCATATATTGTGCGAGATCGATTTCGACGGATTAGACGCCAAGGTTCTGGTCAAAGCCGAACCAACCGGGGTCAACCAGTTCCAAGATCCCGAGTACGAAGCCACCCAGGCTTACCTATGCCAAAATGACCAGGTCACCCAACTCGACCAGGGAACTTTCTACTACCAGACCTTCCACCACGGGTGGGAAGAGATGGGCGTGGGGGTGGATAACCTGAAGTACATCTTCGATTACGCTGATTGGTGCACCGGGGGTCGACCCTGCAACCCGATTTTCGAAATCTTCGATGTCCGGCGGATCTCGGACGACGGCCTGGTGGCAGAGAACCAGCCGGCGGTTTGCGCCCAGACGACTCAGCAGGGTGTTCCCAAGCCCCTCGTGCCCCGGGTCCGAGTGCCGGCTACGGGCGTGGATATCGTCTTCGATATGGGTTCGCTGACCGGTGACGACGATGAGAGTCCGCTGCACGCGGTAACAGTCCGACCGGTGCGCATCGACATCCGTGAGGCCACCAATCGTGATTTTGCGCTTTTTCTCAACGACCATGGAAACGACTGTGACGGACACCCTTGTCTGGATGCCGGCGCGGAAGGAGTACGCTTGATCTTCGAAGGCGGGGCGTGGAAACCGGAAGAAGGTTACCAGGATCATCCCGTGGTCCAGGTCAGCTGGTATGGGGCCGATGCCTACTGCAACTGGCGCTCGTGGCTGGTGCTGCCCACCGAAGCCCAGTGGGAAATGGTCGCATCGGCGGCCGGCAATCGCTCTTATCCATGGGGAAACTCTGCCCCAACCTGTGACCTGGCCCTGTTCGACGACTGTGGGGCCCCCGAACCCGAAACGGTCTGCAACCGGGAAGCCGGCAGCAGCCAGGAGGGTGTCTGCGATTTGGCCGGGAACCTGGCCGAATGGGTTTCCGATTGGTACCAAGCGGATTACTACACCAGCTGTACGGTGGATTGCCGCTATCCTCGCGGTCCGACCGACGACACCGGAGTCCGGGGCATCCGTGGTGGTGGATTCTCCGATCCGGCAGCAAACCTGCGGGCGACCGATCGTGATTTTGCCGATCCATCGTCTGCCTCCAATCGGATCGGTGTGCGCTGCATGGGGGGCGCGGGGCAACCGCGCTGAGAAAAAATTCTCAGCCTTCGAGCCTTGCTGATTTATACAATTAGTGGGTATACTCTGTACAAATCAAGCGGACGAAAGAGAGGTTCCAGTGACAGATTCCACAATCGACAAAGATAAGCTGCAGCGTCCCCAAGAAGGCGCCAAGCCGTCAGCCGACTCACACATCAAGGAAGTAGACGATGTAATCATACAGGTCACTCAAGTATTCTGTCATAATGGCCACAATTTATTGATCAACACCGACGAATTATTCGACGGGGCACCCGGGATTAGCTTATTGGTTTCAGACGGCACTTCCAGTGGTGAAGTAATTCTGAGCCCTTTCCACGGCGATCATCGGCGATTTGGCAAGACCAACTTCGCTGCGGGAACTGAGATAACGGTTTCTTGCCCGGTCTGTAAAGAAGAGCTTAAACAACTTTCATCCTGCTCCTGTGAAGACAAGGGAAAGCTTTTGAAACTCTATCTGAACTCAGAGCTGAATGAAGCCAACCTGGTAGGATTGTGCAATATCTGGGGCTGTCATCGTTCGAAAGTGATCGACCAAGCCGAGCTTTTATCCGCCTATATTCAAGATTGAGAAACAAAAATATTACTCTAGCAAGTTGGCCGCAATTTGAACGTTGTCATGCCTAAAGACTTCACTACTTCAATAATCATAGCTATCGGCATGTTGCTGTTGAACTCCTGCGCGACTGTCGAGGTTAAAGAGGTCAGTAAACAACCAACCGAGCGAAGCGTCAAAATCGAGTCTGTCAACGTGTCTAGCAGCTGCCAAAAAGCCATTGCTCGTCAGACAGGCCGAGCCGGCTTCGCTTTAGTGATTCACTCCGACAGCGATATCTTGTCAACTGAACGAGTTGAATTCCTCGACAAGCTTTACCGCAAGATCCACGGCACTCCGGGTATTTTATCGGTGAATGGAATCGCCGATGAACAAGTTCTGTCCAAGACCGATTTGGGTGTCGCAGTCGAGCCATTCGTATCCGATAGTCATAACGATCCCAACCTTCGAATGATCCGCTATCGTAAATTCGCCGGGCTAATCGACCCGGTCCTGCTATCGGCCGATCTGGGAGTAACTGTATTAGTTGTCAGGCTCCTGCCAACCTCCAAGAAAAAGGCTCGCAGTGACATTCGCACCCAGCTGCACAAACTGACCCAAACTGCGCCGGCCGGCATAAAGATCAATTTGGTGGAGTATCCCGTGGCAGCAGCCGAGGCCCTTACCTGGCATACCGAACATGCCCTGACTGGTCTCAAAATGCTCAATCGGCATCTGGCCGGAGGCGGAGTACTGGAAGTTGGCGTGGCGTGTAAACCCGATGACTGCCTGCTGACACCGCTGCATCTGAGTAGCATTCTCCGATTCGAGAAAATCGTAAAAGCCATGCCGCGCGTCAAGGCCACCCGATCACTGGCAACTGTTCTGCAGCACGTCAATCAGGCCGTCAGCGAAGTTGCGCAGCTTCCGGCGACTGCAGATCAGGCCCTGCAACTCATGGCCATGCTGGATCTCTCGAGCGGAATTGGACTAATGGTCGACAAGAAAAACCGCCGTTGTATTATCATGGTCTACTTCGAAACCGGAAACGCCGCTGAATATTGCGCCTTGGGCAAAGCGCTCAAGAAAGCAACCAAAGACAGTTCGTCCGAAAGTCTCCGCTTTTTCGTTCGCAAACCAGAACACAGAGGTTTTTGATGCTAGATGTTGATCTGCATGTGCATACCAACAAGAGCCCCTGTGGTCTTCATAGCTTACTGGAAATTCTCGGTCTGGCCCGCGATCTGGGCATGTCCATGCTGGCCATTACCGATCATGACGTCGGCAATGGACATGGCATTCGCGTGCTGAGCTACAGATTTCCAAAAGAATGGCAAGGAGTCCATGTACTTGCGGGTATCGAGTTTTCAATCCTCGATGGAGGCAAGATCAAGCTGCCCGGTTCAGTTAAGATCGACGAATTGGACATCTGCCTGGCCGGCTTTCATCCAGAAAGCCGAACGATTAGAGACAATCGAGTAAAGTGTACTGATGACCTCGAAGCTGTCTTGAACAATTACCCGTTTATCGACATCATCAGCCACCCTACCTTAACGGGTTTTGATCTCGAGCACGAACGCTGTGCAAAAATTCTGGCGCGCCACGGTGTGGCGATAGAAGTAAACAACAGTTCGTTGCGATATGAAAAAGAGAAAAAAGAAAACCTGTTATCACTTCTCAAGCATTGCATAAGCTTTAGGGTGCCGGTGGCCATCAACTCAGACGCCCACACTGCCGTCGAACTCGGACAAGACGAAATGACCTTGCCCCTGATCAAACAAGCCGCTGTTCCCGCCGAATTAATCGTCAATTCAAGTGTAGATCAGGCTCTGGCGTTCATTGATAAACGCCGGGCGAACAAAAAGAAATCCTGAAGCTATCCTAAGGTTACATTAGTATCCGTCATCCCGGCATGCTCAAGGCCGGGACCCAGTCTTCGCGGTATGGGTTCCGTCCAGAACCATGACGGAATGACACGGTTTTCAGATGAGTTTTCAACCGGCGGGATTACTTGCCCGGTTTTCTCTCCAACAAGAAAAACCAGCCTTTCGTGCGATCGGCAACTCGAAAAGCAATTTGGAAATTGTCATTTAGAAAACGACTAAAGGCCGGCAAGCTGGCGAAACGTCGAAAACGTGCACTCTCCCGGCCAGATTTATCCCGTCTCAGAGATCCACCGACTACGATAAATTTCAATTCGGGAGTATCGATCCGCTTAATTGCCTCTTTTGGCGGAGTCACCCCCGTTCTGAAACGCAAAGTGTTCGTATCGCTGAAATCGGCCGCCAGGCGCCGGTCGGCCAGTAAAGCAATCAGGCCAGCCGTTGAGGAATCGCCAAAAATGGTCTGTTCAGGAGTGCTATGACTCCTGACATAGTCGGCCAGCTGTTGGGCTTTTTCGAAATAGCGGCTCTCGTGATAGAGAATTTCCTGGACCGTACCGTATTCGGTAAACGCCTTGGCCACATCGTCGAAGCAACAGGCCCTCAAAGCCCGGTTGACAAAACCCGGCAGTTTTCCGTCACTCCACTTCATCGGTTTGTCATGCGTGCGTACGTATTTGGGCAGCAGCGAACGCTGCAGAGGGACCCGAGCCAAGAATCCAATCCCGACTGCCAAACCAATAACTCCCAGAATTGCTAAATTCTCCCACCAGCGCTTGGTGCATGTCTTATAACCGGTCCCCAGCTTGAAGCCGTGGTGAAAAAACCGGTCGAAGGCGTATCCGCCGGCCAGGGCCATGCCCGGAAAAAGCAGCAGAAAATAGAAAGGATACACCTTAGGCAGTAGCCCAATAAAAATGATATAGCCCAGTGTCCACAAGGCCCCTATTCGGGCAATTCCTCTGGCCCCATCCAGCAACAGCCGTTCGCGCCACCAGACCCAGAACAAACTTAATATTGAAGAATTGGAAGGCTTGCTCTTAGAACTTTGGGCTGGCAGCTCTTGCTTTTCTGAGTCCAAGCGCTTGTCCAGCCACGCCATCAGGGGCCCCAGCAGCGCTCCTAAAAAAAGGGCAAAATTGTCGGTAAACACGCGGGCAGACATTTTCCAACTGGCCCCGCTAGCTTCAGGTTTCTTGACGTGATAGCTGTAGACGGATTGTAGATATGACTGACCACCTATTATCAGGCAAATCAGCTGAACTGCGGCCCAGGGAACAGCAAAACCAATTATGAAGCGCAGGCCATCCCGTTTCGAACGCAAGATCGCCAACATCCCGGTCATAATGGCTGCCGGCCAAACATAGCTGCCGGTACAGACCCCGAGTGCCATCAGCACCCCGGCCGTGGCCGGTTTTTCACGCTGCCAGGCCCACAACCCAATCACAACCCACATCACCGAGAGATTGATACCCGTCCAGTGAGTTGAAGCACGAATCAGCGAAAACGCCGTCAAGTACAGAAAAACCGTTGCAACCGCGCCCAGGCGACCAATCTGTCGTCTTGCCAGCAAGAACAGAAAAAATGCCCCAACCAGAGTCGCCCCAATCGGAATCAAGCGAACAGTAATCGGCCCAAACCCGAGTAGACCGAAAACGAAAATACCGGGCAGCAGATGTAGCGGAGGATGGGCGAAGAAATAATCAGCATAGGGCAAGGCTCCATGATCCACGCCGGCCCAAGCCATATAAAAATATATATTTTCGTCTCCGACTTGCCAGTGGAAGCTAAAGCTCTTGAGCATCAGGAAGAACAAGACCAGCAGTCCAAATAAACTCCAGCTGACAACTTGAAGCCAATCTATTTTTGTGGATTGTACTTCAGGCACAACGCTGCTGGACTCTGACATGCCGAGATGATGTCACAGCAACTACCTCGAATCAAATTCACTTCTTGTTAGGAATCGGACAATCGCCGGCCACCGGGCAAATCTGACATTGCGGATTTTGAGGCCGACAGATTGTTTTACCGTGAAAGACCAGCAGATCGTTGACTCGCGACCACCAGCTTCGGGGTACAATCTGAAGAAGGGCCTGCTCGGTTTTTTCAGGTGTCTTCGTATCAACCCAGCCAAGCCGGTTGCTGATCCGGTGAACATGGGTATCAACCGGAAGAGCGTCACCGCCAAAAGCATATACTACAACGCAACCAGCCGTCTTGCGGCCGACCCCCGGAAGCTTGACCAGGTCATCGAGCTCCTGGGGAACCTGGCCACCAAAATCCTCAACAATTTTTTTGGCTACTTCTACCAGGCGGACACTTTTTACCCGGTACAATCCGATTCGTTTGATAACTTTCTCGACCTGACCAGGACGCGCCCGGGCCAGCGACTCGGCATCCGGCCAGCGGCGCATTACTTCGGGAACTACTGTTTCGGTGACTTCGTCGCGAACCCGGGCTGAGAGAATCGTAGCCACCAGTGTCAAAAATGGCTTGCCATCTCCCAGGCGAGCCAACGAACGACTTGGCTGGTTTGCTTTTTACCTGTCATGCTCATGATGATCTTACCCGGTTTGATTGATGTCAAACGGAATGAAGAATCAATTTCAAACGGTAGGTATCTTGACATAGACCAATTGGTTGCCTAGGCTCAAACCAATCAGGGAGGTGCCACTTGAGTATTACACGGCTTTGTGCCGTCCTGCTTTTTCTGCTTTTTGCAAACCCGGCCAGGGCCGAGCAAACAGCCCCTTTGAGCCTTAACGACTTGCTTCGAGCTGCTTTGGCCCACGACGGGCGCGTGCTGGCAGCGCATGCCGAGCTGAATGTCTATCGAGCCAAATACGATGAAGCCAGCTGGCTTTGGTTCCCTGTCATCAAACTGCAAGGTCTAATCGGCGGTCCGGTTAGCGAGCGCCGCTTATTAGACTGTGATCCGACTACCGATCCCTTATGTACCGGCGTCGGGGTGACCGACGCCTCCAAGGGAGGCGACTTCGACTTGGGAAATATGAGCATCGCTATGGGCGGAAAAATCGAAGGTATCATGCCTATTTACACTTTCGGCAAGATATCCGAAGCCAAGAAGGCTGCCCAGGCTGGGGTGCGTGCATCTGAAGCCGGGATCGACCGGGCTCGTCAAGAAGTTGCCCTGGAAGTTCGCCGGGCCTACTACGGCTGGTTGCTTTCGACTTCAGCTGTCGAGATTCTCGAAGATGGCGAGAATAAGGTCAAAGCGGCCGAGAAGAAGCTTATCAAGATGCTGGATGAGCTAAACGAAGACGTAACCGACCGCGACTTGTTCAAACTTCGTTATTACGCTTCCCAAGTCAAATCAATGCTAGTCAGGGCCCGTAAGGGCCGCGCAATAACGCTGGCCGCCCTTCGTTTTCTTACGGGCATCAATGATCTCGGAACCAAACGTAAACTTGTCGAGCAAGAGCTGACCGCCCTGGAATTCAAGGAAGAACCCCGTGAAACTTATTTGGCCAGGGCCAGGCGCCAGCGACCTGAACTCAAAATGCTGATGGCCGCAATCGACGCCCACCTGGCAGGTGTCGAGCTCCAAAAAGCAAGCTTCTATCCCGACTTTTTCTTGGGCGGTTATTTCAAGGGGTCATGGTCTCCGGTCCACGACTTCATCGAAAATCCACTGCTAAACGCCGGATTGACTTCCTACGATGCCGGCCTGGCAGTTGGCTTTCAGATTACTTTCGATATTCCCCTGAAACTTGCTCGCCTGGAACAGGCCCGCGCTCAGCTGAGCAAGACCCAGGTCCAGTCCGGCCAGGCGGAACTTGCCGTCAAGCTTGAAATCGACAAGTGTCTTGAAGATATGCGCGAGGCGATTTCCAACAATAAAATCCAAAGAAAAGGGCACCGTTCGGCCAAGGCCTGGATGCGGGCCAACTGGATGAGCTACGGGATAGGTATTTCCGATACGAAGGATCTGCTGGATTCGATAGCTGCCTATGCCGTGTCAAAGATCGAGCTCGATAAAGCCAAACATAATATCTTGGTAGCCATCGACAAACTACACGCGGCTTGCGGAGATAATCTGTCGAAAGCACCCTAGTTCCCATGTGATTGAGATCACAACTAATTTCTGATTTACAAATGAATCACCAGAGATTCCAAGCGTCTGAAACAATTAGTAAGACAAACAAAAGGGCCGGCTAAAATGAAAAAAAAGACTATATATTCAGCGTTGATAGCCATGAGTCTGACGATATTGACCACGACCGGCTTAGCTGCTCCATCCCCGCAAAAAGTCATCAAAGATGGCGCTGAAGAGGTCCGGAAGATCCTTACCAAGAAGACCAAAAAAGGTTCCCCGGCCGAAAAAGTACAGAAAGAAAAACTCAAAAAAGTAGTCGATGGCTTCCTGGACTACCAGGAGTTATCCCGTCGTTCGCTGGGCCCGCACTGGAAAGACCGCAGCGAAGAAGAAAAAACCGAATTTACCAAGCTGCTGCGTGATTTGATCGAGGCTTCCTACACCTCGACGATCAGCGACAATATCGAATTCAGCATGGAATACGAAGAAGAGGAAATCGATGAGGACACAATGACCGCAACAGTTGCTTCGGTAGCCAGCGCAAAAAACAAAAAGGGCAAAACAGTCAGTGAGGATTTGACCTTTCACTTGTACCTGAAGAAACGTATTTGGCTGATGTACGACGTCGAATTTGGCGATGTCAGCCTGGTGCGTCATTATCGTGGCGAATTCAACCGCAAGATAAAAAAAGAATCGTATAAAGCCTTGCTAACGGCCATGCAGAAGAAATTGAAGGAAATTGAATCCGGCAAGGTAAAGGTAGAAAAGAAACCCAAGCTATAAAATTTCTTACTTTATGAAGGGAATAAGTTCGTTCAATTTGCATTCAGCCAGGCATGTAACGTCATCGCAAGCGCTGTAATAAAGCAACAAGTCTTCTTTGTTTCTTATTACCATTCCGTTTAAAAAAACCACATTGGGAACGAAACCATTCGTCTCGTATGATTCTTCCGGCATTAGGATTGGATGGTCTCCTCGATAAATAACTTTTGTCGGATCGTTTAGATCCAATAATAAAACCATTAGAGAATAGAAGTCTTTTCCATTTCTCAAGGTCTTACCATGATAAATTTCCAACCAACCGGCATCTGTTTTTATCGGAGGTGCGCCAGCGCCTATCTTTTCATCTTCCCACTTGTTGGCTCTCGGGCGAATTAAGCATCGATGATTACCCCAATGAACCAAGTCCGGCGACTCGGCAAGCCAAATTGAACTTTTACCAAAATCGTGATTATAAGGCCTGTGTAAAGCAAAGTACCGGCCATTAATTTTTTCGGGGAATATGCAAACATCTTTGTTGGGCGCACAAAAAATCATACCCATGTAATGCTTGTCAACAAAGTCATTGGTCCTGATTAAAGACGTGCCATAACTGTCCTTGGAAACTGCGGTATAATTTATGTAATAGCAGTCATCAATTTTCACAATCCGTGCATCTTCTACCCCAAATTCTTCAGATTCATTTTGGGGAACTAAAAATGGTTTTTCATCAACGGTAAAATTGACCCCGTCTTTGCTCCTGGCCAACCTGAGATGACTCAGGGTAGATACATACTCTTTGCCTTTATGAATTACTGCACGGTTGTCTTTAAGCGCAATATCCGGATCACTTTCATCAAAATGCAAGACTTCCAGGTTCCCTCGATTGTTTTCAAAGCGATATACCGGCACGGATATTTTTCCATCAACAGCCTTGCAGCCTTCAGCAATTCTCAAAAGTAGAATTATATCGCCCTCAAACTCGGTTGCTCCGGGATTCAGTGAGCCTTTCACAATTAAGTTATCATTCGAAGGGACAATCATCGCCTTTGTTATCAATGGATTTTTAGAATTCTTAATCACAAATCTCTCATTGCAACATAGACGTCACAAGTTCTTTCACATCCACCAGAGCGATGCGCGATGCATAATCCGCCATGGCATAGGGTAATATCAATTTTCCCCGGTGAATCATTGATCCACAAGAATAAACCACGTTCGGAACATAGCCCTCCCTCTCATTTTCAATTGGCACCAAGAACGGCTCTTTAACTCTTCCAATTACTCTTGAAGGATCACCCTTGTCTAACAACACAGCCCCAATGGCATATCTTCTCATTGCCCCCACCCCATGGGTAATCAACAACCAACCTTCATCTACTTCGATGGGAGGACCGCAGTTTCCCATTTGATAATACTCCCAGGGATAAGTGGGTTTTATTATTAGTTGGGCTTCTCTCCAAAATTGTACATGGTCTGAATACATTAGATAGATGTTCTCATTGTCTTGCCTTGAAATCATGGCATATTTGCCATCAATCTTCCTTGGGAAAAGAGCCATTCCTTTGTTTTTAACAGCCGCTCCGTTTAGAGAACGAACCTTGAATGTTAAAAAATCTTTGGTTTCAATTATTTGAGAAAGGATTGTTTTTCCATCCCATGCAGTAGCTGTTCCAAAGTAAGTGATCTCCCCGTCATCGGCTTTGAACCTTACAAACCTGGCATCTTCGATCCCGTGTTTTTCGCTAGGCGAATACGGAAACAGTGCCCGGCCACCAATCGGAATGTTTGAACTAAATTTAATATCGTAATTCGCGCTAGCGAGCCACAGTAAGTTTTTCTTGGCGTTGTCATTGCGAAGCGACAACGCGGGGTCCTTGAGATTTAGCTCTTTCATCATTGAATGAATATCTTGAAAGGTAAATCTCTCCGGCAACAAAGCAAGGATGGCATTCGAATACTGATTCTCAAATCCCATATCAAAGATTTTTTGTCTTAGAATCTTGTTTTTAAATTCCTTGTCAACAATAGGATCTGGTCTTGTGACGAAATTTGCCGCCTGATCTATTTTGATGTTGTGATTTTTATCGACAGTGCCGGAGCGAAACACAACAGAGGAAATATGACCTTCGCCAACCGCCCTTAAGCTCATTACAAAGCGAACTGAACCGTCCGGCAAACCTGCTTGATCGGGATGTGGGACCATCGAAGGGTTAAACAATGCCGCAGATTCCAGAGAGTATTCGCTGGTGAAATACGAACCGATCAACAATTTACGCGGCAGACTGGGTTCAAAATCAGTAAATTGAAGATGTTTGATGCTGTCATATCTCTCCAAGAAAGTGTTTTTCACTTCGATATGGCGCCCGGAAAAATCTGCAAAAATTTTATCGAGATGTTCTTGGACTTCCTCGTCAGGTTGAGCGGCAATTCTAGCTAAGATTTTTACAACCCGCTCCTGACTTGGAATAAAAGGCCGAATCAGCACTCTGGATGCAACAGGTTCAATTTTAGCATCGGTTCGTATTATCGAGAGTTTGTTCATTGTCAATGGACTTTCTGAAGTTACAATTTATCTTTAAAGGAAGAATCTTCAAGACCAATTATCTGGTTCAAAGAAAGAAAAGCTAACAGGCAATAGACAGTAGATTCAGTGCCCTGATTGCGATTGATACCGGCTGATGTTAAAGCATCATGGCACCCACCGGTTGAAAAATTGTAGAGGGCAGCATTCACGCGGTTGGCGCCAAGAAACCAGTCGATAGCCGAACGAATTGGCTTAAGAAGTTCGGAGTCTCGGTTGTCGTAAAAAGATGCACCTAGCGCTTCGATAAAAGTTGCACTGGTTGCGGGCAACTCTTCCCCTTCCGGATTGCTTCCTTGCCTGAGAAATACAGTGCCGCTGGCAGTAATCTCAATACTTTCGGCGATTAGTCTTTTTGCCAGCTTACGAATATCCTCATTATCAATATGCCGTGCAGCCACACAGAAAACTTGCGCGGCTACCGGCCAATCCGCAGAATTCCATTTCTCCCACCACTGGGATAAAGCCACATGGTCTTCGATAGTCTTCAGTTGCGCAAATAAAAACCGTTTTACAGCGGTCGCCCCCGGGAAGCTCTGCATATAGTTGGAAGCACCCAAAACCGCATAGCCCGCGCCTCTGGGTGAATCTATGATCGAGGGTGGTAAAACTTGATGGAAAAGATCGTAAGCTGCAGCAGTGAGATGTTTGGGGCCGCGCAGAACCATGTATCCCAGCGCCCAGATAACCTTGCCAAGTGTTTCATTGGAGGCTTTGCCAACTTTGCGACGGGTGTAGTCAAGTCCCTGTGCTAATTGCGTTTGGTCATTTTCATCAATAAGCGTTTGAATAAAAGCCAGATAAATTTCGGTCAGTTTTAGCGCTTCTTTGTTTTTATAGATATCGTAAAACTTTGCACTGGCCACTAAAGTTACAGCAGCGTCATCTAATGAATAGCCAAAATTCCAATCAGGAATAGCGTGCAGGGCATGGCGGGCCGGGCCCGTGTCATCACTTAACCTGAGCAAATGATCGATTTTAGGCATGGGAAGGTTGGTTGCGGCAATAGGTGAACGCATATCAGAGGCCGTTGGAAATTGTGCCGGAACACGACTTCGAATATCGTCAAACAAATCCAGATAGGAACGAGCAACCGATGACCAAACCATGCTTCGACAATAGGTATACGCCCGTTTTCGAATAGTGCTCAGCTTTACTTCATCGTCGAGTAAACCGTTTATCTCCCGAGCCAGGGCTTTGGAGTCACGGGGCGGGACCAAACAACCGCGTCCATCCGCCAATAATTCTTCAGCATGCCAATAAGGTGTTGATACTACGGCTTTTCCTGTGCCCATAGCATAGGAAAGAGCGCCGCTCGTGATTTGTTCCAAATACAAATAAGGCGTGACAAAAATATCAGTCGCACCTAAATATTCCAGAAGTTCGGCCAACTCCACAAAGCGCGGATAGAATATGACGTGATTCTCAAGCCCAAGGTCTCTGACTTTTCTCTGCAAGCTCAATCGATAGGCTTCGCCGTTTCTTCGAATAACACCGGGGTGAGTTGCGCCGAGTACAACGTAAGAAGTTTTTGGGTGACGCTTCACTATTTCGGGCAGAGCGTCAATCATATACTCGATGCCTTTATGGGGTGTCAGCAGACCAAAGGTAAGCAACACGCGGCGTCCTTCTACCCCAAATTTGTCTTTATAATAGCTGGGATCGATGAATGGCGCATCGTGAATACCATGGGGAATATTAACGATTTTATCCTGCGCTATGCCATATGCGTCTTCAAGGAATTCAAATGCACGGTCGCTCATAACGACGAGCTTTTCTGAAAGTGCAGATATTTCGCAGAGTATTTCTTTTTGTATCGAAGTTGGCTGCTCCAAAACAGTATGGAGAGTCACCACAGCTGGTCTATTGAGTTCACGTAAAAAAGTGAGCACGTTGGAGCCGTGGTCCCCTCCAAATATGCCGTATTCGTGCTGTAAGCTGACAACATCTATGTGACTGAAGTTCAAGAAATCAGCGGCTCGAGCATAATCGACTTGATAATCCTGGCGTAGCTCAAATTTCACTCTGTCAGGATAGGCATAGCCTTCCGGCAAATCGTTCATTGCCGCGACAATAACTGGTTGGTCATCTCCAGCCCGCTTGGCCACAGCTTCAGCCAAATCATGAGTAAAAGTGGCGATTCCGCAGGCTCTTGGAAGATAGTTTCCTAAAAAGGCAATGCCTCGATACCTGTTCATTTGTGATTAGGCCCTCATGTCCTCTACTATTTCAATCGAATTGTTATCATCTCACAATGATCTTCAAAAGCCATTATTTCTCCTCTTTCAACCCAATTTACTGTCATCTGTACTACAGCAGGTCAAAAAGTTGCCGGCAACCCATCCAGAGAGCTATTGTACAGTCGTTGACGTACACTTTGATACTGGCGCGAAGTGCCAGTGCTATAAAAGACTTTGTCTTCGTCGGTACAAAAAACATTGCTGAGGTGGTCGAAGGAGATTGATTTTGATCGAATATATTCATTCAATAGGCGAGAAATCCTCGTTCTTGCTCGTCTTCGCATTGTTGCTGTGCAGCGCTACGGCTGCGGAGATTAGCGTCGACGAACCGCCGCAGAACTACACCCCCGGCTTCAAGAGAGAACCCTTGCCGGAAGGAGCGGTGGCCAGTCCCGAAATCGGCAAGCCGATCATCTGGATCGTAATCGACGCGCTGCGACCCGACCATCTGGGCTCCTATGGGTATCATAGAGACACCTCGCCGGCCCTGGATGAATTTGCGGATGAGGGGATTGTTCTCACACGTTATTTCGCCAATTCATCCTGGACCCGCACGGCAACAGCTTCCATGCTCACCGGCCGGTTACCCACCCATCACGCGGTGCAGTGTAGCGATCACAAGCTGCCGGAAGATGTTTCTACGGTCGCCGAGCAGTTGAAGAAGGCCGGCTACACCACCCTGGCCGTGGTAGGCAATGGGAACGCCAGCTCGGCATTCGGATTCAATAAGGGCTTCGACGTGTTCGAGGACACCATGGGAAACTGGAAGGGGCTGCCCAGGGCCAGTCAGGTGTATGATCTGGGGTTGAAACTTTTGAAGAAACACCGGGACAAGGACAAATTGTTTCTCTTCCTGTTCGTGGTCGATCCCCACGATCCCTACCGCCCCAAACCGCCATATGACGAAATGTTCATGCCCGGCTACCGGGGAAAAGTCGTTCATACTCCACATTGGGAACACAATAATGATTATCCCGAGGAGACACAGAAAAAGATCGTCGCACTATATGACGGGCTGATCCGATCCACCGATGATCAGACGCGCGTTTTTTTCGAGAGTCTGCGCAAGCTGGGCTTCTATGACCGGGCCAGCATCTTCATTACTGCGGACCATGGCGAAGCCTTCGGCGAGCATGGCATCTACAAACATGGCTATCACCTCTTTGAAAGCCACATTCGTCTACCGCTGCTTATCCGGGCACCATGGCTGAAAGCCAGGGGCAAGTACTCTTCGGTCTACCTTCAGCAATTAGATCTATTCCCCACTTTCTGCCAACTCGGTGGGGCCGAGGTGCCCAATGATCTGCAGGGAATATCCATAATCGACGCCTTGCGTGATCGCTCCTCTGTTCCGATTCCGCGATATGTCATATCAGAATACAAGTGTTTCGGCATCAAACGCACTTCCATCCGGACCCGCACCTACAAGCTCATTTATCAGCAACCTGCCGACCGCCAGGCTTTCATGAAGACGGTAAAAAAGCCCGAGTTGCTCCCATCGGTTTCCTTCGACAAAGAGACCTTCATGCTATTTCAGGTACTTGAGGATCCGCATGAACTGAAGAATATCTGGCCGGAAGCCAATGCCGAACTCAAGGAACATCTTCTTTTCGTCCTGAAGAATGAAATCGACGAGAAGCGGCCACCCAGGAAAATCAATTACTTAGATCCCCAACTAGTCGACGAGCTACGCTCTTTGGGATACGTTCGATAAGGGATCAGGGATGTTGAAGAACTCCTCCGCAAACACGGAGGTAAGTAGCCCCACCTATGATGTGTAATGACAGCAATGAGCTTCTAGGAACTCAGAAGGCTGTGATCTCATCTAATCGTCTACTGTTACTTTTTGTATTCGCGTAGTTTCAGGTTTGCGCGCTTATAGGGCAAGGACTCGGGACGTGTAATCTGCATCACCAAGTTCCACATGTTTTTGGCCTTCTTGACATTCCTGCGGCTTTCGAGTTTGCGCGCATACTCTAGAGCACCCTGTCCGGTTTCTTCCAGTTTGTTCAACCCATGCATACAGGAAGTGTCGTTGGGCTGAACAACCATACATTCCATCCAGAACTCGAAGCATTTTACCCAGTGCCGGCGACCGAACTCTTCCAGACCTTCTTTGTACAATTTGTCGGCCATACGCTTGCCGATGTTCTCGCGATAAAACGAGCGCAATCCCTTGGGGACAATCTTTTCGTCAGTTTTCAAGACGATCTGGAACTTGTCTTTGGCGTCGACCAACTCCCCGCGCAACAGCAATGTAGTTCCCTCGTTGTATTTGCCCATGACAATCATCATATGCTGTTCAAGCTCTTTTGCCTGGGCAACTATTTTTTTATTTTTAGAAAGCACTTTCAAGCGTCGCAATTCCTGAATGCTCAGCTCGGCCTTGCCCTTGTAATACAATCGCATGGCATTGTAGATTTTCTCGTTGGGGAACTCGATCTTGAGAACTTCCAGCGGATCGATCTCTTCTTTGATTACCAGGCTGTGGCCTTCTTTACTCTTTTCAGTACAGTTATAAACAAAAGGTTTATGGCGCATCTCGAACCTGCGCATCTTGGCTTCGGATTTCTTGATCCACTGTTCATAGACCCGTCGATCACAGGGATTAATACCCATGTACGAGATGAAGTGCTTCTGCGCCTTGCGATATTGCTGGGCCGTGAAGTAGCTCTTACCTTCGACAAAATGGTACTCGGATCGCTTCTTCTCGATTTCGGAAATCTTGTACTTGACCTTTTTGAAATAGAAACTGTCTGCGGGTATCTGCTGGAACAGGGCCAGGGCTTCGAGCCACTTGCTCAAGTCATATAGACTGACGCCCTCGTCGTAGACTGACTTGTAGGCCATCTCGCTCAGGACAGTCGTCTTGAGTTGTCTGGCCTGTGTGGAAATCGGGTGCAAGTCTAAGGCCGCGTCAACTTCTTTCTTGGCCTGCTTCCAATTGTATTGCTCCATTGCACCCCGAGCGGCCTTCAGGTGTTGATCGACCCTCAGTTCGAGGGGAATCTCTTTGCTTATTTTACGATGGCCCTTGTTGGAATCATCTCCACCAGAACCACCAATTTTTGCAATAATGCCGATAATCAACAGCAGGCCGACCAGACCGCCCACTCCGATTAAAATCATTTTTTTCTTTTTGGCGGCGGCGGCGGCCTTGGAAGATGGTTTGCCATGTTCGAATCTGAATTCGATATTGCCGAAACGAACGATATCGCCTGAAGCAATCGTGGCGGTATCGACTTTTTTCTTGTTGACGAAGGAACCATTCGAACTGCGCATGTCGATCAGCTGAAACTGACCTTGCTCGACGGTAATCCGGGCGTGCAAGCGCGAAATGGACGGCTCATCGATCACCAGATATGAAGCCGGAACGCGGCCAACGTCATTGTCACACTCCAGGAGCTCGATCACCAAACACTTGCTGAGCCCCATTCTGCCAATCAACATCGGAATTGGAGCTTCTTCGAAAACCTCCCC